>DATAPE010000083.1:0-8678 GCA_036265345.1 Actinomycetota bacterium
GTCCGATGCGCACCGCCGCGTACCCGAGGGCCAGGTACATGAATGGCAGCGCCGGCAGAAGGTCGAACAGGAAGATCGCCGGCCGCCCGAGCTGCGGGAACAGCCATGGCAGATAGGAAGTGATGAACCCCGTAAGGATCAAGCCGTGGGGACCGGCGAAGTCTCGTGACCGAACCCACGCGATCGCGACGTAGATCAAAGCGGGGATCCCGGCCCACCACACGAACGGATCGCCCGAAGCGAAGATCTCGTCGTATTTCCCGGTAGCCGTTGTGGTGAAGAAGTACGACACCGGCCGCTTCAATAGAAGCCACGTCCAGGCGGGAGATTCGTAGGAGTGCTGCGCGGTCAGGTTGTGGTGAAAGCTCTCCATGTAGAGCTGGCGTTCCCACCACGCTCGCAGCCACGATCCTTGGGTCCACGGCCACGCCAGAACGGCGCCGTCCAGGCGGCCTATGTAAGAGAGCACGTAGATGGCCAGTGGCACCAAGCCGAGGCAGAGCACCATTGAGGCGCCCTCCTCATTGAGCATCCTGAGCCATGGGTGCGACAGCCCTTCGGCGCGCCTCGACCCGATCTCCCATGCCACAGACAGAACGATCACCGCAACGAGGATGAAACCTCCCGACCATTTGCATGCGGTGGCTGCGCCTGCGGACGCGCCGGCCGCCAGCCGCCATCGCCTCTGCCACAGCCGGTGGCGCCTGGTGATGGCGGCGTCCAGTTCAACTTCTTCGTGCAGGCGTCCCTCCAGCAGGCGATCCCTGTCGAAGACCACGGATAACACCGCGGCCACTCCGAACAAGGGGACGAACACGTCGAGCATCGCCGTGCGCGATTGAACGAACTGCAGGAAGTCGATGGCGAATAGGCCGGTGCAGAAGGCCGCCCCCAGTGTCGAGTGCAGGACCTTGCGAGCCAGCACATACACAAGAGCGATCGTCAGGACACCGGCGACCACGCAGGCGATGCGCCAGCCGAACGAGTTGTATCCGAAGAAGCGGATCCCCCAGCTGATCAGCCATTTACCGAGCGGCGGGTGCACGGCGGTCTGTTCCCCGCTGATCCCGCACAAAGATGGCGACGACCTCAAGTACCAACACGCGTCCTTGGCGTAATAGGTCTCGTCGAAGATCCTGCCGGGCGGGATGGCAACTCGCCAGAGGCGGATGCCGGCTCCGATCGCAGTGATGATCGTCAGCGCGATCCAATCGGCGGCGGTCCACGGGCCCGGACCGATCCGGGACCTCGCGTATCGCGTCGTTGGCCTTGGGACGTTGGGTTCTAGTGCTTCGGTGGTCACCACGTCAGCGGAGCCTAGCTATATAGCTAGTCTGCCGGAGATGAGAACCCTGGCTGCCGGGCTGCGCGCGCTCGGCAGAACTCCCCTGGCAGTAACTCCTTTAGCTGTGGAGGGAGCCATCGCGGCAGGATTGATCGCCGCGGGGGCCTTTCCCGCGACCGGAGTCAGCGTGCCCGCAGTGGGGGTCTTTCCTATCGATGTCTATTTCGATCTGAAAGAGTCGTTGGCGCACGCAACTGGATGGGTGTGGTTCATCGGAGCCCTCGTTCTGAGTGTGACGATCCGGTCTCTCGCATTGGCGGCGACGCTGTGGCTGGCAGGTGGCACGCAAAGCATGCTAGGGATGATCTGGAGACGGGCGGGTCTCCTTGCGGCGATCGCTCTCCTCGCCCTTCTCCCCGGCGCGATCTTTCTCTTCATCGGCGTTGCCGTGCGCTATGCCCCCTTCGTCTGGGTCGGAGCAGTGCTGGGGGTGGTCCCCGCGTGGCTGCTGCTTCGGAGCGTGGCCGGCTGGGAGACGAATGGCACCGGCCGATCCCGGAGGCGGGCTCCTACTGTCTCGGGATTCCTTTCCTATGTGTACGTGCTCGGAGCGCTGGCCGCCGCAATGACGCTGCTTGCCCGGCACGGAGCGTGGCCCGCCGCCGTGGTGCTCCTCCTAAGTGGACCGGTGCACGCGACTTTCTTTCTCGGATGGCGGGAGCACCTCCGCACGGGCGTGGTTCCAGGCGGCTTCCCGTGGGCAGCGATCGCGATGGGAATGGTCGTGGTAGTGGTCTTCGGCTCGGCCGGCCTCGACCGGTTCGTGAGAGACGGCGGCCCGCCGGCGCCTGCCGTTGCCGGAACTCTGGCCCTGCTTGGGGGGATCAACTCGACCTCATCCACCGGCGCCCTGTCGGATATCGATCCCAGCAGGCTGGGCTTCTCACGCTCGCGCACACGGGTGATCTCCTACCGCAGCCAGCCGACGTACGGGGAGTCCGCCACGCACGGCAACCTCACCGCCGCCGCCCGCGTGGTTGCCGCGCAGCTGCAGGGCACACCCAAGCCCATCGATCTGGTCGGGCACTCGCAAGCGGCCCTGATACTCGACCGGATCTTGAAGATGCACCTCTCCTCGCCGGATAAGGCGGTGCTGCTTGCAGCCCCCCCGCCTTACCCCCCTTCGGTGACCGTGCCTCAGAACGGCGGCAGGGGGCCGGGGAAAGTGGCTGCAGACATAGCTAGGCCGCTGTCCCATGTGTTCGAGCTGTTCGGAGCCAACGGATTCAATATCGACGCTCCCGCAGCCCCGTTCAATCTCAAGCGTGTCGTCGTGGCGAACGCCCGCATACCTAGAGTGGACGTGTGGGCGTTGGGGGACTCAGTGTGGCTCGAGGGCGATTGGCGACGACCGGGGGAGACCAACGTCGTCGCGGTGACCGATCACGTCGGCGTCACCAACGATCCTCGCGCACTTACGACTGCCGCTCGCTTCTTCGCCGGCCGGTCGCTTCCGAGCGATGCATCGTCGTGGCGCGGTGCCGCGGTCGACGTTCTGTCTTATCTCTTCGCACCATGGCGGCCGGGATGAGGAGGTTTCGATGCCCGGCCGGCTGATCCTGTGCGGAACACCTATCGGCAACCTGGGCGATCTGTCGCAACGCGCCATTCAGACGCTCCGAAAAGCTGACCTGATCGCGTGCGAGGACACGCGAAGGACGCGCAGGCTGCTCTCTCATTTCGGAATCACCCCGAAAGAGCTGTTCGTCTACAACGACATCAACGAACGGCGCCAGGGCGACAAGCTGATCGCAAGGATCGAAGGCGGTACCGAGGTCGCCCTCGTTTCGGATGCCGGAATGCCGGGTCTCTCGGATCCCGGATTCCGGTTGGTATCGGCGTGCGTCGAGCGGGGCTTGCTAGTGGAAGTCGTGCCTGGTCCGTCGGCAGTCGTAGCGGCACTGGCCGTCTCCGGTCTTCCCCCCGGTCGGTTCGTCTTCGAAGGGTTTCTGCCACGAAAGACCGGTGACCGGCAGCGCCGGTTAGAAGAGCTGGCAACTGAAACGCGGACCGTCGTGTTCTTCGAATCTCCCCACCGCCTCGAAGCTTCGATCGGCGATCTCTTGAAGGTACTGGGCGATCGGCCGATTGCTCTCGCCCGCGAGCTCACGAAGCTCCATGAGGAAGTGCGGCGCGGCTCGGTATCCGAGATCCTCGAGGGCCTTAAGCGCGATCCCGCTCGAGGCGAGGTCGTAATCGTTCTCGGCGGAGCAGAGCCCGCGCGCACCGATCCCTCGAGCGCGGACCTGGCTCACCAGGCGCGAGAGCTGATGGCTTCAGGAGTGGAACGCAAGGCTGCTCTTGCGAGTGTTGCGAAAGAGGCGGGGGTGTCGAAGAAAAGGGTGTTCGACGCCCTCGTAACCGAACGGGATCCCTGAGCGCCTACTGGCTGACTATCGGTTCTGCCTCGGGCACGCGGACGACGGTTCCGGCGGCTGCCATCTCCCGTACGCAGTTTTCACAAACTCGCCTGCCCTTGAATAGGACCGATGGAGACTCGGCGCCGCAGAAGAGGCAGAGATCCTGACGCTTCTCGAGGATGACTCTCTCGCCCTCGACGCTGATGTCGAGCTCGTCGCCTTCGTGGATTGCAAATACCTTACGGATCTCCGACGGCAGGACGATACGACCGAGTTCGTCGATCTTTCTCACTACACCGGTAGACTTCAAATTCCCCCGCCAGACTGGTAAGTACCAAGAATGTAATGGTCTCCGAGAGCCGTAGTCAAATATCTTGAGGCGTCAACCATGAGCGATCAGGTCTTTTATGTCACCACACCCATCTACTACCCGACCGATGTGCCGCATTTGGGTCATGCCTACACAACGGTGGCGGGGGATTTCATCTGCAGGTTCCGGCGTATGGAGGGCCGGGAGGTCCGCTACCTAACGGGGACCGACGAGCATGGCCAGAACATGCTCCGGAAGGCGGAGGCCAGGGGGCTGGCGCCCCAGGAATTCCTGGACGAGATCGTTCCGACCTGGACCGAGCTCTGGAAGGCCCTGGACATCTCCTACGACGACTTCATCAGGACCACGGAGGAGCGCCACGAGCGACCAGTGGGGACGTTCGTTCAGGCCCTGTACGACAAGGGTGAGATCTATCTGGGCGAGTACGAAGGCCTGTATTGCATCGCGTGTGAGGAGTTCAAGCTTCCCGATGACCTAGTTGATGGCAAATGTCCGTTACATGGGATTGAGCCCGAGTTGGTCAAGGAGGAGAACTACTTCTTCAAGCTCTCGAAATATCGGGAGCGACTGATCGAGCTCTACGAGACGCAGGACTGGTTCGTAGCACCCGAGGCGCGGCGAAACGAAGTCTTGGGAAAGGTGAGGCAAGGCCTCGACGACCTCTCTATCTCTCGGGTCAGCTTCGACTGGGGCATCCCGATCCCGTGGGATCCGAAGCACGTGATCTACGTGTGGGTGGACGCCCTGTTGAACTACGTGACAGCCATCGGATACGGCACCGGCGACGGACGCTTCTCGACGATCTGGCCGGCCGACATCCATCTCATCGGTAAGGACATCCTGTGGTTCCACTCGGTGATCTGGCCCGCGATGCTGATGGCACTCGACCTCCCCCTTCCCAAGACGGTATTTGCCCACGGATTTCTGCAGGTGGGCGGCGAGAAGATGTCGAAGACGCGCCTCACCGGGATCTCTCCGCACACGTTGCTCGAGACCTTTGGCTCGGATGGGTACCGCTACTACTTCCTGCGCGAGATCTCGTTCGGGTCGGACGGAAACTTCTCGTGGGAGAGCATGGTCGCCCGTTACAACTCGGACCTCGCCAACGAGCTCGGTAACCTCGCGTCGCGGGTGCTCACCATGGTCACGCGCTATCTCGACGGGACGATCCCGGCCCCCGCGACGGACGATGATCTCGAGGACGTCGATCGCTCGCTCCGCCAGACGTTCGTCACCTCTTTCGATGCGATGAAAGAGGCGGTGGACCAGATCGCACCCCACGAGGCCCTCAAAGCTGCGTGGCTTTTCGTTCGCAGGGCGAACTCGTACGTCGAAGAGGTCATGCCGTGGGCTCTGGCCAAGGACGATTCGGAGCGCCGACGGCTGGAGGTGGTGCTCTACCAGCTGACCGATGCTTTGAGATTGATGGCGCTGATGTTGTCTCCCGCGGTGCCGCAGGCCGCACAGCAACTGTGGGAGCGCCTTGGCCTGCGCGGAGAAGTGGCGAAACGCAGCTACCAAAGAGAGGCTCAGTGGGGGCTCCTTGCGGAGGGGGAAAACGTCGCGGCGGGAGCAGCCTTGTTCCCGCGTCTCGACGCATAGCGCGTGTGGTTCGATTCGCACTGCCATCTCTACGACCTCGGTGACGACCGGGCGGTCGCAGGCGCGATAGCGAGGGCGCGAGCGGCCTCGGTCGAGGACATGCTGGTGCCCGGAGTCGAGCGGGCTTCCAGCCTCCGTGCGATCGAGATCGCGATCGACCATCGGGTGTGGGCCGCGGTGGGCATCCACCCCAGCGAGGCAGCCGGCTGGCAGGAGTCCTCGATGGACGCGATCGAAGAGCTCCTGGCGCATCCCAGAGTCGTGGCGCTCGGCGAGACGGGACTTGACTTCTACCGAGACCACGCGCCGCGCGAGCTGCAACGGGCCAACTTCGTCGCACACATCGAGCTGGCCAGGAAGCACTCGAAGACTCTGGTAATCCACACGCGGGAATCGGCAGGAGAGGCGCTGGACCTGCTCGAGCAACAGGGGGTACCCGAGCGTGTCGTCTTCCACTGCTGGTCCGGTGACGCTACCGAGCTGGCCCGGGCGCTCTCGATGGGCGCGTTTGTTTCGTTTGCGGGCAACATCTCGTTCAAGAGCGCCGCCTCCTTACGGGCGGCCGCTGGGTCCGTCCCGCGGGACCGGCTCATGGTCGAGACGGACTCGCCGTACCTAACTCCCGTGCCCCACCGTGGCCATCCCAACGAGCCCGCTTACGTCTCCCTGGTGGGGGCCGCGACTGCAGAGGCTAGGGGCGAGACCTCAGAAGACGTGGCGGCGATCACTACCGCCAATGCCCGCCGTGCCTTCGACCTGCCCCCGCCATGAGCCAGCAAACGGTGCCCGGCGCGCGCAGGCTGCGGGCCGCGCTGGCAGCCCACGGCGTGACGCCCAGGAAGTCTCTCGGGCAGAACTTCGTTATCGATCCAAACACGATCCGGAAGGTGGTCGGGGTTGCCGGCGTATCGGCCGAGGATCGCGTCCTGGAGATCGGTGCAGGAGCAGGCTCGCTCACGCTTGGTCTCGCGCGCATGGCCGCGCACGTCACCGCTGTGGAGATCGATCCGCGACTCATCGAAGTACTCACCGACACCCTCAGTGTCATTGCCAACGTCGACGTCGTGGCCGGGGATGCCCTCAAGCTTCCCTTGGGATCGTTCGGAGCGAACGCGCTGGTTGCGAACCTTCCCTACAACGTTGCCACCCCGCTGGTGCTGCGCGTGCTTCGCGAAGCTCCCGGGGTCGAACGGCTGACCGTGATGACTCAGCGAGAGGCCGGCCATCGTTTGGCCGCGGGGCCCGGATCGAAGGTCTATGGACACGTCAGCGTGATGGTTGCCTACTTCGGCGATGTCAGAGTGGTGTCTCCCGTGTCGCGTCGAGCCTTCTATCCCATCCCCAACGTCGATTCGGTCATCGTTCGCATCGATCGAAAGCAGCGCGCGCTGCCCGAAGATCGAGAATGGTTGTTTGCGGTCGTCCGGGAGGGGTTCTCGCAGCGAAGGAAGACCCTCCGTAACGCTCTCGCCTCCCTCGCGGGAGTGGACGCGGCCGAGGACGCCATCGCTGCCGCCGGGATCGCTCCGGGTGCTCGCGCCGAGGAACTCGATCTCGACCGTTTCATCGCGTTGAGCCGCGCCCTGCGCCCCCGCGATGACTGAGCCGATCCGGCTCCGCGCCAATGCGAAGCTGAATCTCTTCCTCCGGGTGATGGCTGCGCGCCATGGCTGGCACGAGCTCGAGACGATCTTTCACAGCGTGGAGCTTGCGGATGTCCTCGAATTTCAGGCCGCGTCTCCTGGTGAGATCGCGGTGGCGATGTCCGCACCGTCAGCGGAGCAGACGCATCTCCCGGCCCCCGAAGACAACCTGGTGACCATCGCAGCCTCCCGCCTCGCCCGGCTTGCTCCTCGGCCTGTGGGTGCGTCGATAGCGGTGACCAAGCACCTCCCCGTGGGCGCCGGATTGGCCGGGGGCAGCGCCGATGCGGCCGCCACTCTCGCCGGGTTGAACGCGCTTTGGGGTCTGGGACTGGACCGACGTTCGATGCTCGAGCTGGCAGGAACTCTGGGCAGCGATGTGCCGTTCTGTCTCGGCGGGGGGACCGCGGTGGGCAGAGGCCGGGGGAGTGATCTGACGCCGGTGCCGGAAGCTGCGTCGATGTGGTTCGTGCTGGGCATCAGCGACCGTCCGATGATGACTGCCCGGGTCTACGAGGAATGGGACCGCGTCGGAGCTTCCGGTGGGGATATCGACGCGATGGTGGGGGCCCTAACGGCGGGTGATCCCGCCGAGATAAGCCGGTGCCTGCACAACGACCTTCGAGTGCCGGCAGTCTCCCTGCGGCCGGACATAGGAGAGGGGATACAGGCGATGCGGGACGGAGGCGCGTTGGGGGCGGAGATGTCGGGATCGGGACCTACGGTATTTGGCCTCGCGGTGGACCACGCCCACGCCGAGACGGTGGCTCAGAAGGTTCGGAGCGCGTTCGCGCGAGTGGAAGTTGTGGGCTCGGCCCCCGCCGGGCTCGAGGGCCTGCCGTAGTCGTTCGGCCCCCGCCGGGTTCGAGGGCTTGCCACAGGAGCCCAGTCCTCGGCGCATCGTCTTTAGACTGCGGGCTGTAATGCCCCGTGGGGTAATTGGCAGCCCGCAGGTTTTTGGTACCTGAAGTTCTGGTTCGAGTCCAGGCGGGGCAGCGATCAGGATTGATCGGAGGCGCGTGGAGGCCAACTCACCTACTACCGCAGTGATCTTGGCGGCGGGCCAAGGTAAACGGCTGCGCTCGGATGTCCCCAAGGTGCTGCACCGAGCCGCGGGGCGGCCTCTTCTCGTCCATGTTCTGGCCGGCCTCGAGTCGCTCCCGCTTTCTCAGCTCATCGTCGTCACCAGTCCCGGCCCCGAGATCCCTTCGGTTGTGGAGGGCGCCGGTTTCGACGGCATCCGGTTCGCGGTGCAGGAACCGGCTCGAGGCACCGGTGATGCCGTGCGGGTGGCATTGCAGGAATTGGAGAGTGGGTCGGGAGATGTGCTCGTTCTGTACGGCGACACCCCGGCGCTGAGAACGGAGACGCTCACGGAGCTTCTGGCGATCCACAAG
>DATAPE010000084.1:0-4646 GCA_036265345.1 Actinomycetota bacterium
TAGGCCTCGTCGATCCCCTTGAGACCGGCCGCCAGCATCACCGAGAAGGCCAGATAAGGATTGCAGGCCGGGTCCGGAGAGCGGAGCTCGATCCTGGTGGATTGGTCCTTGCGCGGCTTGTACATCGGAACGCGTATCAAAGCGGACCTGTTGTGGCGGCCCCAACAGACATAAACGGGAGCTTCCTGGACGGGCAGTCCCCGTCCGATGATGAGACGCTTGTAGGAGTTCACCCATTGATTGGTCACCGCGGTGATCTCACGCGCATGCACGAGCAAACCGGCGATGAAGGCCTTGGCCACCTTCGAGAGGTGATACTCCTCGGCGGAATCGTAGAACGCGTTCTGATCGCCTTCGAACAATGACATGTGTGTGTGCATCCCCGATCCCGACAGATCGGTGGTCGGCTTGGGCATGAAGGTCGCGTACATCCCACGTTCGGCAGCGATCTGCTTGACGACGTTGCGAAAAGTGATGACCGAGTCGGCCATGGTCAGGGCGTCGGCGTGACGGAGATCGATCTCATGCTGTGACGGGGACACTTCGTGATGGGAGAACTCCACCGGGATGCCGAGGCGTTCCAGAACCGAGATCGTGTCCCTGCGAAGCTCTTGGGTGGCGTCGGCCGGCGTCAGATCGAAGTACCCGCCTGCATCGATAGGCGATGCGCTGCTCGCATCTTTGAAGACGAAGAACTCCATCTCGGGGTGCACGTAGAAGGTGAAACCTCGTTCTGCCGCCCGGTCGAGGTTGCGACGCAAGACGAAACGGGGGTCGCCCCAGAACGGACGTCCATCGGGGCTATGGACATCGCAGAACATCCGCGCCACGCCGCCCTCGGCATTGTTCCCGGCAGTGGGAGTGATCTGAAAGGTTCCGGCATCGGGGCGTGCCAGCATGTCGGACTCCTGGATCCGCGCGAAACCCTCGATGGCCGAGCCGTCGAAGCCGATGCCCTCATCGAACGCCTGCTCCAGTTCCTCGGAGGTCACGGCGAACGATTTCAGGAAGCCCAGAACGTCGGTGAACCACAGCCAGACCAGGCGGATACCGCGTTCCTCGACGGTCCGCAGCACGTATTCCTGCTGCCGCTCCATGGCTGGGAGCCTAGGTGCAGATGGTTTCGGGCACGTTACGCGTCGGCCGGGGCAACTACGCTTGGCCCATGGTCCGGATGGCGCTGGCGCAGATGAACCTCACCGTCGGAGACATCGAAGGCAACACCAAGGCTCTCATCGATGCTCTGGCGGCGGCCAAGGACGCGGGAGCTCAGGTGGTGGCAACCCCCGAGCTGGGTGTGACCGGTTACCCACCGGAAGACCTGCTGCTGAAAGGTTCATTCGTCGATGCGAATCTCGAAGCGGTCCAGGCCATCGCCCGATCGTCGGGCGATGTTCTCGCGGTCGTCGGATTTGTGGATCGGGAGAGCGATCGCCTCTTCAACGCGGCCGCGCTCTGTCAGTCGGGTCGAGTGCTCGCGATCTACCACAAGCATCTGCTCCCCAACTACGGCGTCTTCGACGAGGACAGGTACTTCCATCCCGGACGGGAGCATCTTTTGGTCGAGACCGACGAGGGCGTGATCGGGGTATGCGTCTGCGAGGACGCATGGAGCGCCCGCGGCCCGGTGGTCACCCAAGGCGATGCCGGGGCTCAAGTCGTCATCAACATAAATGCCTCTCCGTTCCACAAGGGGAAGGGGAGAGAGCGGGCGCGGATGCTGTGCGAACGGGCGCGCCGCGCTCAGGCTTCGATCGTTTACGTGAACATGGTCGGGGGCCAGGACGAGCTGGTCTTCGACGGCGGGTCGCTGGTGATCTCGCCCGAAGGTGAAGTGCTGTCGCGGTTGCCTCAATTCCGCCAACGGCTCAGCGTGGTCGACGTTCCACTGGGCGCGTCAGCCCATGCCAACGGCCGCGTGCGACGGATGCGCGTCGAGCTGCCCACGCCGGGCGCAGGAAACGCGGCGCCGGAACTCGAGCCGGAGGCGCCTCCCGAAGAGGAGATCTACGGGGGCTTGCGATTGGGACTCGCCGACTACGTGCGCAAGAACGGGTTCTCCGACGTGATCGTGGGGCTTTCGGGCGGGATCGACTCCAGCCTTACCGCCGCGATCGCGGTCGATGCCGTAGGGGCCGAGCACGTGCTTGGCCTCTCCATGCCTTCGGACTTTTCCTCGTCTCATTCGATCGACGACGCCATCGAGCTGGCCTCGAACCTCCGGATGGAAGTTCTGAAGCTACCCATCGCAGACATCTACGAGTCTTACGTTCAGGCGCTCCGTCAAGGTTTCGGCCCGGCCGAACCAGGGATCGCCGAAGAGAACCTGCAGGCTCGTGTTCGCGGCAACCTCCTGATGGCCGCCTCCAACCGGTACGGACATCTCGTGCTGGCCACGGGAAACAAGTCCGAGATGGCGTGTGGCTACTCGACCCTGTATGGAGACATGGCGGGAGGGTTCGCGCTACTGAAGGATGTCTTCAAGACAGAGGTCTACTCGCTGGCGAGGTACCGGAACTCCTTAGAGCCGGTGATCCCAGACAACGTGCTAAGCAAACCGCCGTCGGCGGAACTCAGGCCCGATCAGAAGGATGAGGATTCGCTCCCGCCTTACGACGTGCTCGACCCGATCCTCGAGGCCTACATAGAGGAGGATGCCGGCACCGCAGACATAATCGCCATGGGGTACGACGCCGAGATCGTCACGAACGTGATCGCGCTGGTGGATCGCGCCGAGTACAAGCGCCGCCAAGCCCCGCCGGGCCCCAAGATGACATCGAAGGCATTTGGCCGCGATCGCCGCCTTCCGATCACAAACCGATGGCGAGAGGGTGGTGGTTTCGAATTCCCCGCCCGCTCCGTTGGCGAGAAGCCGGCTCCCTGATGGTGTGGACGCTCATGCTGCTGTCCGATCAGAGCCAGGATGTCCGTGACCTTCTTCCGGCGTTCCCGCTCGGCCCCTTCGGTCTCCTGCATGCACCGCTCAAGACGACTACCGCGGAAGACCTCATCGCCAGCCACCCAGATGTGTTGCTGATCGACGCCACCGTCGACGTTGGCGCGGCCGAGGAGGCGACCCGTCGGTTGTCGTTGGCGTGGCAGATCAGCCTGCCCCCCTTGGTCGTCCTTCTCAACCAGGACACCGCTGAGAGGTTCCGGTTCGAAGCGGGCGCGGACGACTTCCTTCTGGTCGACGCTTCGACGGTCGAGATCTCGGCTCGGCTCGCGCTGGTAGCGCGGCGCACCGGGCGCGGGGACGAATCCACCGTGCTGAAGGTAGGTGACGTGACCGTGAATCCCGAGAACTACCAGGTGTACGTGCGGGGGCGCCCGCTCGATCTCACCTACAAGGAGTTCGAGTTATTGAAGTTCATGGCGCAGCGCCCCGGCAGAGTGTGCGACCGCGACCTCCTGCTGCGCGAGGTGTGGGGTTACGACTACTACGGCGGCACCCGCACGGTTGACGTTCACATCCGCCGGTTGCGCGCCAAGCTGGGGGCCGAGCACGAAGCGTTGATCGAGACCATCAGGAACGTCGGCTACAGGCTCGTCCCGCGCTGACGAATGGTTTGCGCGACGGAGTCTATTCGGCGGAAATCCAGCCTGCCAAGGTCTCTGCGGCGGATGGGATCTTGATGCATCATTGGACGCCATGAGCGCTTACGAAGGGCTTCTTGCTGTCCACATACTGGCGGTTGTGATTTGGGTCGGCGGAGGCTTCACCATGCAGTTCCTGACAACGCGGGTGGCCCACTCGAACGATCCCGTGCGGATGGCGGCGCTGGCCGGCGATACGGAATGGATCGGCTTGCACGTCTACATGCCGGCGTCGATCGTCACCCTGATCGCCGGTATCTCCCTGGTCATCAACGGCCACTGGGGGTGGGGCCACTTCTGGATCCTGTTCGGGCTCTTTGGGATCTTCTTCTCCGCGATAGTCGGAGCGACATTCCTGGGACCCGAGGCGGGGCGGATCAAGAAGCTCATCGAAGAGCATGGGCCGACCGCTCCTGCAGTGCGCGCGCGGATGGATCGCATATTCCTGGTGTCGCGCATCGAGCTCGTGATCCTCTTACTGGTGGTAGCCGACATGGCCTTGAAACCAGGGTCCTAGCCCGGGAGCGCGAGGCCCGCTGAGAAGGGCGCTGCCTATACTGCGCGTTCTCGCCGCTCCCAACGTCAGGCGGGGCCGCTAGCTCATCTGGCAGAGCACCGGACTTTTAATCCGGCGGGCAGGGTTCGAGTCCCTGGCGGCCCACGCGGTTGTGTCGGGTTCCGGGTGATGCTTGACATTCCGGCGTCACCTGATCGTTTACACAGTTCCGGTTGATGCGTTACAGGTGTCCCGCCTGATCTGTGACGGTGGCTCCGGCTGATCTGTTACACCGCGCGGTCTCCTGATCCGAGCGATCGGAGCAGGAGGTGAGTCGTGCATCTAGTGGAGATCGGCGTCATGGAGCAGCGCTACCAAGCGGTCATGGCCGTTGTCCAGGACGGTTGGAGGTCAGCTCCTAAGCAGGACGAACCTCCCAGCAACCTCGGAGGCCCGAAGGGTGTGTGGCCTGCCCCCGCAGGCCTTCGTGCTACCAGGGTTTACGCCGCCCACTCTCGTTGCGCACAATGCGTTGATGGAGCCCACCTCGGCT
>DATAPE010000085.1:0-19045 GCA_036265345.1 Actinomycetota bacterium
ACCGCGACGCCCAGCGCGGCCCCCCCGATCACATCCAGTGGCAGGTGGGCGCCGACGTAAACCCTGGCGATGGCGACGATCGTCGCCAGGGCCACCATCACCCAACGGGTCCGCCGGCCCAGGTAGGGGAAGGCCGCGGTCGCTAGAGCGAACGCCGTGGCCGCATGTCCCGCCACGAAGCCGTGCCCCGCTGCAGGAGCGTGATGAAGGATCACATCGCTCAGCAGCTGGCCCGGCCTTCCTCGGGAAACGACCTGCTTGACCACTTTCGCAAGGACCCAGGCTCCAACTCCGGATAGAACCAGATCCACTGCCGGGCGACCTCTTCTGGTCAGCAACGCCAGCACGCCGACTACAACAACAGCGAAGAAGTTTCCCAGCTGCATGACGATCCAGATCGGCCAGAAGAGGCTCGCCGGCCACTCGTTGACGAAATGGAAGACCCTCGCTTCGAACCCGCCGACGTGCCTTGGGTCGATCGGTATCGCGCTAACAGCAAGGACCGCGACCGCGGCCACGAAGATGAGGGCGTCGGAGCGACGGCGCGCGAACCGAACGCGGCGAGATCGTCGCGCGCCGGTTGCCGTCAGAGGGCTGTTCCCATTGGCGCGGCCACGGCCTCGGTCGGGGCCTGCGGCTTGCGCCACTTCTTCATGCGTTGCCACACGACATACGTGATCGCTCCGAGGGGGATCTGTATGCCGTAGGTCAACGCTCGGAACACGAGGACTGCTGCAACCACGCGAGCGTGCGCTCCCCCCGCAAGCACGAGGCCCTGGATGTAGGCGGCCTCGACGACTCCCAAACCACCGGGGGTGAAGGGCACAGCCGATGCGAGGCGGCCGAAGGCGAAGACCGCGAGCACCTGGGCCCAGCTCACTTGGGCTCCCGAGACGCCCACATAGCGAAGCGCGAGCAGCAGCACGAGGAACAGCGATAGATGACTCACGACCGTCGACAGCGTCATGGGTAACCACCGCCTGGCCACCAGAGTGTTCGTTTGCTTCCGGAAGCGAACCGCGTCGTCCCCCCACGATTCGACCGGCGGCTTGCGTATCAGCTTGCGCAGCGCGGACACTGTTCGGCCAAGCCGGGAGCCGATCGCGAACGCAAACTTCTTCTTCCACAACAGCAAGGCGAACAACGCGATCGACCCCAGGAGAACGGCAAGTCCGATCAAGGCCGGAATGATCGAAGCCCCGCTTCCATGTCCCGTGGTGACAAGCACCGCAAAGGCGATCAGGGGCAAGCCCAGCTTGAGGAACATGTTCCAGACACCGGTGTCGAGCGTGAACAGAACGATGTCGGTATCCGAGAAACCCCAGGAGCGGAACATCGCGTAGGCGACCCCGATGGCCAGGGCGCCTCCTCCGGGAAGAGTGTTGGCCACCGATGTGGACGTCTGGTTGTTCACCGCGGCTTGAGCAAGCGTCAATCCAGGCATGAAGGCGACCATCTGGATCCAGTAGGTCAGGATGTTCAGCACGGTGGCTGCCGCAAGGACCATTAGCTGCATAAAGGTGAGGGTCTTGACGGTGGCCCACACATCGGAATAGCTGGCGATCGTGGGAACGAAGAAGAAGAAAACGCCGACGATGATGGCTACCGAGATGAGGATCTCGATGACCCGGATGATCGTCTTCTTGCGGCTCCGGGGAGCCTTTGCCGGAGGAGAGGCTCCAAGAGTCATCATCTGGTCGCCGTGCTTAGTGTCGAAGGATCGATCTCCAGTCCGGTGCGTTTCTCATAGTTGGCGGCGATATCCGCGCGTGTGATGAACCCGAGCGACAGCGACGCTTCTTCTGCCACCGCGCCGGTCCGTGCCGGAAGCCGGAATCTATCCGTCACGCATCCACCCTTGAAGATGTAGAAGTCGGTATGTCCCGGCTGCGACTGGGCCTTGGGTAACGGTCCGATCCTGGTGAAGGCACGGATGCCGGGTTGCCCTGGGATCTCCTTCGCGCCGACGGTCTGACAGCTTTTCGCAAGTGTCACCTCAACGATGTGCAGACCGGCGACGCTCGAGTTCAAGAAGAATCTGGTGGTTCCATCCTGCACCGACATGCCTCCGAAGGTCCATCCCACCGGCAGGGACGTCAGGCACGGAACGCGCGACGCAGTGGGCACGGATTGCGTCTCGAGCACGAGCTGCTCTCCGTTGAAATTGGTGCAAGAAGGCGCCTTGATGGCGAGCGCGTAGGAAGCTTGCGATGCCACCTGGGCAGGGACCAGCCCGGCCCCCTGCAGGTTGGACAGAACCATGATCACTGCAAGGAATGAAGCCGCCACGACTCCCACCGTGGCCGCCACCCGCCGCCAGCTCCACCGCTGAATCGCGATGGGATGACGGTGTGGGGCCAGCTTCCGGAATTGCGCGACGAGGTCGCGTCGGTCCTTCCGCAGCATGTTCCTCGACTGGCTCGGCATGGTCACGCCCCTGGTTGCAGCGAAGGCTTCTGCTATCTCGTCCGGAGTGAAGTATCTGAGGGCCGCCGCGTACACCTGCTCCGGTTCGGAGCGCAGCGCGAGGACGAGCATCATGTTGGCAAGGTCGACGGCTTGGCGCCACGGTGAAGGTCGGACTTCACCGAACGCAACGTCGATGAGGTGGACCTTCCCCCTCGCCACGAGGAGGTTCGAGGGCTTGATGTCCCGGTGGGCGATACCCGCATCCCACAGAGAGCGCACCGTATCCATCGCGTCGTCGATCACGGCCGGAGTCACGTCGGTCTCCAGGAGCTCGACTCCGCCTTCGACGAAGCCGGTGACCAGCAGGTACTCGCGCTCCGGCGTTATCTCCACGAATCCATAGGGTTCCGGTACATGCAATCCGCCGTCGCGCATAACGCGCAACATGTAGTCCTCGTATTGGACGAGGCGCCGGACGGTGGAGAATGATCCCTCGTCCTCGAGACGGCCATATAGCAGCGTGCGTCCGAGCTTGTACCAGCGGTCGGCCCTCAGATGGGTCTGGGCGTAGAGCTTTGCGAAGAGGTAGGTCTCGGGGTCTCCATCTACGCACAGTCGGAGGGGGGTGGAGCCGCCGGATCCGGCGAGGCCGACGGGTGCCATGCTCACGACGTTGATGCCGATCTGGTCCTGGAGGGCTTTGCGGATCGCCTCTCCCCGGGCTCCCCCGACATCGAGGTGGGCGGCGCGGCCCCGATGGTAGGTAACGGGGAACGCTTCGTTGGGGCAGTAGTACCTGAACAACACCAGGGGGATGGCGATCCCCAAGATCGTGCCGAACAGGACGTCGCTTGGGTGGTCCACTGCCAGATAGAGGCGGGCCAGGATCAGGGCGCCGATGAGGATGCCGCTGGTCCATTTGGCGATCGTTCGGGGCTTGCCGGGGACCACCAGGGAGTAGGAGATCCCTATCAGCGTGGCGGCCAGGGTCGCTACCGGGCGCGACGGCATGGCCGAGCCCTGCCAGTGCCCCAATATCTCGACCCCCACCGGCCGGGCGCGGGTGAAGAGGAGGGAGAGCTCGGTCGTGACCCAGCCCACCAGGAGGATGGATCCTAGAAACACGAAGAAATGCCGAAATCTCTTGAAGGCCAGCAGGACGAGCAGCGTGCCCCAACGCAGGACCAGGATCGTCCAGGTCGAGCTAAGGGCGTGGACCGCCCGCATCGCCGACGTCAGCCATCCCGTCCTAATGGTTGCCAGTCCCCGTAAGAGGGCCGAGTCTCCCCGGTCTATCCATGTCCCCGTGTCTGTCACGGCGACCAGCAACAGGACCAGCATCACCAGCCCCGCGGCACGCAGCCAGTATTTCCCCGACGACTGCAGCTGGCGCGGCAGGGGCGGTGGCTCACCGGATGGACGGCGTCGCCTTCGGGAGGTGGATATGCCCGTCTGGTCCAGCCGCGCCCGATCGGTGACGTCTCCGATGGTGGTGCCGTCGTCGGGCGGCACCTCGATGACTTCAGGGCGGGCTTCGGTGCGGAAATGTGTCGGGCTCACTCGATGACCTTTAGATGTTGGAGCCATTCCGTGGCGACGCGATGAACGGGGATTCCCTGTAGCTGGACGCGCGCGTTGAGCTTTCTCAAGGTGTCCGTGGTCAGCCTTCGCGTCACTGCATCGATCAGACGGACGACGCCTCCCCCCTGCTTCTTCAAAACCTCTCGTCTTATGACCGGCACGATGTTGTCTGCTGGTTGAAGATTGCGATCGTCTCTCAGCAGGACGAAATTGTTCGCCACGATGCTCGGGTCTGTCGTAAACAGTAGCGCGACATCGATCTGGCCCGACCGGAGCGCCGACACTGTGATGGGCCCCCCGGCGTCGAGAGGTTGAAACCGCTTGAAATGGAGGCCATAGGTGGTGGCGAGGCCGGGCAGGCAGAAGGGCCGGCTCTCGCACTCGGGGGGCCCCCCGAACACCAGCTTGGGAGCCACCCGCCGGAGGTCGCTGACGGTGAGCAGATCATAGCGAGCCGCAGTCGCCTCGGAGACGACGATCCCGTTCTGATCCTCGGCGGGCGCGAGCGCCAGAGGATCAACACCTTTCCGTTTGAAAGCGCGGACCAGCTGTCGGTAGAGCACGGGCGGACGTGCGGTCACCTGCGCCTCGCCGAGCGTGATGAAGCTAAGAGCGGTGCCGAGATATTCGGGAACGAGATCGACTCTGCCCTCTAGAAGGGCAGGCTCGACGATCTCGCGGGGGCCGAGGTTGAACGCCCTTCGGACGCGATAGCCGTTCTTCTTGAGGACGGTGGCATAGAGGTCGGAGAGGAGCCGACCCTCTGCAAAGTCGAAAGAAGCGACCACGATCGCACCACGAGGATTGGAGATAGCAAACGCGGTAGTGCCGCCGCCGGAGGAGGAGCAGGCGACGAGCAGGATCAGCGCGGCGCTCAGCGCGGCACGCAGAGCTCTCATCTCAGGCCTTGGAAAGTGGAGTAGTTCTCTTGTAGCTGCTGCAGGAAGCGGCCCGGAGGATCCAGGTTGGACATCAGGTTCTGCACTCCGGATGTGACCGCGTCGTAAAAGGTCGGCGTCGCGTAGTCGAGGTAGGGGACCAGCCCGTCTTGTCTCGAGATGGCTCTCCACGCCTTGAAGATGTCGTGCAGCGCGGTGCCCCCCGGCACCCGGGGACTCGAAAGAGACATCGCGGGAAGGCCACCAGCCGCGACGATGGCGCGTTCAGCGCGGGCATCGGTGAGGAAGTTGATGTAAGCAGCCGCGGTGTTCGGGTGACGCGACTGATCGGTGATGGCGAACGCCAGGCCCTCGCCTCCGGTCGCGACGCGTGGCGTTCCCGCCCTCAACGGAGGCATGAGAAAGAATCCGACGTTGCCCGGCATCGTGCGATCGAGATCGCCGGCCAGCCAGGTGCCGGTGATGAGGAAGACGCCCTGGCCCCGTGCGAACCGCCTCCATGCGTCGTTGTAGCCAGTGCTCTCGAAGTCGCGCGGGAAGTACCCCTTTGCCACCCACTGGCGAAGCTTCGAAGCGGCGAGGAGATCCTGTGGGGTGGTGAACGACTGCTCGGAGCGCCCCAAAACGAGATCCCGCAGCGTTTCCGCGGGGGTGAACTCGTTCTGCACTGCTTGCCACTCGTGGATGCCCGGGAACTTGTCGAGATTGCCGAACTGGATCGGGAGCTGGCCGCTGCGCTTCGCGGTCTGAAGCTCGCTCTCGAATCGGGGCAGTGTGGCCGGGATCTGGAGATGCAACGACCGCAGTTTCTTCTTGTTGTAGTACACGCCGACCACCTCCCCCTCTTGGGAGAGGCCGAACAGGTTGCCTTGTCCGAACTGGCTCCCGTCGGTAGAGAAGCTGTTCAGGTCTAGGAGCGATCGGGGGTACCGGTCTCTCCACCGGTAGAGACGCGCCCACGTATCTAGGGGGCGTAGGAGGCCGTTCTTGACGAGCTGACCCATGTCCGCCCAGCCTTGATTGACCTGGACCACGTCGGGCAGCTTCCCGCCCGAGACCGAGCTCTGGAGTCTGCTCTTGAGGTCGAAGAAGGACCGTGCCACGCGCGCGATCGTGACGTTGGGGTACTTGCGCTCGAACGCCCGGTTGAGGTGAGTGATCTCGTCTTCCTGGGCTGCCCTGACGTCCTGGTCCCACACCGTCAAGGTGACCTGATCCTTGTCGACCCCGGTCCTGACATCGCCCCGTTTGGGACCGCCCCCGTCGCCGCCGGTGGAAGAGGACGGGCCGCTGCAGGCTGCGGCCAGCATGGACAGCGCAAGGGCGACTGCTACTGGATATGCGTGGCGGAAACCGTGTCGGCTCTGCGAAACGCCTGCCCTCCCCCGGTTTGCCGATATAGCCCATAGTCGCATCCCCGGCTCCCCCTGGGTACCGGGGGGCGGCCCCGCGTATCCTGAGCGCCGCGAGGCATCACCTAAAGGGAGGATGGCACCCGATTGCGAAGATCCAGCAGCCGCTTCTTTCTCTCGCGCCGGCCCGCCCATGCCGTCCGCTTCGTGGTCGCGGTGGGGCTGCTGGTTCTCACCGCGCTTCCGGTGCGAAGGAATCACGTCGGTCCGCTGGAGACCCACATTTTTCACCTGATCAACGGGCTTCCCGAAGTGTTCTATCCCGCGCTGTGGGCCATCATGCAGCTGGGCAACGTGATCGCCGCCGGCGTGGCCGCTCTGCTGGCGCTTCTTCTTCGTAAAGTCCGCCTGGCCGTCGACCTGGTCCTTGCCGGTGGCGGAGCGTGGCTGCTGGCCAAGCTTGTCAAGCAGGTGATCTATCGAGGACGGCCCCCGCAGCTGCTCCAGCACGTGATCGTCCGCGGGGCCCCTGCGGTGGGCCACGGATACGTATCGGGCCACGCAGCAACGGCCGCGGCCCTCGCCACAGTTGCCTATCCCTACCTGGGGAAGCGCACGCGCATCCTCGTGATCGTCCTCGCCGCCATAGTTGCGTTCGCGCGGGTCTACGTCGGCGCTCACCTTCCCCTCGACGTGTTGGGCGGGGCCGCCATGGGATGGGCCATCGGGTCCCTCGTTCACCTTCTGTTCGGCGCCCCTCCGCCACGGCGCCGGGTCGGGGCGCAGCGTTTGGAGATCGGACGCCTGCATCTGGGCTCCTAGGGGGCCGCGCCGGAGTCCCCTCTCGTGTGAGAGCGTTCTGGGATCGAAAGACCTAACCTGGGAGGCGAAGTGAAGCTCGAGGGGATCCACCACGTGACGGCCATCACCGGAGACGCGCCCCAGAACGTCCGGTTCTACGCTCAGCTGCTGGGTTTGCGCCTCGTCAAGAAGACGGTCAATCAAGATGACCCGACCGTCTATCACCTCTTCTATGCGGACCAGCGGGGCAGCGCCGGCTCCGACATCACGTTCTTCGAATACCCCGGCTCCCCCCCGGGCCGCGCAGGGAACGGCATGGTGCATCGCGTGATCTTCCGGGTGCCGTCGGCCCAAGCCCTCGACTTCTGGCAGGGTCGGTTGGAGGGCGCCGGTGTAGGGACCGATCGAAGCGACGAGGCGCTCGAGTTCTCGGACCCCGAGGGTCTGGCTCTCGAGCTGCGGGTTGATCGCTCGGGCGACGAACGGCTCGTGGCCCAGCATCCGGAGATCCCGGCGGATGTCGCCATCTCCGGTTTCGACGGGGTACGTGCCTACAGCGACTCTCCTGAAGCCAGCGTGTCTCTGCTGCAGGAGACACTCGGATTCGCTGCAGATGGAGAGAACTCATGGCTCGCGCGGGGGGACAAGCGGGGCGGCTCCTACACCTTCGACGAGCCCCCGGCGGAGCGTCCTCTGAGCGGCGCGGGGACCGTGCACCACGTGGCGTGGGCGTCGCCGATATCCGATCACGAGGAGTGGCGGCGGCGCGTGGTGGCGGCGGGGGCTTCTCCCACACCGATCATCGATCGCTTCTACTTCCGCTCGATCTACTTCCGGGAACCCTCTGGGGTTCTGTTCGAGATCGCCACCCTGGGCCCGGGTTTCACGGCCGACGAGGACCTCGAGACTCTCGGCATGCGACTGTCTCTGCCGCCCGACTTCGAACACCTGCGCGACAGCCTGAAGGACATACTCACTCCGTTGCCAGACCCGTCGGCTCCGGCACAGACGGGATCCTGAGGGACCGAGCAGCCGACCACGCCGGCGGTCCATCTCCCTTCAGCTAGATGAGCCATGTAACCGACTGGCTCTTGGGGCTTCACGGTTGGGTAGTTCTGCTCGTCGTGTTCGCCCTTCCCGCTCTCGAGTCCTCAGCCTTCGTCGGTTTCCTCTTCCCTGGGGAGATCGCAGTCCTCCTCGGTGGCGTGCTCGCTTTCGAGCACCGGGCTCCCTTGATGGCCGTGATCGTGGCCGCGGTGGCCGGAGCCGTCGTGGGCGACAGCATCGGGTACTGGGTAGGCCGGCGATGGGGACGCAAGATCCTGAACGGAACGGTGGGGCGTTTCTTCAAAGAGGAGCACATCGACAGGGCGCAGGGATACGTCGCGACGCGCGGCGGCAAGGCGGTTTTCTTCGGCAGGTTCACCGCCGCGCTGCGAGTACTCATCCCGGGGCTGGCGGGTATGTCGAACATGCATTACCCCACCTTTGCGGTCTACAACGTTGCCGGGGGAGCCGTGTGGGCGACTGGGTTCGTGCTGGCAGGCTTCGCGGCCGGAAGAGGGTGGCGCGAGGTCGAGCACGTCGCGGGCCGCGCGAGTCTGCTGTTGCTGCTCATTTTTATCTTCATAGCCGCGGTGGTGCTCGCGGTTCGTTGGATCGAGGCCCATGCGGAGCAAACGCGCGCGTTCTTGGACGTGCAGTACTCGCGTCCGTGGGTCAAGGGTCTGCGAAATCAGTACGAGAGGCAGCTGGCATTTCTGATGCGGCGATTTCATCCCGAGGGCGCGCTGGGTCTTTCTTTAACGATCGAGATCCTGTTGATCGGAGCCGCGGGCTGGGCGTTGGGGATCGTCGGCCAAGACGTGGCGGCCCACGACGATCTCGAGCTTGTCGATGTCCCGGTGGATCATTTCTTCATCCACCATCGCGAGCCGTGGCTTACCACGGTGATGCGAACGATCACGGCGCTCGGCAGTTCCCGGATCTTGCTGCCCGTCGTGATCGTCGCGGGGGTGATCTGGTGGGCGCGAGCGCGCAGCCTCCGTCCGGGCCTTGTCCTATTCGGCTCCTATGCGGGAGCGCTCGCCCTGTCCAACGTGGTCAAGCTGCTGGTGGATCGGCCGCGGCCGCCCGCCGGCCTGATGCTCGTTCACGTCACCGGATCAGCGTTCCCTTCGGGTCACGCCGCACAGTCGATCGCGGTCTACGGGGTACTGGCCGCGCTTCTGGCCGGATCCGGCGCGTCCTGGACCACGAAAGTCATGTCGTGGTCTGCCGCCCTCCTGCTGTCGGGGATCATCGGGGTCTCACGGCTATACCTGGGCGCGCACTGGCTGACCGATGTCTTGGCCGGTTGGGCGTTGGGAGCCCTGTGGTTGTTCGCGCTCGTCACTGCGCTCCGAACCAGAGACCGTCTCAAAGGTTCATCACCCCAGGGGATCATCGCAGTGCGCCCCACCTCCGCTGCATCGTAAGCACCACGCCGTGGAAGATGGAGCGTCCAGAATGATCCGCGTGATACTTCCTATTGATGCTAGGGACCTAGATGTGGTTGCGCAGCATCAGTTCTTTTGGGTGTGGCTCTAGATAGGTCTGACCGGCGAGATAGTCGATCTCGTACAGGCGCACGTAGTGGCCGATAAGCGTCACCGGAACCACGAGAGGGACGAGGTCGGCGCGGTAGTCGCCGATCGCATCGACCAGAAGAGCGCGGGCGCGACCGTCGAGAACCTTCTTGAAGCGGCCGAGGGCGTGCTCTAGCACGTTCGTATGCCTGGCGCGCGTCGCCGCGGCCCCCAGCGTCGTCATGAAGCCGGAAGTGTAGGCAGCCTGAAGCTCGTCCCGGTCCGATGTGCCGGCCTCCGCGACGAGACGACCTAGCTTTCTGTAGCGCTCCGGCGAGTGTGAGAGGAGCTGCAGCTTGTGGGCGGTGTGGAACGCGACCAGATCCTTCGGTTTCCAGCTGGATCCGAACAGATCCTTCAGCCGCCGAAAGGCGAAGACGCGCTCCACGAAGCTCTCCCTGAGGCCGGGATCGGACAAGCGGCCTTCCTCCTCAACCGGTAGGAAGGGCCACGCCGTGGTGACTGTTTGCGCGTACAGACCGCGGCCGGTGGGTTGTGGCATGCCGGACTCCTCGTAGATCCGCACGCGGTAGAGCCCGCAGCTGGGCGAGCCTCTCTTGAAGACGTACCCGCAGAGGTCCGCTTGCTCCAGTTGCGCAACGCGTGCCCGAGAGAACTGCTGCATGTCCTCGGTGATGTCGGCGCCCGATCGAGGCGCAACCATGCGCAGTTGCGGTCCCGCTCGTTCGAGTCGCAGACTGTCCCGCGGAGTGGGTAGACCAACCTCGACTTCGGGGCACACGGGCACCCACCGGACGAAGTTTCCGAGGGTGCTGGTTAGGAAATCGTTGCGTTTGTGCCCGCCATCGAAGCGCACTTCCTCCCCAAGCAGGCAGCTCGAGATGCCTATCGAGACGGGTGCGTCGGTGAACCAGAGTGGCGTTCGCGTCCTCGCCGCGGGTGCGGCGAGCCGGTCAGCCGGCGTCGTGATCGGCGGGGTGGAGCCGTTGATGTTCGGTCCGGTTCTCATCGGAGGAGGTCCCCGTGGCTTTCGCGGAGGGAAGACGATTCGCACGCATGTGGTGCGGTCCTGCTAACTCGTCGTGGGGTCGCACCGATGCGGAGATCTCGGCGGCCACGTCCACCACTTTGACGTTCCGGTTTTGAGAGGCTTCCACGAGTTTGCGGAACGCGGCGTCTGCCGAGCACCCTTCCCTTTCCATGAGGATCCCCTTCGCCTGACCGATGAGGTCCCGGCTCTCTACTGCGCGCACCAGGTGGAGGCAGTTCGGGCAGAGGTCGTCGCCAGCAGCTTGGACGGCCATGATCCGCTCCCTTCCGTCTAGAGGTCTGCGTGCAGCCGAGACGCTACCGCGTTCCGACGTGCGGATGCCGCGTTTCTGGTCGTCTGCGGTGCAGGCGACGCGGGCTGATCATCCATAGCGCCTCGTGACCTCGTGTAGACGCGACTTCATCGCAGTAAGCAAGACAGGCTCAGATCCCTCAGGTTGCGGCTTGCCTCGCAAGGCAAGGGGCTCGAGCGGTCAGAGAGAGTACTGGCGCGCCAGCAGTGCATCGAACGCCCGGTCGGGCAGGACACGCCGGGCCAGCAACAGCGCGCGGGCGCCCGCGGTCACCGGGTAGCGGGTCTTGGGGTGACTCGAAGAGACGGCCTTGTGAACCACCTTCGCCACGGATCGAGGGCTGGCCGGGCCCCCCAGCATCCTGGCGCGATAGGCACCATTGATCTTCAACATCACTTTCTGATTGAACAGCCCGTAAGGGCCGTACAGACCGTAAGGGCTGTCATCGACCTCTGTTCCCGCGACACTGCCGATCGCAACCTCACCGAACTCCGTGCTGATGATCCCCGGTTCGATCACGATGACATCGACGCCCAGTGGGCGTACTTCGAATCGGAGAGCGTCACTGAACGCCTCGACCGCGTGTTTGCTGGCGTGATAGAACGCGCCGCCGGGAAGGGTGAGCTTGCCGCCCATCGAGCTCATGTTCACGATCTTGCCTCCGCCGTGCTTGCGCATGGCCGGCAGTACCAGTTGGGTAAGCGTCACGAGTCCAAAGAAGTTGGTCTCGAACTGTCTGCGAACGTCTTCCATGGGTGTCGTTTCGACCGCACCGTGCAGACCGAAACCAGCATTGTTCACGAGCACACCGACGGCCCCCTCAGCCCCTTCAACTGCGTCCACCGCCGCGGCCATGGAGTCGTGATCGGTGACATCAAGCGAAAGAAGCTGGCATCCTTTCGAGCCCAGATTTTCGATCGCCGCGATGTCGCGTGCGCTTGCGAACACCTTCCAGCCTTGTCCTGCGAGGAGCTCTGCGGTTGCCCTTCCGATACCCGATGAGCATCCGGTGATGAGTACGACTTTGGACGGCGTGGTCACGCTCTGACCCTATCGGGGCTGCCGCAGAGGGCTCCGCAGGCCCCGATCAGCTACGTCCGTTGCGAGCGGTACGTGGCGCCGATCTGTTTGAGTTTCTCGTGGCTCTGGTTCATGAAGCTCGCTCTGCCCAGATACTTCTTGGCGATCTTGCAGATGAAGGTGTAGTTGGGGTCGCACACGTTGGCTACAGGACTCTCGGCAGCTTGCGTCACGAGCTGCAGGGCATCCAGCTTGTCGATGCCCAGCTCGTCGCCGAGCCAGGTGACCATCTCGGTGTGGGCGATCCGGAAGGCGTCCTCCAGGGGCCTGGTAGAGCCCGTCGTCATGATGTAGGCGTCGTTCTCGAGGCGAGGCCAGGGGCACGGGACGCCCTTCAGGAGATCGACCACGAGCACTGTGTTCATCGCGGCCTCCACCGCGACTCCACAAGTTTCACCTTCACCCTGGCGGGCGTGGCCGTCGCCGATCGAGAACAGAGCGCCTTCGACGTTGACGCCCAGGAAGCAGGTCGTGTTCGCTCGCATCTCGGGCGTGTCCATGTTGCCACCGTGCATGTCCGGCACCAGCGATGACCGGGCTTCGAACGCGGCGGGCGCAACCCCTACGGTGCCATGCATGGGATCCAGGGGAAGCTCGAACGAAAGATCGTTATCGAGGGCGTTGAACCGAACGGTTCGGCCTACGGCATCGAGCTCATAGATCCAGACGCGCTCGGGCAACGGGTCTTGCAAGGTTGCCGTCGTGTGCGTGGAAGTGAGAGCTCCGAACAGAGACACCGTTGTTGACGCTGCCCACTCGCGAGCGGGCTCGATCGACACGAAATGGAGGGCAAGCGTGTCCCCAGGTTCGGCCCCCTCGACGTAGAAGGGTCCGGTCTGAGGATTCACGAAGGGGAAGTCGATGACCTTGCTGACAAGGTCGTCGGGGCCACGCACATTCCCACCAAAGGCATCCTCGGTCCATAGCTCCATCACCGTCCCGGGCTTGATGCTCGACACTGGAGCAACACCGCCAAACGTCCACGCGAACTCGGCCGGCTCGGGGGTGTAGTTGAAGACATCCACGGCGTCTATCGATCTCACCTTTCTTCAGTAAGGGCGGCAGCGTCCGCACTGCTCTCGAGAGCTTCGTCCTCGAGAAAGATCTTGCCCGTGTCCCGGATGCGCTCGGGTGCTTTGGAGGAGAGGTAGATCATGTAGACGACCCCGATCACCATCCAGATGAGGTCGATGGGACCAGCGTAAGAGAGAGGTGTCGGAAGCTCACCGACGAATTTGAACGCGGGTATGCCCGCCGCGGTTAACCAGGCAGGGATGAAGACGAGCACGCCGAGGACTGGCAGCACTCCATGCAGCAGTCCGTTGAATTCCTCACGGTGCTCGCGAAGGTAATAGGTGACGCACGCGATATTGACCGCGATGTAGATCAAGATCACGAGCACGACGTTGACGGTCGCGATGAAACCGAATGCGGTAAGAGGGTCGTACTGGAACCCCAGCCACAGAGGCAGCACCACGCCCAAGAGGAACTGCAGCCCGACGGCGATGTGCGGCGACTTGTACTGAGGATGGATGCGAGCCAGCATGGACGGCAGCAGGCGGATCCGTCCCATGGCGTACCACGTCCGCGTGGTCGCGTTGGCGCCGGCGTTCGAGTTGGCGATCGCGGAGTTAACGATGGCAAGGACGACGATCAGCCATCCCCAGCCCCACGCTTGCCGGGCCATCAAAGCCCACGGGTCCGAGTTCCCGGCAGTCGAGAAGTTGACCATCTTGTCGGGGCCGAAGAACACCGAGGCCGCGTACGTGGTCAGGACGTAGAAGATGCCTATCCCGGCCGCCGAGTAGAGCACCGCTTGCTTGATGGTTCGCCGAGGATCGCGAGCTTCCTCGGCGAGGGGGGCGGCCGCCTCGAACCCTATGAACGCGAGGATGCAATACACCGCTCCCGCTACGACTCCGGAAAGTCCCTTGTAGCCGCTCGCGGTGTGGGAGGTCCCGAATACCGACAGCGTGTTGTTGCCGCCCGCTTTTGCGATGAGCCACAGAGACAGCAAGGTGAAGACGGCTATCTCAAAGATGCCGAGGATGGTTCCTGCCTCGGCCGACAACACGATGCCGCGATACCCGAGGTAGCCGACGATCACCGCGCCGAGCAACGCCCAGATCCACCACAGATCGGTCGACCATCCGAACTCGACGTTGAGGGTCCCAGCGACCGTCACGCCCAGGATGAGGTAGAGGAGCGGAGCGACCAGGGCCTCGACGAACGCGTAGGCCCATGCCACCAGGAATCCCACGAGTGGGTGCAAACCCCGCGAGGTGTACGTGTAGAAAGAGCCTGCCGAGGGCAGGTGTTTGGCCAGCTGTCCGATCGAGTTCGCTGCGAACAGACATCCGATCAACGCCAGGATGACGGCAAGGGGCAGCGACCCTCCTCCGAAAGGAGCTCCGAACGGGATCGAGAACGCCACCGCGGCCGCTGGAGCCATGTGGGTGATGGACTGGAACAAGACCTCGCGCAATCCGATCGCGTCGGTGGCCAGTCCCACCCCCGGACGACCCTCACCGGAGACCTGTTGGGCCATACCTCCCCCTTTCGACGAGGCGGACGGGGCCCGACGGCATAAGGTCCCCGACCAGTGCCAACCAGAGCGACCAACTCAAAGATATAGAAAGCCACGAAGGCTTGTCAGTCAATAGGGGAGCAAGCTTGGAAACGCCACACGACTCCGGCCGGTCGACCGGTTTTGCGACCGAGCTCTTCCGGCCCCTGCCGGCCCGTTACGACCTCGCCGCGGAGCTGCTGTCGTTTGGTCAGAACGGCCGGTGGCGTCGGCGGATGATCGACAGCATCGTGGAAGCGGATCCGCGCCTCGTTTGTGACGTTGCCACGGGAACCGCGGGGGTTGCGCTTCAGCTTGCCGGCCGCACGAGCGCACGGATGATCGGAGTGGACGTATCGGAGGCGATGTTGAAGCGGGGCCGCGACAACGTCCGCCGTGCGGGGATAGAGGATCGCATCGAGGTCGTCATCGGAACCGCGGAAAAGCTCCCTTTCGCCGACGCCATGTTCGACGCGCTGACCTTCACGTATCTGTTCCGCTACGTGGAGGACCCTTTCGAAACACTGCGAGAGCTGGTGCGCGTGGTGAAGCCCGGGGGCCGGATCGCGACCCTCGAGTTTTTCGTTCCCCCGAGCCTCCCGTGGCGGTCGCTGTGGTGGCTCTACACCCGGGCGCTGCTTCCGGTCGGGGGTCTCTTTGTGGGCAAGGGCTGGTTCGACGTAGGACGCTTCCTCGGCCCCAGCATCTCCGAGCACTACCGGCGCTTTCCGTTGGAGATGCAGGTTCACGAATGGCAGGCCGCGGGGATCGGCGGATTCGGGTATGAACAGATGAGTTTCGGAGGAGGCATCGTCATGTGGGGCACCAAGCTTGCGAGCTAGCTCCGATCCACCGCCGGCGTTCTATGCGGCACAACCCGGCGGCTGGCGGGACTGGTGGACCCTTCTGCATCCGCCCTACACGTTGTGGAACCTCTCGTATGTCGCGATCGGCGGTGCACTGTCCCCGACGTTCACGCTGTGGAGGCTCGGCGAGGTCGTGGGTGCGTTCTTCCTCGGCCTGGGGATCAGCGCTCACGCGCTGGACGAGCTGAACGGCCGCCCCTTGCGCACGCGGATCCCCGACCGGGTACTGATCGCAGCAGCGGTGGTGGGACTTGTGGGAGCCGTTGCACTAGGTATCAGGGGGATCACCGAAGTGGGTTGGGAACTGGTCCCGTTCATCGTTGCCGGAGTCTTTGCCGTGCTCGCATACAACCTCGAATGGTTCGGCGCACGCTTCCATACCGACGTTGGTTTCGCAATCGCATGGGGCGCCTTCCCCGTTGTGGCGGGATATTTCGCCGAGGCGGATCGCCTCGATGCGGCCGTGATCCTCGTGGCCGCGTTCGCATTTGGTTTGTCTCTCACCCAGCGGGTGTTGAGCACGCAAACGCGTTTTCTCCGGCGCCAAGTGCGGCGGGCGCGTCTCGAGCTCGAGCTCGCGAACGGCGAGGTGCGCGAGCTTGACCGGGCCGGGCTCGTACTCCCCTTCGACAGGGCGCTGAAAGCGATGTCGTGGGCGATGGTCGCGCTCGGCGCGGGTCTCGTCCTTGCCCGGATGTGGAGGTAAGGGTGCCTCATCGAAGAAGACTCATGGCGGTCTCGGCGAGCCATCTGGTGGTGGCGGTGGTGAGCATGAAGGTGGCGATCGCCCGCCGCTCGCCGTTCCATCTTCCCCTCGTGCACGGAGATCCGAACCGGGTGGTCCGTGACAGCTTCGTGATGGGTACCGCACTGTCCGAGCCCGTCGTGATGATGGTCGCACAGGGGTGGGCGCTCTCCGTGCTGGCCCGGCGAGTCAGTTCCGGAGCTGCGGCGACCCTGGGGTGGCTCGGAGCATCCAACGTCCCGGGCTATCTCCTGGAGCGACAGGTCCGTACCCGGTTGCGCCCATCGCATTGGGACCCGGTCGAGTCGCCGCTCGCGGTAGCCGGGCTGGCGTTGGCCGCCGCCACGGCTGCACTCGCGGGACCCGATATGCGGTTACATAGCGGTGACTTGATCCCGCAGTGATGGAGGTCTGACACGAAAAACGCGGTGGTGCTCCCGAATACCGGTCTGTTTGCAGATCCCCGGCTCCTGTCCGAGCTCGGTCGCGACGCCGAGGAGGCGGGTTGGGACGGCGTGTTCGTATGGGACTCGTTGACCGTCGCGATGGAAGACCCTCGGCTCCGGCCTGCCTGTGATCCGTGGATCGCCCTCGGCTTGATAGCTGCTGCCACCTCCAGGGTCACGATCGGAACGATGATCACTCCGCTGACGCGTAGACGTCCCTGGGTCGTGGCTCAGGAGACGGTGACCCTGGACCAGCTCTCGGGGGGGCGCTTCGTGCTTCCGGTTGGTCTTGGAGCACTCGACGACGGCGCCTTCTCGAAAGTGAATGAAGAGACGGATCGTGTGGTCAGGGCCCAACGTCTTGATGAGTCGCTTCGGATCCTGGCGGGTGTCTGGACCGGCGACCCGGTCACGTTCGAGGGGGAACATTTCCGCGTCCACGATCTGAATATCCTGCCGCCCAGTGTGCAGAGGCCGCGGATCCCGGTCTGGGTGGTCGCCTTGTGGCCGCGGCGGAAGTCTATGGCGCGGGCCCTGAAATGGGACGGGATCATCCCGTCGGTTCAACGCAGCGATGGATCCCGGCACGACCCCACGTCCGAAGATGTGCGCGCGATCCGTAGCGACATCCAGGGCCGAGTTGGCCCCGACTACGATCTGGTCGTAGAGATCGACACTTCCGGGAAAGAGCGAAGCGAGGCCGCCGCTCTTGCTGCCGAATACGCCGATGCCGGGACGACGTGGTGGCTGGAAGCCGTGTGGCAGCAGATGTACGAGCATCCGGGAGACGTTGCACCTCTGCGTTCCCGGATAGCGGCAGGCCCCCTCTCGTAGCGACCGGCGTCGCCAGCGGTGCCGTCCACGGGGATAGGGTGCCGGTTCAGAGACAAAAAGAACCGGTGCGGGGATCACGGGAGGTGAGGCCGATGTGCAGGAGCATCAAGACTCTTCGCACGCAAGAAAGCGTTTCGGATGAAGAGGTGGAAGCGGCGGCTCTTCAGTTCGTAAGGAAAGTGAGTGGATTCCGTCAGCCTTCCCAGGCGAATCGAGAGGTCTTCGATCGCGCGGTGCTCGAGATTGCCGACGTCACGCGGACGATGCTCGATGATCTCGTCGTGGGTGCTCGCCCCAAGGAACCAGCGCCCGCCTGAGGTCGCTAGGGAACCCGGCGCGTAGCCGCTACTGATTCCAGCGCTTCTCTGTTCAACCGCTCCTTCGGCACCACTGCAACCCTGCAGGGTGTGACCGCTCGGAGGGTGGCAGTCCTGCGTCCGTCCGACAAACCTGCGAGCTCGCCCAATAACGCGCCCGGACCAAGCTCTGTGATCGGATCTCCGTCCTTCTCGACCCGCATCACGCCATCGAACAAGAGGAAGACGTCATCACCCTGGTCGCCTTGTTCGACGAGAGTTTTGTCCGCTGCGACGCGGCGGAACTGCGGCTTGGAATCGATGATCACTTTTGACAGCTCCCGCTCGAGGGCCGACTCGATCTGAGTTACGAGTGCCTCCGAGTCCTGGCCCCCCCACGGCGTCCCCTGTCCGAACGCCTCGCGATACCAGTTCTTGAAATCGATGAGGCCGACCTTGGCGCTGAGCTTTCCATCCTTGTCGAAGATCCAGTGGCGCGGGAAGGAGCTTGCGCCGAGCACTTCAAAGGATGACGAACCATCGGTCGAGATCGTCAGCGCGAGCGTCGTCCACGCGGTAGGCGCAGCTACCTGGATGAACGGCGGACGGTTCACCGTTCTCGGAGCTGCCAGGCCGGTGCGTCCCCCGGCAGTCTGCACGAACCGAACCGACGTATCGGCGACTTCCGGATCGGGCCTGAGCTCGGGAAAGGACACTCCCGGGAACACTTTCGCTTTCGGACCCAGCCGGATGCGCGTCGAGCCGATATGGCCACTACCCATCTGGCCGAAGTCGGTTATGCGACCGTCTTCGACCTCGATCCATGCACTCAGCTCGTTGGCAAAACGGAATGCGTCCGCCACTCTTAGCGCCTCGAGGTCGTCGAGAACGTCAGGCGGCGGCAGATCGTAGTGCGCCATTCCCCGCTGGAAGGGAAGCTTCGGCATGCCTCTGATCGCTTCCAGCGGTATCCACGAAATCGATGTGACTTTGGATGCGATCCTCATGGCTGCCCCCTAACAGATTGCCGCCCCGAACTCAGTCAGGATATTGCGTCAGACGGAGTTGCGCGACCCGCAGAGGTTACGCTCGCCCGGTAATGTCCGAGTTGCCCACAGGGATCGTCACGGTTCTGTTCTCGGATATCGCAGGCTCCACGAGACTCCTTCAAGCGCTCGGGGATCATTACGGCGAGCTTCTCGAGGATCACCGGCGCCTCTTACGCGCGGCCTTCGTAGC
>DATAPE010000086.1:0-4007 GCA_036265345.1 Actinomycetota bacterium
GATGATCGCGCGCGCCGAGCCCGGCGTCTGCCAGCTTCCCAACGGTGACAGATTGACGGTTCTCATCGTTGACAACGCCGCGCAGACCTATCAGAACCAGTTCAAGTCGCAGACCTCGGCACGCGTCCTCTATGGAGCCAACTGGTTGGTGATCGCGCCTAACTCAACCCCGGCTCAGACGATCCAAACCATCCGGGACTCATTCCACGCTCACGGCTGACCAGATTCTTGCGAGCGTGGCCACGCCGTTGCGTAGCTCCTCGACCACGCAATCAGACTCAGCGATGCGCTACTTGGTGCACCAGAGATAGACGACCGCGCTGCGACGCGTCCCTTTCTTTTGCTCGACCAGGGGACGGAGATGGTCGCGGAACCTCTCGGCTTCCTGCTCGCTTAGAGCCTCCCGGATCGCTTCCTCCTGCGTCGGGATCAGTGGGTTCCCCGCGGTCTTCAGGAAGCTCTCCCAATCCTCGAACCACGGCTCTCGCTCGATGCGAACCTGAAGATCCAGCCCGATGTCTCCGAATCCGGCGTCCTCGGCGAAGCCGCCAAGATCCCGGTCGTCGAAGTCGACGAGGGCAGAGTCCTGCTGGCCGTAAGCGGCGACCACTCTCTGGGCGAGATCGCTCACCGCACTTACGTCATAACCCCAGACCTCCGCTTCTCCCAGCGTCTTGAACCGGCTGTTGATCGGTTCGAACATGGACAGCCGGCCTCCGTTCCTCAGGACTCGGTAGAACTCGCGAAAGACCGTGCGTTTGCGTTGCAACGGCAGATAGATCACCACCGACCGGGTCGTAACCACGTCCACCGATCCATCCGGGAACCTGCTGAGATCGTCGGCGGAGGCGACCGCGAAGTCACACCGCTCGGCGACACCGAGGGCGCTTGCGGTTTCCCGGCAAACAGACACGAGCTCGGTTGAGATATCGCTGAAGATGACCCGGCCGCTGTCTCCGAGGAGGTCGAGCGCTCCAAAGCCGATCAGTCCGTCTCCGGTGCCAACATCTAGAACGACATCTCCGGGCTGGACCGCGGCATTCTCGAGCACCTTGCTTTTGACCGGCTGGAGAAGCTCGAGCTTCCTGCGGGCGCCCCGCTCGTCTCCGCCATGGCCCCGTGACAGAACCCACTCCGCCCATCGGTCGAGCCTCTCCGAGTTCGCTTCACTCATATTCTCGTCTCGGGGTCTGCCCGCTTCCTCCGCTCGCACCGTCTAGACCGGATTCAGGTCCCGAACTCCCGGCCGGAGGAACCCCAATCCCGCTGCGGACGCGGCCATCGTTCCTCCCACCACGAGGGCACCGCCCACGCCCAACGCCGCCGCCGCAGGACCGGCGAGACCCAACCCCAGCGGCTGGAGACTCAGAGAGACAAACCAATCGATAGAGCTGATGCGGCCGAGCAGCCGCTCGGGGATGTGTATCTGAAGCAGCGTTACCCAGATCACCTGAGCGGCCTCGTTGAAGAATCCGACGACCGCCAGGAGAACCGCGATGGTGAGCGTATTGCCGGCCAATCCGAGGGCCGCGACCCCCAGGCCGGAAACGACCCACCCGAGGAACGCAAGCGCGGAAGTGTTTCGGGGGAGGTGGACGCTTCCCGACACCACCGCGGCGGCTACCCCACCGACACCAAATCCGGCATAGACGAGTCCCAGCGAATCCGCCCCTCCGTGGAGAGAGCGCACGAGCAGAGGAACGAGAACGCTGAGCGGCCCATAGGCAACGAAACTGCCGACGGTGCCCACGGCCAGCATCGTGACCCACAGCCACGGGCGCGAGCGAACGTAAGAGAACCCCTCCTTGACATCGGAAAGGATCGCCCCCTTAGAAGCCGCGCTCAGAGCACGGGGCCGGATCAGGATGAGGGCCCCAATGCTCGCCAGGAAGCTGGCGGCGTCGACCGAGAACGCCACCGTAGTTCCGAGAGCTGCAACCAGGATGCCGCCGACCGCCGGGCCGATGAGAGCGAACGCGAGCAGCCTGCTGGTGCTGGTCAACGAATTGGCCGAGGCGAGAAACTCCTCGGTCACGAGTTGAGGGACCACGGCGGTCGCGGCTGCGAGGAGGATGCCGCTGCCGGCTCCTGTGATGGCCCCCAGCACAACGAGATGCCACACGTGCAACTGGCCCGTGCTGAGCAGGTAGGCAACCGCGGCGACCGCCAGCGCTTGCACGGAGTCCCCGATCAGCATCAGAGCTCGGCGCTCGACCCTGTCGGCCACCGCGCCACCCACCAGCAGGATCAGGATCCGCGCCGCGCCTCTAACCAGGAGCACCAAGCCCAGCGTGGTCGCGCTCCCCGACAGCTCCAGTGCCTGCCAGGCCAGGGCGATCGTGAAGATGCCGTCGCCGAACAACGAGATCGTCTGGCCCGCCCATAGAAGCGCGAAATCGCGCTGTGACAGGGCGCGGAAGAACGAAAAGTTCACGGGTCGAGCCTAGAGGTAGCCGGGGTGCAGGGGCCAGCTAAGGAAGCCGACCGCATGAGTAGGCCTGGTTCAGACCCCTCTCAGGCTCGGCGACTGAATAGTTCGAATCCGTCCTTGGCTCAGGCTCGGCACCGAACCGGTACTTCTCCGTGATTACGGTTAGCCATCTCTAGGTGAGGGAGCTCGCCACACGATGTGGGTGGGGTGGGGATCTCCGTGGCCCGTGGAGATCGTTCGCAGGCAGCGGCCGATCCCGAACTCGAAGAGCTCCTGCTGCTCGAACCCGGGCATAGGCTCTGCGAGATCACGCTCGCGGAAGAACTGCGCGGCCAGCTCCGCTCGCAGCTCTGGATCCGAGACGCTGGTGGCGGTACCCATCAGGTAGACCGCGTCCTCGTTCTCCTCCGCAGGGAACGAATGGAGCGCGTAGCGCGCATCGCGATGAAGGTCGTCGCGTTTGGGCGACGGGACCAGGAACGCGAACAGGCCCCTGTCGCTGATCACCGGACACACCGGATGGAGTCGCGGCCCGCCATCGAGGCGGACCGTGCCCAGGAAAGCCAGCCCCAGCCCGTATTGATAGAGCAGGGCCCGGCAAGCCTCGCCCAGCTCTGGCTCAGCGGAACAGAGCTCCTTCCAGGACAGCATTCCGGGATTCTGCATCACCCCTGCGACAAGTCCACAGGGCTACTGCCAGCCCCGGGGCCAGAGTCACACGGGTTTCTTGGGTAACGTCACCAGTTGATACTCGCTTGTTTTGTGGAGGTTGCCGTGATCCGGTCGCTCTTAACCGTCGTCTATCTCGTCGTCGGAGTCATCGTTGCCAACAGCCATGGTTACTTCGCCCATGTGAACGACGCGTCCGCTGTGCTCTCCGCCGGTCTCGCAGTGGTGTTGTGGCCGGTGGTGTTGTTGGGAGGCAATCTCCACCTCGGGAAGCTGCCGAAGGTCAAGATCAAGCACAAGCACTGAGGGGGAGTCATTCATGGAGTTCAAGGAAGTTCTCTCGCGCCGGCGGATGGTTCGCAACTACACGGACGAGCCGGTGGATAGAGAAGCGATCGAGCGGATCATTCGTGCGGCCAAGCGGGCCCCCAGCGCCGGCTATACCCAGGGCCAGTACCTAGTCGTGGTGACCGAGCAGGCAACGCGCCGGGCGATCGCCGAACTGTCGAACGAGGCGGAGTACGTGGCGGAGGGTTTCGATCCGTGGATCTCGTCGGCGCCCGCTCACATCGTCGTTTGCATCAACGAGGACGACTATCACCGCCGCTACCAGGAGCCGGACAAGCTCGACGAGGCCGGCAACGAGATCGAGTGGCCGGTGCCTTACTGGTGGATCGATGGGGGCGCGGCTCTGATGCTGGTGCTTCTGGCGGCCGTGGACGAAGGACTGGCGGCCGGCTTCTTCGGTTTTCACCGGATGAGCGGGCTCAACACACTCTTGGGGATCCCTCCCGAAGTCGCGCCGCTGGGTGTGGTCACACTCGGTCATCCGGCCCCCGACAGACGCTCGAGCTCGCTGAACAACCGCCGCAAACCTCTGTCCCGGATCGCGCATTGGGAACGCTGG
>DATAPE010000087.1:0-5506 GCA_036265345.1 Actinomycetota bacterium
CAAGGTCGCCAACGGCGACTACGACCTCGCGGTCGACTGCGTTCCGGTCGGCCCGCAGCTGCAGTCGATGTCCCAGCTCGGCAAGCGGTTCTTCAATGGCCCGGAGCCGTGCACGGGATACATCTTCCTTAACTCGACGGTCAAACCGTTCGACAACATCAAGGTGCGGCAGGCGGTCAACCTCGTGATCGACAGAGACAACCTGCGCCGCATCGCCGGTGGCCCGCTCGTCGGGCAGGTCGCAACGAGCATCCTCCCGCCGGGCATGTTGGGGCATCTGGATGCATCTCAGTACAACCCCTTCGGATCTCCCGGAAACCGTGGAGACGTGACCAAGGCCAAGTCGCTCATGAAGCAAGCCGGGTACGCCAACGGCTTCCACGGCAAGCTGCTGTTCGTGGGTTCTTCGACCGACCCGGGCCCCAAGCAGGTCGAGTCGGTTCGTTCGGACCTCAAGAAGATCGGGATCGACAACCTGAGCATCAAGGAGCTCGTCTACCCCGACTACTACACCCAGTACTACGAAGAGCCTTCGACGAACACAGCGTTGGGCTTCGCAGGCTGGTGCGAGGACTTCCCGTCCCCGGACACCTTCCTGACGCCGCTGCTGTACGGACCGAACATCCTTCCGCACGGCAACAGCAACTACTCGGAGCTGAACGACAAGACGCTGAACAACCTGATCACGACGGCTCAACAAGCACCGTCTTCAGGTGCAGATGCTGCTTGGGCAGCGGCCAACAAGCGGGCGACGGAAGACGCAGTGTGGGTTCCGACCCGCTGGTCGTTCGCCCGGGTTGTGGTGAGCCCACGCATGCAGAACGCCTACTACGACCAGTACTACGAGAACGTCGACTTCGTTAACGCCGGCGTCAATGGGAGTGGTGGCTAGGTAAGAGTTAGGCAACAAGAAACAAGCGAGATCAGGTGCGTTGACGGGCCGGGTCTCGTAGGCAGGGCTCTGATGTGCCCGGGGGCGAAAGCGCCCCCGGGCCCATCGAGCCGAAGGAAGAGACACTTACTTTCTCGGGCCACCGGGGTCCGGGCAGACCAGGGGGATTACGAGCATGGGTCAATACATCATCCGACGCTTGTTGTGGGCTTTCGTGATGCTGTTTCTCGTGATCGCCGTGGTTTTCGTGATCTTCTTCGTGCTGCCCGGCGGCGCCGGGCATGCCTCCCGCGGCAGCAAGTACCCGCCGCTCGCCTACATCATCGCGGGAAAGCATCCCTTGCCGGGGACGGTCGCCGCGGTGGTGCACCGCCTGGGTCTAGATGAACCCCTGTACCTCCAGTTCGGGAAATATGTCGGGAATGCACTCAAGGGCAACTTCGGCTACTCGTATCAGACGCACGAGGCGGTCACCCACGCGATCCTTCGGCGGCTTCCTCCGACCATCGGACTGGCGATCGGGGCGTCGATCATCTGGCTGTTCTTGGGCTGCGCCATCGGGGTGGTTTCTGCCCTGAAACGACGAAGTTTGCTCGATCGTGCCTCGATGCTCTTCGCCTTGGCCGGCGTGTCGATGCCAACGTTCTGGCTCGGATTGATGGCGGTGTTCTTCTTCGACGCCCGATTACGGATCTACAACACGGGGGACTATGTCGGCCTGTTCCAGAATCCGATCGGGTGGCTCAAGATCATGTGGCTGCCATGGCTGGTCCTCGCCATCGTGTCCGCGGCCATCTACACCAGGATGGTGCGAGGCAACATGCTTGACGTGGCCAGTGAGGACTACATCAGGACGGCTCGCTCGAAGGGGTTAAAGGAACGTTCCGTCATCCGGCACGAGCTTCGGAGCGCGTTAACCCCGGTTGTGACGATGTACGGGTTGGACCTTGGGATCCTGCTGGGTGGAGCCATCATCACCGAGCACATCTTCAACATCCCCGGGATAGGGGCCTTCGCGGTGACTGCGATCCAGGCCCAGAACCTCCCGGTGATCCTGGGGACCACGGTGATGGCCGCATTCTTCATCATCATGGCTAACCTGGTCGTGGACGTGGTTTACGCCTTCCTGGATCCACGGGTCGCCTACTCCTAGGCTTACATAGTTGCTGAAAATCACATAAGCTCCACGTCCAATGGCTCAAGGCGAAGTCCTTCTCGAGGTCAAGGACCTGCACGTCCATTTTCCGACCCCGGACGGCGTGGTAAAGGCAGTGGACGGGCTGAGCTTCACCGTGCATCGGGGTGAAACCTTCGGCATCGTCGGCGAATCTGGTTCGGGAAAGAGCGTTACCAACCTGACCGCGCTGGGCCTTATCAACCTGAAGAGCGCCCACGTCACCGGCGAGATCAATTTCCTGGGCCGCGATCTCTTAAAGCTCGACAAGGAAGAGTTGCGCAAGGTCCGGGGAAAAGACCTGGCCATGATCTTCCAGGACCCTTTCGCCTGTCTCCATCCCTTCTACCGGGTGGGCGACCAGATAGTGGAAGCGATCCTCTGCCATGACGACGTGCCTAAGAGGCAGGCGACTGACCGAACGGTTGAGCTCCTGGCCGCGGTCGGGATCCCCCGCCCCCGTGAGCGTTTCCGTGACTACCCGCACCAATATTCCGGGGGAATGCGTCAGCGCGCGATGATCGCAATGGCCCTCGTCCACAATCCCGCGCTGCTCATCGCGGACGAGCCGACGACGGCGCTCGATGTCACGGTCCAGGCTCAGATCCTGGAGCTGATCGAAAAGGTGAAGAACGACTTCAACATCGGGGTCATCCTGATCACCCATGATCTCGGCGTGATCGCGGACGTCGCTCAAACCGTGATGGTGATGTACGCCGGAAAGGGGATGGAGATCGGTGGACGCGACGTCCTGTTCACCAATCCCCTTCACCCCTACACATGGGGTTTGCTCGAGTCGATCCCCAACGTTACTCAGAAGGGAACCCGGCTGGTCCCGATCGAAGGCTCCCCGCCGTCTCTGATCAACGTGCCTCCCGGCTGCCCGTTCCATCCCCGCTGTCCGCACCGGTTCGACCCGTGTGACAAAGAGGTCCCGGAACTGATGGACCGCGGCGGCGGCCATCCGGAGGCCTGCCACCTGTCGGCCGAAGATAAGAAGCGACTTTGGAGTCAGCGGCAGGAGCGGCGAGTCACGGTGCCGGCGGCTTCATGACCGAGACCTTCACCGCAGCTCAGCAAGAGGCGGGCCGGCATTCGGTCGAGCCGCTGCTCCGCGCCGAAGCGCTTACGAAGTATTTCCCCATCACCAAGGGGATCATCTTCCAGAAGGAAGTCGCTGCCGTACACGCGGTGGAGAGCGTGGACTTCGAGATCTACCCGGGAGAAACGCTGGGGCTGGTCGGCGAGTCAGGCTGCGGGAAGTCAACCACTGCGCGTCTGATAACCAAGCTGATCCCCCTGACCTCGGGCAAGATCTGGTTCGAGGGCGAGGACATCTCGAAGATGAACAACCGGCAGATCCGTCCGCTGCGGCGCGAGATGCAGATGATCTTCCAGGACCCGTACGCGTCCCTGAATCCTCGCAAGACGGTCGGCACGATCATCGGCACGCCGTTCAAGATCCACAAGACCGAGGGTGACACCAAGAGGCGCGTGCAGGACTTGATGGATCGCGTGGGCCTCAACCCCGAGCACTACAACAGGTACCCGCACGAGTTCTCGGGGGGCCAGCGCCAGCGTATCGGCGTTGCACGCGCTTTGGCTCTGCGGCCGAAGCTGATCATCTGTGACGAGCCGGTCTCGGCCCTCGACGTATCGATCCAAGCTCAGATCCTGAACCTTCTGGAAGACCTCCAGAGCGAGTTCAGCCTCACATATCTATTCATTTCGCACGACCTTGGCGTGGTGCGGCACATCTCCGATCGCATCGCCGTGATGTATCTCGGCCGGATCGTCGAGCTGGCCGACGCGGTCGATCTGTACGACAATCCGAAGCACCCTTACACCGCGTCGTTGCTCTCCGCCGTTCCCAAGGGGTACGAGGCCGCGGGTGCGGCCTTGACGCAACGGATCACGTTGACGGGTGACGTTCCCTCCCCCATCGATCCTCCGTCCGGATGTCCCTTCCATCCGCGGTGCCCGAAAGCGCGCATCGTGTCGGGCAGCGATACCGAGGTGCCCGAGAACTGCAAGAACGACATGCCTCCCTTCGGCCAGCTGGGCACCGATCACTACGCGGCCTGCTGGTACCCCGCCGGAGAAGGCGACGATCTCCAAGAAGCCGCACACGCCTAACCGGTTTCTTTGCGACCTCAGCTACCTCTACGGTAGCTGCACGACCACAAAATCGGTACGCCGATGACGTTCTCCATCGTGGCGCGCGACGCGAGTGGCTCGACTCCCGAATGGGGTGTGGCTGTCGCTTCGAAATTCCTGGCGGTTGGCAACGTCGTTCCCTGGGCCCGCGCGGGCGTTGGCGCGGTGGCAACCCAAGCCTTCGCCAATCTTGCGTACGGTCCGGGGGGCCTGGCTCTTTTGCAGCAAGGAGAGGATGCGCCCGCGACCGTGGCAACTTTGACCGAAGCCGACGCCGAGCGCCAGCACCGCCAACTCGGCATCGTCGATGCCAACGGCACCCCGGCTACCTACACAGGGAGCGAATGCTTCGACTGGGCGGGCGGCCGGATGGGCGACGGCTACTGCTGCCAGGGCAACATCCTTGCGGGACCTGGGGTAGTGAACTCCATGTCCGAGGCGTTCGAGGGCGCTTCAGGTGAGTTCGCGGCCCGACTGCTGGCTGCTCTGAGGGCAGGCGATCGTGCCGGCGGCGATCGTCGAGGACGGCAATCGGCAGCGATCTTGATAGTGCGTGAGGGCGGGGGATATGGGGGAGGCAGCGACAAGGCGGTGGATCTGAGGGTCGACGATCACCTCGACCCCATCCCCGAGCTGGAGCGTTTGTTCTCCTTGCATCGGCTGTACTTTCCGCGTCCCGAGGACTGCGAATTCATTGCGGTCGACGAGGCTATGGCGGGCGAGCTGCGAAATCTCCTGTCGCGCCTCGGTTACGACGCGGGACCCACGGCCGGGACTTACGACGACAGCTTGAGGAAGGCGTTGTTCCAGTACGTCGGTACGGAGAATCTCGAGGAACGGTGGACCGACCGAGCCGAAGTCGAGCTGAGCGTCCTGGAGCATCTACGCGCTAAGGCGCGCGATTGAATCCTCGATCGAAACTTGTAGGAGGGGCCCGGGCCTAAGCCCGCGTACCTAAGCTTCCGAGTCCGCTCGCTCCGTCGCCTTGTGAAGGGCCCGAGAGTAGATCTCCTTAAGGGGGATGCCGGTAGCCTTGGACGCGGCCAGAACATCTTCATACTCGGGCGCGGTGGAGATCACATCGCCATGGCGCGAACCGACCTTGACCCGAACTTTCTGCCCGGCGACCTCCACTTCTGTCCAATGCCGGTCGGCGACGGCGCGTTGTACCGGCGTGACTCGCATCCCGAGCGTCGTCGTTTCACGAAACACGATCTCCATCATGTGCCACTGAGTGACGGGGGCGCACAGGGCCGACAAGGTGAATCCCGGCCTGCCCTTCT
>DATAPE010000088.1:0-9478 GCA_036265345.1 Actinomycetota bacterium
CGATCTTGCAGATGCCAGCGACCCTGTTCCACGCATGACACGGGCAACACCGTCTTGGCGTTCGGCGCAACGATCACGGTCACGTTCGTGATGCGGTTCTGCCGCGCTCCCTCGAGATGCTCGCCATCGAGAACGAGCACGGGCAGCTCAGAGCGATTGTCGAGGGTCACGTTGGGCACCTGCCCGCCGCCGACCTCCTCTATCTTCAACAGACCGAAGCCAAACGCCTCTTCGGCCAAGAAATAGTCCTTCGCCGCCCGAGCTCCGAACAAAGGAACAAGCGTCAATGGTCCCTCGGTGCGCGGCTTTCCCGGGTGCAGCTCGCCCAACAGATCCTTTACCAGTTCTTTCTCGTTCAACTTTGCTTCTCCTTGTCTATGGTCCGGCGCTTCTTCTGAGCGACGACGTTGGCAAACAGGCGGGCAGAACTGCCGGCGGACTCGACCTCTCCAAGTGAGATGCCATCCATGTCCAGGGCGAGCGCGGGGCTCATGGCGACGCCCTTCTCGGCAGCCCAATTCACCGCCGCGGATGACTGCCGCTGAGACCGCAGCTCGGTGCGCTGGAGGTAGTAGTGGCTGATCATGTGAAAGACCTCGCCCTCACCATGCTTGAACAGCACCGCAACGGGGGCCTCTCCGTACCGGGCCCCTAGCTCCGAGGACGTCAGCAGGACTTCCACGCGCGTTGCGTCCTCGATCACGATCGGATAACTCGAGGCCTCTAGCCACCACTGGGGATCGTCGTGCTCCCCCATCACGCCGGTAAGGAACGGATTGTCCTGAGCCCGGATCTCGACGCGCACCACGTCGTCGGCAGTGGGGCGCTCGTTGTAGGCGATGGTGCCGGGAAAGGCAGCCTGAACCACGTTCTTCAGGGCCCAGTCGGTCGTGAACAGGCTCCCGCCGGCCGCCACGAAGTCCCGTATCCGGCCCAGCTCCCGAGGTGAGCTGAGGTTCCCGGGGCAGTTGATGACAAGGAGCTGGTCGGGGCGGAGGTGGACGTCGGCCAATTGCGGCATGACGATCCGCGTATGAGGCATCTCGAGGGCCTCGAGCACGAGCTCGACGTGGTCGTAGATGCCCTCCACAACGATCACGTCGCTGGCCTCGACCGCCCCCAGGGCCTCGGCATCGAGCGGGGCCTCGACCGCCATCCGTTCCCGGGCGATGCGGCTTCCCGCCCGATATGCCTTTTGCCTGCGTTGCTGTTGCTGATTCACTGGAGCTCCCTCTTTAGGTGTCGACTGAATGATGCCTAGAGCACCATTATAGGGCTAGTAGCATTACTTTGTCAACGCTTCCGGGCCCCCATTCCATGCTCACGGCATAAAACCACTCTATAGTGGGGGTATGACAGATAGATCAGAAGACCTGCTGGCCCAACGACGGCTCGGTGCGGCGATCCGTTATCTGCGGACGGAGCGAGGTTTCACCAGGAGGCAACTCGAGAAAGCCACGGGCCTCTCGTATCCATACCTGTCGGAGATCGAGGCAGGAAAGAAGAGCCCCTCGTCTCGGAGTCTGCGCGTGATCGCGGACGCTCTGGGGCTCGAAGCTCACGAACTGATGGAGGCGGCGGAAGCGGGAGCCGAGTCCCGGTCGGGGACAGCACCGAGAAGATCGCCCTTCCACGAGTCGCCTTCGCTTGTCCGATTATCTGTAGAAAGCCCAGCGCCGCCCTCGTCCGCAGCGCAGCTAAGCATGAAGCCGCCGGTCGCAGAGCGGCGCGCGGCCTCGCGAGCGCAACCCCGTCAAGAGGTCTACTTCTCCCGAGACCTTGACGTCGCGGAGCTCGCGGGCCACCCATCGGTAGAAGTTGCGCTCACGCGGCTGCTGCAGCTTGTGAAAGAACTCTCCCCCGACGATCTAGAGATGTTGATCCGGCTCGCAACCAGATTGCGACAATGACCACGGGATCAGACGATGACCACGTCGCCTTGGGCGGTCTCGATCCTTGCCTCCCGGATCCCCTGGCGGCCGCCGATGAAACGCAGCGGCAGATCATGAGGACCTAGCCACTCAGTCATCTCACCTCTCCGACCCAGAAATCGTCACCTGAGAGAAACCGTTCGGCGCACAGGTGTGTCCCACTCGCTCGTACATCGCTCTCCACCTGCCAATGCGATCCCCATTGTTCGGATAGTCGATGAGTACCGGTAGCTGAGGAGGGCCGGTAATCGTGCGCCACCCACGCAACGTTCCATCGCCATGCGGGATCGTGTGATCAACGATGTGGATGCCGAGGCGGCTTGAGGCCGCCTCCAGATCCTCCACCAGAACGGCCCAGCTGAACACTCCGAAGCCGGCAGCCTCGCAGGCGAGCACTGCCCGACCGGCTTCGCTCGACTCGGCCGCCGAACGACTCTCGATGGTGAGAAACTCCAGATATGCCGGTGGCTGAAGAGGCACGTTGTGATTGCGCGTGCCCGCGAAGGGATGGTATGCACCGCGCTCGGAACCAAGGCCGCGCTCCCGCAACGTCCTCGCTGCCTCCGCAGCGTCGGGGACAAGAAGAACAACGTGGTCGATCAACAAGTTGGAGCCTGCCATCTCACGTTGCCACCCCACAGGATTCGAAGACAACGATAAGCATTTCCCTGGCCCTAATACCTTTTCTTGCGGCCCATAGGGCGAGAATGCCATTCGCGATCGGCGGGAAAGGGTACCGGGCGATTCTGAGGCGATCGGGAACCCTTCCACCCTCACCACCGTCCAATCCATCATGAGTTCGCAACGGCTCCTTTTCGGCGCGTTAAGCATCGGGCTGGCGGCCCTTGGTGCAACTGGATGCGTTTCGCACACCATCCCGAGAGTGGCTCCCTCGAATCCCCCCTCATCCCCACCCGTCGCGAGGCGGGGAGGAACCCATGTTGCCGTGACCTATTCGTTAGGGCAGGCGGTGCGTTCGCGCGCCGAGGCCTCGAAGCTCAGGTGCCCGTCGTCGCTGAGGTGCAGGGTGAAGAAGGTGCAGTCGGCACAGCCACGACTATGGACCCTCTTTGCAACGCGATGGCTGAAATGTGATCCTCCCCAGGGCAACTATCACGACCCGGGTCGCGCCTGCCGAGCCCTAAGAAACTACGTCGAGCTTCTCCGGCATCACCATCGGATGTGCTTCTGTCCGATGGAGCGAAAGGTCACGGCCCGGGCGACCGGAGTCATCGGGGGCCGCCACAGGCGCGTCAGACTGGACTTCTGCAGCGCGTGCGGCCTGGGAAGCAGCGCGAACAGGGATATCGCGATATTGACGCCGGGAGTACCCGTGGCACTATGAGTTCCCTGGTGCGACGGTGTGCGATCGCGCTCGCGCCAACACAAAGGGCGGAGAGCCCGAGGCGGGCACGACCCAGATAGCTAATCGCGCCCCTGATCCTCGTCCTGCACGTGCACTGCGGCCTCTTCGGGTGAAACGAAGGGATCGTGCTCCACCGACGCGTCGCCGACCATCTCGCCCTCCTCATCAGGCTGGTCTGAGTCTTCGATCACCACTGCTCCATCGATCGGCGCCCAACTTGGTCGTTCCTCGGCGAGCCTTTGATCGAGCGATTCCCCTTGGGATCCCTCTTCGGCGGTGGTTCCAAAGGATTCGGACGCGAAAGCTCTGTCCGCCTGTTCGATCGCTGCCTCCAGTTTTTCCCCCGGGTCCTCCTCGGGATCGTCGTCGAAGCCCGCGTCCTGATCTCTCATCTCTGGATCTGAAGGGTCCATCCCTGCCTCCGTCCCCGCAGCCGCTTGCTGCTTACCGGCGAAAGTAGCACCGGACAAGGCCGGTAACGCCCCACCGCAGATAACCCTCAGCGGCCGCTTACTTCTTGTCCCGCGAGAGACAAGATCTCGCTGATTGCAGGGGCCCGCAGGAGACGCGTCGCCCGTTCCGGGGCGAGTGTGGAAGCGAACGTTTCTACCAGCTCGGCCGCCTCCGCATAGGCGGTAGCGGCGCGGTTGTCCTCTCCGAGTGCGTAGGCCCCCCGGCCGAGTGCAGCGCGCGCATCCCAACGGCCCGGTGGTCCGATGAGCTCATCCGCGACCACAACCGCACTCTGAAGCTCGCGCATGGCCTCATCGCGACGCCCCAACCGGGCGAGTGCCTCCCCCAGGTTAGAGAGCGAGCGCGCCTCATATTTCCGACGCCGCGTCCGACGAGCGAGATCGATCGAGCGCTGGGCCCACTCGATCGCTGACTCCGCGCTCTCCGCTCGGAGGGCGATCTCCGAGCGCGCCGCGCTTAACCGCCCGTAGATCAGCCACCTTGTCCAGCCGGTGGCGGTTTCGGCATCGGCCCACAATCTCGGCCAGCTCCTCTTGGCATCCTCGACGTCGCCAGATAACAGATCGGTGAAAAGCAGATCAGAGCGAGCAAACCGTCTCGGCATGCTGAAGCTCTCGCCCTCAGACAACTCGAGTGCGGTTTGGCTCCTTCGCCGCGCCTCATCGAGATCGAGCAACTCTCGATAGGCGAGGGCAGAGTAGTTGAGCAGAACTCGCTCGTTCCGACCCATTTCCCGGGCGATTACAAACAGCTCGTCCCATATCCGGATAGCGTCTTCGTGGCGACCGAGCGCGGCGAAGGCCAACGCCTGTGTACCCCCGCCTCGCAAGAGCGCTTCGGCGCTGTGAACATCTGCGGCAAGCGCGCGTGCTTCCTCAGAGAGTTCCGCGCAGCGCTCGTACTGGCCAGTCCAGTAGGTGGTGTCGGCGTGAAGATGCAGATGCTCGGCTCGGTCGTAGGCCTTGGCTCCCGGGACCCATTCGGCCAGCGCTCGCTCGCCAAGCTCCAGCGCGCGATCGAGATCACCCGTGTCTCCGCGCATCGCGTAGGCCTGACTCTGGAGGGCTAGGGCGGCGGGCATCGACTCGGCATCTCCAAGCTCGGCAGCAAGAGCGACCGCTTGTTCCGCCGCGTCGATGGTTTCGGCATGACGCTCGCTCCACAGCGTCGCCTGGCCCCGGGCGATCAAGGCTTCGAGCTTCTTCGCATCTGTAAGTCCCGGCAGGACCTCGTTCAGCTCCGCGATCGCGGTCTCGTAATCGCGGAGTCTGACGAGCGCCAGGCCCCGCTGGAGCCGGATCTCACGTCCCAATTCCTCGTCCTCGGCCAGCTCAACCGCGGTCGAGTACAGGTCGACGACCGCGTCCTGCGCCCATCCCCGAAACGCCGCGTCCGCCGAGGCAAGCAGATACGGGATGGCTCGTGCGCCCTCCCCCGCTTCCTTCCAGTGATGGGCGAGCAAGGGTGCGAGTGTCTCGTTCGACCCTTCTATCGTCTCCTCGACGTAGCGAGCGACGGTAGCGTGAGCTTTACGCCGAGTCGCCCGGGGCACCGTCGAATAAGCGACGTCTCGGATCAGCATGTGCTTGAAGGTGAACTCGGCGTCGCCGGCCAGCTGGCTCGTTCCTTCGCGAAGAATGAGGTCACGCGCCTCTAGCACCGAGAGCGCTTCGTCGATATCGCCAAACTCGCCGGTCGCCCGTAGAACATTGCGCCAAAACGTCTTCCCGATCACGGCCGCTGATAGCAGAATGGCCCGTGCCTCCGGGGGCATCGCATCGATGTGCGACGCGATCGCCTCCCGCACGGTCACAGGCAGGGTCCCGTCTCCGAGATCGGCGACCGAGGCCGCAAGCTCCTCGAGGAACAGGGGATTGCCTTCTGCAACCTCGACCAGCCGACCTACGTCGACGGAATGCTCGCTTACCGAGCGCATCAGGTGAGATGCGAGGGCAGTCGCGTCCGCGTTCCCGAGTGGATCGAGGGGAATCATCGTTTGGGCAACCAGACCACTCCCCCAAGTTGCGCGCATATCGAGGAGCTCGGGGCGCGCGGGCGCAACGAACATCACGGGGGTATCGCGCACGTAGGTTGCCAGATACTCCAGGAGCTCGAGCTCGCTGGCCTTTGCCCAATGGATGTCTTCGAATATCAGCAGAGTTGGTCGCTCAGCCGCCGTACTCTCAACGAAGCGGCGCGCGGCAAACAAGAGCAACCTTGGCTCCTCAACTCCTTCTCCAACGTCAAGGCCAACCAGGAGTGCGAGATAACGGCTGGTGTCGGCGGCCTCAGCCCCCGGCATCACCTGCTCCACCGCGCGTTGCAGCTTGTCTCGAGCCACGTCCGGAGAATCGGACTCGATGATGCCGCTGGCTTCGCGGACGATCTGTGGGAACGCCTGATAACCGGTCTGCGCTCCATAAGGCAGGCACCGGCCCCGCAGGACCTGTCCCGCATCCACCGACACGAACGAAGTGATCTCCTGGCACAGCCGAGACTTTCCGATGCCGGGAGGACCGAGCATCGTTACCAGATGTGGGCGCCGATCGGCAACGGTCCTGGCCCAGAGTGAGCCAAGCAGTTCGAGTTCCCGGTCTCGGCCCACAAACGGCGTGCCTGCGATCGGCCGCTCAGCAGGCCCTGCGACCGGCTGCTCCGCTAGCCAGGCGGCTACGGGCTCAGTCTTTCCCTTGGCTTTCACCGGCTCGAGGAGCTCGTAACTGATCACATGGCGTGTGGCCCGGAATGTTTCCTCCCCCACGATCAGGCGCCCCGCCGGCGCGCTCGTTTGGAGTCTCGCTGCCGTGTTGACGACGTCACCGATCGCCAGAGCTTCCTCGGGTCCGCTGCCGACAACGACAACGGCATCTCCGGTATTGACTGCTGCACGGGCTGCCAGCTCGAGACCGTGAGTACGGTTCAATCCATCAAGGCCGCCGAGGACGGCAAGTCCCGCCCGCACCGCCCGTTCGGCGTCATCACTATGCGCTATGGGGGCACCGAACACCGCCATGACGGCGTCGCCGGCGAACTTCTCTAGGGTGCCGCCAAATTGCTCGATCCTCTTCTTTGCGTCTGCGTGGTAGAGGCTGAGGGCATCGCGCACGTCTTCTGGATCTGCCAGCTCGGAGCGCGTGGTGAAGCCGACGAGATCCACGAAGAGCACTGAAACAAGTTTCCGTTCCTCCCGGCGCGTCGCTGCGGCGTCGAGGGGGGATCCGCAGCTGCTGCAGAAACCCGAGTCAGGCGTGTTCTCCGCTCCGCAGCGCGGGCACCACAGCGGGCCAGTCACGGTTCCCAGATCCGTTCTCTTTGCACCGCGTTCAACAGCCAGCGTGACACCCGAATGGGCTTGTTAGACATACCCGGTAGGAGCCCGGTGTCTTGGGCTCGATGAGACCCCCGAACCATTAAGCGAGGCTATCAGGCGGCTGCTGGGCCCTTCACCGAACGGATCTGCACACGGCCGCGCGCCAGTAGCGGTGTCGCCTCTACCGTAGGCCGGGACTTCCCAAACAACTTTCGAGATGTGAACCGCGGAAAGGTGACCCAGGGGGATCGGGGGCCGGAGTGCACCGGCCCCCGAGCTGCACATCTAATTCGTCGTTCCAGTCCCAGTGATATCGAAGGGCGCCGTCGCATCGGCCTGCTCTGAGTCGCCAGCCTCCACCCTTGTTCCGGGAGCCACAGTAGTGGTGCCATTGAAATAAAGCGAGAGTCCGGTGATCGAGTAGAGGCCGGCTCCGGACTTGATTCCCAGCGCCGAGGCACTGATCGTCATGGAGATCGTGCAAGGCGAAGGAGCCGGATGGAACGTGCAGGTGCCACTTGGGAGCAGACCCGCTCCGAAGACGACCGGCCGGAACTCGAGTGACGTCACTGCGTTATTGGTGTTATCGACCACGCCTCCCTCGACCCGGGGGGAACCGTCGCCTGGGTTATCCCGGAACGCTATGTAGAAACTGTTCGACCCGCCGTCCGAGGTGGCAGCCCAGAACTCTGCTCCCCATATCCCACCCGTTGCGGAGAAGGAGGGAGCAGCAGGCGTTATGGAGCACGATGTCGCTTTGGCGGCGGTCGGAGCCGAGTTCAGCGTCATGCCGATGGTGATTTGGTCGCCGCTCCGGCTCGCAGTGCTTCCCAGCACATCCATAGATGGACAAGCTCCGTTGGCTACTCCGTCGGAGTTATAGGTATCGCCGGCCCGATCTGTGACCTCATGGTCCTTGATGGGCCAAGTCTTCGCCAGCCCGATCGGTGTGTTCTTGTAGACACTGCTACCCGAGATCTGACGTGAGAACTTATTGCGCGTATCGGAGTTGCGCTTTGTGTTGTCGTCGGCCCAGATCACATTGGCCGCTCCGAGGTGGTCTACGTCGATCGTGAAGAAATCCAAAAGATCGCGGTCGCCGGAACACGCCAGCCCCGCGGTGCAGATCTGACCGATGTGATTGGGATGGTCACTGATCTGGACATTGCTGAAGTTCGATCCCGAATTCAGGGCGTTGTTGCTCTGTCCGAACATGACATTCCAGACGGACGGATTGTCGTTCGGACAGCTCGTATCGTCAGGATTGTTCGGGTCGCAGGGGTTTCCGTTGCTGTCGACCGTCGCCACATTGGGGTTGAGCCCAGTGTTGGATTGGTAGTAAACGATATCCACCAGCCCTGGGTCACCTGCCACCAGCCACGGCATAACCGCGGATTTCCCGTTGGACTGGGTGAGATCGATCGGCGATGCCCATGCAAGCCCGCCATTCGTCGAGAATGTGTAGTAGACATCGGTCTCACCTAGAAGGCCGCTGTCGTTCTGTCCTGGACCCTGCGTCTGTGCCCAGGTCAGATAGATGTTGCCGCCGCGGTCGACGTCGAGTTCAGGGAAAAGGTTCACAGGGTTGTGGTCGCCGAGATCTGCAACCTTGTGCCGGGTCCATGTGGTGGCTCCATCAGTGGACTTAGCGATGTACAGCGTGTAGGGAGGACCAGCGCTTACACCGGGCACGATGGTGGTCGCCCGGACAAAGGGGATGTACAGGTTGTGTGTCGGCGGCCGGGTGCTCGTGCCCTGATTGTCGGCGACCACAGGCCCGGCGATCTGGAGATTCGGGTCTGCCGGGTCCGGACATGCGGTCGGATCCGAGTCCCCCGCGCCCACCGTTGGGAGCGGATCGATGATGGGCCCGCTTGGAGTCTGAGCGTTGAGTGTGTTGCAGGTCGAATCCGTGACGAAAGTACCGGGATTGCCGTCCTGAAGACTGCGAGCCAAGGACAACGTTGGGGCGGCCAGGTTCGAGTCGTTGATGAAGGAGATATAGACGTTCTTGGAGCCGGGGAAGTTCTCGTCTGCCTCGACCCACTGCCGGTCGTCGATCACACCGGGACTCGAACCACAACCCACGTTGTCACCAACGAACGTCTCACCCAGGTCATCCGAGACGTTATCGGTTACGCAGCCGGGTCCAGGAAGATCGACGAAGAACAGTCTGTGCGTCTTTTGGCCGACCACGGTGTGGCTGTCTCCCCCACCTCCGCCAGTGGCGCAGGTCTGCCCCTGAGGTGCCGTGTGACAGGGGACACGGAATGTCTGGCCGAGATCGTCGGACTTCCAGAAGGGGCTGAAATGGGGATACGCAAATCCGTTGGGGGACGAGGCATAAGTGATGTCTTTGTAGCAAGTGGTCACGCCGGCAGAGCATTGTGCGGCTTG
>DATAPE010000089.1:0-15013 GCA_036265345.1 Actinomycetota bacterium
CGATGACTTCGTGCGAGACGCCCTTTTCCGGCTTTATGTCGTAACTCGTGGCGTCGTGCTAGCCGTACTTGTAGCTGCCCTTGAGGGCGCGCACTTGCTCGTTCTCTTCGAGCGCCTTTATCTCTTCGGCTTCGAGGGCCATGAGGCTCCTTAGATGAGGATCTGTCGAGGATTCAGTCTAGCAGTTAGGTATCCCTAACCCAAGAGCCCGGCGGTTTATCTCCGCTGGTCAGAGGCCTGATTCTAGGTCTCGCGAGGGAGGTTATCGGACTCCTCTGAGGAGCGAAAGTCACCGGGTGGGGGCCGATCGCGGGTCGACCGGGGGGACCTCCAGATCGACGTCTGCCTCCTCTACCTCTTCGGAGTGGAAGCCCGGCCCCCGGGAGATCACCTGGAAAGTCTCGGCGAACCCATATCCGGCGGCCTGACCCGCCTCGGCTGAGTACTTGCGAACGAATTCGGCGATCTGGTCGGAGTTCGTGCCGACCTGGCTCTGGTGGCAGAGCAAGGCCTCGATCTTGCGGTCGATGGCCGTCGTTATGTCGACTGTGACGGGCTTATTGCCCGGCCCCCCTATCCAGAGCTCGCGCAGCCCTCGCCACGGCCCCAGGCCCTCCTCGAGAAGCTCGGGGAAATGTCCTGGAGTGGTGCCGGCCGTCAACGTGACGTCGAGGGACGCCTGCCCCACCGCCCGATGGTCGGGGTGATTGATGAAGCGGTCATCGATCGTCGGCGTCGGATCCATAACCAGATACCGATGCGGCCTGTACTTGCGGAAGACCCTGGCGATATCTCGCCGGAGCTCGAGGGTGTACTCGACGTAACCGTCTCGCTGTCCGAGCCACACGAGATCCTTGATGCCAACCACGTCGGCCGCGCGACGGGACTCCTGCCGGCGCACTTCGGCGAGACGCTCCCCCATCAGCTCCTGATCCTGGGTGCCGGTAGAGCCGTCGGTCACGATGCAGAGCGTGACCTCGGCCCCGGCGTCGGCCCAGACCGCCACCGTTCCCGCCGCGCCGAACTCCATGTCGTCGGGATGTGCCATGACTGCCAGGGCACGGAACGCCATCTAACTGGTTCCCCGCTCGAGCGGAAGGACCGCGAGCGTGCAACGGGCGACCGCGACTTGCTTGCCGTCCTCTCCGAGGAGATCGATCGCCCACACGTGCATGGTCCTGCCGGTGCGGATCGGCGTGGCGACGGCAGTCAACGTGCCGCTGCGCTTGGCTCGGAGATGACTGATGTTGAGCTCGGTCCCCACCGTGATCTGCGTCTCCGGATCGCAATTGAGGTAGCCGCCTATCGTGGCGGCGCTCTCGGCGAGGACCGCCGACGCGCCACCGTGCAACTGACCCATCGGTTGGTGGACCAGGGGGCCCACGTCCATCTCCATCACCACGCGATCTGGGGTCAGCTCTACCTCGCGTATCCCCAGAGCCTCGTGGATCGTGTTCTCGTAACGCACGGACCGAACCATCGGGCGGATGCTAAGGCCCGCGCCGCAAGGCCGCGCACCGATCGTGGTCGAGCAGGAGCCTCGCCGGCTCCTACGATCGGGGCATGGACCGCTCCGTCGGCTTGCTGATCATCGGCATCGGGGTCGCCGTCGTCGTGATCGGATTGCTCGTGCTCTCCGGAGCGCTGGCTTGGTTCGGCCGGCTCCCTGGCGACATCAGGATCCGTAGCGACCACACGAGGGTCTACGTCCCTATCGTTTCCTGCTTGGTGGCCTCGGTGGTGTTGAGTCTGCTCGTGGGCCTGGTGCGGCGTTTCCTCTAGAAATCGAGTTTAGGGTCGGGCCGGTGACCGACCGATCTATCCAGCCGCCCGAACCCGCTCCTCGCGTGCGCCACGGCCGGGTGAAGACCCGCCGCCCCGGCGGTGCCACCGAAGATCGCAAGTTCCTCCAGCGTCCCTCCGCCGAGTTCCTCGGGTCCGATCCCTGGCGCGTACTGCGCATCCTGTCCGAGTTCGTGGAGGGGTTCGACGCGCTGGCCCGGATCCCCCCTGCCATCAGTGTTTTCGGCTCGGCCCGCATCCACGAGGACGACCCCATGTATAAGGCCGCGCGCGAGGTTGGGGCCGAGATAGCCGCCGCCGGCTTTGCGGTGATCACCGGCGGGGGGCCGGGGACCATGGAGGCGGCGAACCGGGGCGCTCACGAGGCAGGCGGCGTGTCTATCGGTTGCAATATCGAGCTCCCCTTCGAACAGGTGACGAACCCCTACGCGGATATCGCTATCGACTTCGAACACTTCTTCGTTCGCAAGACGATGTTCGTGAAGTACGCCGAAGGCTTCGTCGTCTTCCCAGGTGGGTTCGGCACCCTCGACGAGCTCTTCGAGTCCCTGACATTGATCCAAACCGGCAAGGTCGTGCACTTCCCCGTCATCTTGTTCGGATCGGACTACTGGAACGGGATGGTGACGTGGCTGCGGGAGCGGATGCTCGCCGAGGGCAAGATCGCTGCCAAAGACCTGGACATCTTCACCGTGTGCGATGAGGTCCGCGAGGTAATGCCTCGGATCAAGGAGATCCTTTCCAGAGGCGACGTCGAGGACCCCCGCACGGAACCTGCAGTCCACCCTAAGAAGGCCGACGCGCAATGATCGATATCCACACTCTGAACGACGGCGGCCAGGAGGCTGGCCAGGTGGGAGCCTTGCTCGCCGGGTTCGTCGACGGCGCGCAGGCCTCCCTGGACATCGCTATCTACGACCTCGCGCTATCGCAACCGGTCGCGGGCAGCCTGGTGGATGCGTTCACGCGCGCCGTCGCCCGGGGGGTGCAGGTGCGTCTCGTCTACAACGTCGATCACGATGGACCGCTGCCGGTGCCGCCGCCGTCACGCACAGAAGAGCCGCTGGTCCGGTCCTTCGGCGTGCCGACCAAAGCCATCTCGGGCAACCCCGATCTGATGCATCAGAAGTTCGTCGTCCGGGATGGTGGGTCGGTGTGGACCGGGTCCACAAACTGGACCGATGACTCCTGGACACGCGAGGAAAACGTCATTGCCGTGGTGGATTCCAAAGAAGTTGCGGACTGCTACACGGCGGATTTCGAGCAACTGTGGAACGGGGGCCAGGTCGACGGCACGGGCTTCAACCACCCACCGGAGCTCAAGGTCGGCGACGAGATCGTGCGGCCATGGTTCTGTCCCAAGGGCGGCAAGCACCTCGTACACAGGATCGCGGGGGCGATCCATCATGCCGAACGGCGCATCCGGATCTGTTCGCCGGTCATCACCGCCGGTCAGGTGCTGGGCACGCTTATCGACGTAGCCGCCGATAAGAAGGTGGACCTGGCGGGAGCGTGCGACGCCACCCAGATGCAGGAGGTCCTGCGTCAGTGGCAGTCGGATGTTGCCGCTTCGTGGAAGATACCGGCGATCAAGAGCCTCGCGTCGCTCAGCTCCTTCAGCGGGAAGCATTCGACGCCCTACGGTCCGGGGACCGTTCACGACTACATGCACGCCAAGGTCACGGTTTGCGATGACACCGTGTTCGTCGGCAGTTACAACCTCTCGCATTCGGGGCAGGAGAACGCCGAGAACGTCCTCGAGGTCGAGTCGCCGCGGCTCGCCGATCAGTTCGCCGCGTATATCGACACCGTGCGAGCCCGCTACCCGGCCCTCGTGCTCGAAACGTGACGGACGTTCTCTCCCAGATCGACAAGAGGCTGGGCGACGGCCTCGACAACCTGATCTGCAGGCATCACCGAAGACGGTTGCGCCGCGTTGGGTGGGAGCGCGCCCTCCAGCCCGGCCCCAATTGGTGGGCTGCGGGCGACCCGCCGCCTCGCAAGGGCAACTCGATCGAGGTCCTTATCGACGGAGCCAACGCGTTCCCTCGCATCATCGAGGAGATGCGAGCCGCTAGATCGCATGTGCACCTGACCGGATGGCATCTCGATCCGGATTTCGAGATCGAGCGTGGGGCCGAGAGGCTCACACTGCAAGAGCTGTTGCGAGAGGTGGCTGCACGTGTTGAAGTGCGTGTCCTGTTGTGGGCCGGCGCCCCATCGCCTCTGGTCAAGACCGGGCGCAGTGCCATCCGTCACATCGCAGAGGCCTTTCGGGACGCGGGAGCTCAGGTGGCTCTGGACTCAAAGGAGCGGCCGCTGCACTGCCATCACGAGAAGGTGGCCTCGATCGACGACCGAGTGGCCGTCGTCGGCGGGATCGACGCTACCGACCTTGAAGGCGACAGGTTCGACAGCTCGGCGCATCCCATCAGGAACAGCAGCGGCTGGCACGACGCCACCACTTTGTTGCGCGGCCCGATAGTGGCCGACGTCGCCGAACACTTCGCGATGAGATGGCACGAGGTCACCAACGAACGGCTGCCTACAGCCCGGCCCCCGGAAGAGCATGGCTCGATCGAGCTGCAGCTCGTGCGCACGATCCCAGAGAAGGTGTACCAGGCAGTTCCGAAGGGAGACTTCAGGATCCTGGAGGCTTACGCCGGCGCGTTTGCCGCGGCCCAGAAACTGATCTATCTAGAGAACCAGTACCTGTGGTCGCCTGAGATCGTCGACATCCTGGCCGAGAAGCTCGAGCACCCACCGTCGCCGGACTTCAGGATGGTGGTGATCCTCCCGTCCAAGCCCAACACCGGGTACGACGACACCATCGGACAGTTGGCGCAACTGGATGAGGCCGATCACGCCGGCCGTCTGGTTGCGTGCACCCTCTACGCACGCGGCCCCGCCGGGCCCGAGCGGGTCTACATCCACGCCAAGATCGGAATCGTGGACGATAAGTGGCTGACTATCGGTTCGGCGAACCTCAACGAGCATTCGCTGTTCAACGACTCCGAGGTCAACGTCATCACGCACGACCCCGACCTCGCAAGGGCCACGCGCCTTCGGCTGTGGGCCGAACACCTCGAAGCGACGGTCGAAGAAGTCAGCGGCGAGCCCACCGCCCTTATCGACACGGTCTGGAAGCCAGTGGCTGCCGAGCAGATGCGACTCCTCGAGGCGGAGCAACCACTGACCCACCGCTTGGTGGGACTCCCTCACGTATCGAAACGCGCCAAGAGGTTGCTGGGCCCGGTCCAGGGCCTATTCGTAGACGGCTAACATTTTTGCGAGCGGAGCCACGCATAGCGTGGCCGAATCAAATGACTACTTGGTCCACACCGGCTTTCTTCGGCTTCTTTCTTGGATGCGGTACTTGCGCCGTTCATCGGACTTCGCTCTCTTGTCTTGTTTGATCTCCAGGGCCCGGAGCTCACGCTGAAGCTTTCTGTAGCTGGCTAGCCGCTCAGCCGGAAGAGAGCCGTTGGTGGTCGCAGCAAGTACCGCGCACCCCGGCTCCCCCTCGTGCTTGCAATCCCGGAAGCGGCACTCCGCGGCGAGACTCGCGATGTCCTGGAACGCTTGATCGATACCTTCGTCCGCGTCCCACAGCTGCAGCTCGCGCATGCCCGGCGTATCGAGGATGAGACCGCCGGTGGGCGACAAGATCAATTCACGGTGCGTGGTCGTGTGACGACCCTTCCCGTCGCTTCTGATCTCTCGAGTCGCCATCCGCTCTTCGCCGATGAGGTGATTGATCAGGGTCGACTTCCCGGCCCCCGAAGATCCCAGCACCGCCACCGTGCGGCCTCTCTGCAGATAGGTCAGAAGGTCGTCCATCCCCTCGCCGGTGACGCTGCTGCTGACGTGTATGTCGACTCCCACCGCAACCGGCTCCACCATCGCTCTCGCGGCGGAGGGGTCGTCACAAAGGTCAGACTTGCTGAGCACCACAACAGGGATCGCGCCGCTCTCCCACGCCAGCGTCAGATAGCGCTCGATCCGTCTGACGTTGGGACCGGTGTCGAGGGCATTGATCAAAAACAGCGTGTCGACGTTGGCCGCCAGCACCTGCTCTTCGGTTTCGAAGCCTGCTACATGACGCGAGAAGCTGCTGCGCCGGTCCAGGACCGCGTGGATCACTACCTTGTTCTCGTTCACAATCGGTCTGACCGCGACCCAGTCGCCCGGAGCCGGCAGCTCTGCCAGTGAGGAAGCGTCGTGACGGAGCCGGCCCGATAGCTCAGCGGGTCGCTCACCCGCTTGGGTGAGCACCACGTATGCGCCGCGATGCTGCACCGCAACTCGTGCGGGTATGAGATCGTCATGGCTATATGGCTCGAACTGGGCCTCGAAGTACGGGTCCCATCCGAGGTCTTGCAAAGTGATCTCGGAGATCAACTGTGGTGCCTCCATTCCAATCGGATGTGTGTGCTGGGCGCCCCAGCGAAACGCCGGTCGCGGACAAGCGAGCGGAGGAGTGTTCGCGTGGTTCAGGGGCGATGGATGAAGCGTGGCTGCCTGGGCAGCGCAGGGCTGTTAGCTAACCGAGCCTCTCGTCATCATTAACGTCGCCTCCTTCCGCGCACCACCGTCGGCGCGCTGATCGAGCTTCCGGAGAAGCTGACCACAGTGAATCAGATTTTCTTGTGACTAACAACCCATCAGCGCATCGATAGCGCGATGGCGCGGGCCTCCCGGAGGCCTCCGGCCAGCTCGATCCGGTAGGTGATGCCGCCGGTCGCCCAGATGAGACTGTTCCCCGAGACCCTCCCCACTTCCTGGCGAGTCCCCAGCGGGTAGTGGTACTGGATGATGTGAGGCTGGCCGTGGATCCAGTACGCGCGGGCGCCATCGATCCTCACGTCCTTGATCTCGGTCCCCGTGCCCAGCATCTTCTTGTAGAAGAACTGGTCGAGGCTCCGGGCGTGCAGCTCGGTGATCAGCAGGCCCACATTGTGTCCCGCCACCGCCGGCAACGTGGGCGCGGAGCGATAGACCAACCACACGATGGGGTACGTCTCGTCGGCATAGATCGCGTCGGGGGGCCCGAGATGGGGACCCACGGGAAGCTTCACAGGCGCGCCCAGACGATCTGCGCTTCGCGCCAGAGTCACCCGGCGACCCAGATGGAGCGCTCCTCCGGGGGTCGCGGAGGGATTGGGCGTCGTGTTGATCCGGATCCCGGGCAGACGAAGCCATCCCGCCACCGCGTGGCGTGCACCCGGAGAGAAAACCAGGATCCCGCTTGCGACCAGGCTCAAGGCAATAGCGGCGACCGCGAACCTCATGGGCATCCGGCGGCGCCTAGCGGGAGCGACCGGTGCGCGGCTGATCCGCTCTCGCACTGCCCGAGCCAGGTCAGGTTCGTTCGGGAACGCGATGGCGCCGGACATCGCAGCAAGGGTGTCCTCGAGCGATCTCGGCCGGTCACTCATCGGGCAACGCCTCCTTCAAACGAGCCAGAGCGCGCGAGAGACGCGACTTGACCGTTCCCACCGGGCACTCGAGCACCTGCGCCATCTCGGCTTCGGACAGCTCGAAGAAATAGCGCAGAGCGACCACGAGCCGGTCCTTCTCCGACATCTGATTCAGCGCCGCGATCACGACGTGTGAGACCTCTGCATCCAGAACCGCCACCTCGGGGGATGGGGCCACACCCCCCGAGGGGCGACCCTGGGTCATGCGCAACGCGAGGCCCTCCTGGCGACTGCCCGCTCGTTTGCGGTTCAAGGCTTCGTTGACCACGATCCGCATCAGCCAGGGTCTGAACGGGGCTCCCGGGCGGAACCGGTCGAGGGCGTAATAGGCCTTCACGAATGCCTCCTGAGCCGCATCTTCCGCATCTGCCGCCGACCGCGTGACTACGTATGCCGTGCGATAGGCGAGTCGCTGGTAGCGCCTCACCAACTCCTCGTACGCACCGACATCGCCCGATCTCGCCTGCTCGCACAAACGTGCGTCATCCAGTGGTCGGCCCCCCACTGAGGTGTGCTTCCTTAACGAGTTGATACACCGGATGACTCCCGCGGGTTCCATCGCCGGATGGAACCGCGCGTAGGCGGGCGGTGTATCAGCCATGGAACCGGACCGACTCAGGAGGCCGCAAGTGAAGAGATCAGTGGTCGCGCTGATGACGATGACTATGGTGCTGGCCGTCGCCGGACCCGCAGCAGCCAAGGGTGCCGTACCTCAGTCGGCGCAGATGACAGGGCCGGGCCTTGGAAGCCCCATGACGTTCGGAGACCCCACCGCGCCGGGTGGCACTTCGGCCGACGCCAACGTCATCTTGTTGACGAACGAAAGTCACTTCCTACAAACCGTCTATGAGGGCAGCCAGATCGGTGCTCCCCGTCAAGCTTCTCTCGGCCCGCACTACACGATCATCTGGACGTTGCGCAAGGAGCTTCATCCCGGACACACATTCCAGGTGCGCTCCGACCTCTACCCCTACGCGCAGGGTCGGGCCGTGATGTACACACATGGCGGACAGAAGGTTGGCGACATGGGCGGCCGCTTCGTGCTCCGGAGCGGATGGGCCGCCGCCAACCCAGTGCTCGTCGACAACTTGCAGGGCTGGGGGATGCCCAAGGAGCACCGGCACGCGGCCGGCAAAGTGGCTTCGTCAGCGATCGCACCGGTGTGGGCGGTCGTGGTGGCACTGCTGGGAATGATCCTCGTGGCCCTCGTGAAGAGCCGGCGGCGAAACGCGTCGACACCGCGCGGGTAGGCGCCACGCTATGCGTGGCCAGGCTCGCGAGAAACGGTTAGCGGACTTGGATCGTTCGGAGGACGGTTACTAGGCCCACTCCTCCGATGATGTTGCCGAGGCCGAACCACGCGCTGATGCCCAGCCAATCGAGATAGCCGAAGTGGGCGCCGGCCTGTAAAGCGGCGAACATCTCGAGGGATACGACGATGACGTGATTGAGCGGTGTCGCGGCCAGGAGGAAGGCCGTGACGATCGCGCAGAGGAGCTTCGCCGGCACTGAGTCCGTTCCTTGCTCCATCCAGGTCATGAGAGTTATGACCACTCCTCCGAGGAGAGCGCCCGCGAAGGAGACCCACCCGATGCCCAGCTTCGGATAGGCGCTGCCGATCTCCACCGCCACCGCGCTGAGCTTGGGGTAAGCAACCATGACGATCCCCATCAGCACCCACCCGCCGGCCAGATTGCTGACCAGCGTGCCGCCCCACAAGCGCCCGATCGACGGGAGCCGGGCCTTCCCGGCGACCAGAGCTGCAACCGGCACCAGGAAGTTCTCCGTGAACAGCTCGCTGCCTGCCAGCGTCAACGCGATGAAGCCGACGGAGAATGCGAGGGCGGCGAGGAGGGTGTTCCCGGTCGCCTGCTTCACCACCAGGAGCGCGAGCACGCCGGTGCCGACATCGATGCCGCCGACGGCCCCCGTGGCGAGCAGCTCGGGGGTCTTGCGTTCGAGCCGCCTTTTTCCTTCCTCAACCGCGGCTTTGAAGGTCTCCCGGGGCTGATGACTCATCGGATCAGGCGCGACATACGGCGATCGGCCAGCACGCGGCCCTCGGTTTGGCACTGGGGGCAGTACGCGATCTCGTAATCCTCGAACGAGACGCGTCTGATGTCGGCGCCGCAGCGGGGGCACGGACGCCCCGCCCGGCCGTGGATCGCGAACCGCTCCCCTAGCTTGGTCGGAAGGCCTCCGGTTCTGCGTCGCTCCCTTTTCAGCGCTTCGCTCAAGACCTCGTGGACGCTTGCGATGAGCGTCGCCCGGTCCGACCGGTCGAGGCGCGCCAGCGAAACGTAGGGCGACAGCCTGGCGTGATGAAGGATGTCGTCGGAGAAGCCCCGGCCGATGCCGGCCACCGTTCGCTGATCGCGAAGCAGCGAGTGGATGTGGCGCTTGTCGTCGCCTTGCGTGATCAGGTTCTCGAACTCGGCGCTGAACGGTTCGGGGCCGAGGCGCGCCAGCGGACCGTCGTCGCCGACTGCCAGCAGCCACCATCCCGCCTTCCGATGGGAGCCGTACTCTCTTATCAACAGCGCTGGCCGCTCTTCGAACAGCAACCGCAGCACCGCTCCTTTCGGGCGAGTCTTCTTCGGCGGGGCCTCCACCTCTAGCCTCCCGCCCTGCGACAGGTGGATCAGCAACCGGGGGCCGTCGAACTCGAAAACGAGATACTTGCCGCGGCGCCCCACACGACGCAGCGCAGTCCCCTCCACTGCGGACGCGGGGAGATCGAAAGTCTTGGCGGCGGAGAACTGGAGAGGAACGATGGTTCCCAGCGTGGCGCCCGCCAGCAGAGAGTCCAATCGTTCCGCCAGGGCCTCAATCTCGGGCAGCTCGGGCAGCGAACACCTCGATCCGATCGTTGACGTGGATGGTTCCCGAAGTCACGACGCGAGCGCAGATACCGCCCCGGTCGCGGCCGAGGGCCTTGGTCATACCGGCCTCGGATACCGACTGGATGTAACGGCACGGGGGTCGAGGCCGGTCGTATTCCAAGACCGCGTCGCCGATGCTGAAAGTCTTGCCGGCAAGGCCTTGAAGATCGATCCCGCGCGTCACGATGTTGCGCCTGTGCTGCCCGGCGGAAACCTGGACGGAGCTGGAGGATCTGATCTCGTCCAGCCCTTCGGCTTCGATGAGCGTCACCTGGCACTCGTCGTCGTCGGTCCAATAGCCGGTGCGCATGAAGTAACGGTCGCCTGCCAGCCCGCGGCCCTCGACGGCCTCGACCTCTGCCACCGGCTGCATGGGTTGTCCGCCTCGGGACACTACGTAGATCTGTTCGACGAAAGCCATCTCTCCCTCATCCTCATCCGCGCCGGCCGAGAGCATATGGCCGGCTACGACAGATGATGGTGCAAGAAGTCCGCAGTGCGCTGGAACGCGAGCTGCGCGGCCGCCGCATCGTAGGCGGAGGGCACATCCGAGTTGGCGAACCAGTGACCCACGCCCGGATAGAGATGCATCTCGACGTCGAGGTCCAGTGACTCCAACCTTGCGAACTCCGCCTCCACGTCCGCGCGCGGCTCCCATTCGTCCTGCTCCGCGAAGTGGCCGAGGCAGGGAGCTGTCCAATGGTCGGGGTCGAAGTGGCCGAGTCCGTAGTAAAGGACGACAGCCTCCGCCGGGAGATCTTGCGCCACGCTTACAGCGAGCGTTGCACCAAGAGAGAAACCCACCACGCCGACGAGAGGATGCCAGTTGGTCTGGAGGTGTTCGAAGGCTGCTCTAACCCGGTCGGTCGTGCGCTCGACATCGAGTGACTGAGCCAAGGCCCGCGCGGTGTCGATGGAATCGGCGACAACCCCGTCGTAGAGATCCGGGGCCAGCACCGTGAAGCCCTGTTCGTTCAGCGCATCCGCGTACGACATGAAGGAGTGTTGCAGGCCGAAGAACTCGTGCAGGACGACCACGCCGGGCCCGACGCGGTCGGAATGCGCCATATAGCCGGTTCCTCCCGCGCGCCGAGTTCCAAAATCGACCATGCGGCGAAACGAACGGTTCTGAAGGTTCGGCGGGGGCCGGCGCGACTGGATCGACTTACCCATCAGCGCAGCAGCCGATCTCCACGGGGCAAGCCGACACCCTACGCGCCGGGGCGAGCATCCGTAACCCGCCGAACGACTTGTCGCCGATGCTTCTCCGCATGATCAAACACTTTACGTGCGCGGCCAACTTGTCATGACATGAGATGACTTGCACCTTGTGCGCCCAGGTCAACATGTCGGGACATCGGCCGACTTGCCTCTTCTGCGTATGGTTCCGTGCCCGTCGCGGTCATAGCGTTCCAACTACATCCAATGGGGGAAGCGCGGTCCGAAGAGAGGACGATCACGATGCCGGTCGACACAGGCCACGAAGTTTCGACAATCACTCGCGCGAAGGAACTCGCGCCATGGGGAGCCCTCGAGGCTGCCGGGTTCCTCATCCTGGGATCGCTGTCACCCTGGGTGTCGGCCACTCCGATCGGTTCGTTCGGCGTGATCGGTACGCCGGGCGGCGCTAAATTCACGTTTGTTCTCGGGCTGATCGTCGCGGGGATGGCAGCTATACATCTCACGGGCTACCTCGACCGCAAAGTGGCCATGTGGGGTGTGATCGCTGCCAGCGCCGCGGCGGGCATGACCTCGATCTACGAAGTCATCCACCTGCATTCACACCTGGCGTCCATAAATGCGAACTCGGCCGGCCACGCCAGTATCGGCAACGGCCTGTACCTCACCTGCCTTGCAGCCGCCGTAGCCATTGGCACCGGGATCCTCATGCGGGGCGGCGCGGCGACTTCGACGAGTCCACAAGGGACGCTTTTCGATGGCGAGGTTCCTGCGCCCGCGGTGTAACCCGGGTTGTTCCTAGCTCGCCTGAAGGGCTCCTCGCATCCCGCTGAACTGGTGGAATCTGCAGTGCCAGAGGACCGTTCCCGACTGCGGGAAAGTCACCTTCACCTCCGTCTTTTGACCCACCTGCACGTCCTGATTGATGTGCTGCGAGGGAAGCGTGAAGTTGTGCGGCACCGATCCTTCGTTCTTGAGCTCGATAGTCACCGATTGGCCGGGCTTGCCCTTCAACACTGTCGGGCTGAAGAAGAAGTTCTCCATGTGAATCTCGATCGAGGACTTCTGACTGACGTTGGCACTTCCGACGAAATTGACCTGTTGCCCTGTGATCGTCTTGCTGACCGGGCCTGCCGGAGGGGCACTGTGGGTGGGTGACGGTGGCGCGCTGGTGTGTTTGGGCCCGCTCGCAGCGGGCGGGTTGTTGCTATTTCCGCCGCACCCGGCGAGCGCAATGACGAGGCAGGCTGACGACGCCACTACCCAGGCCCGCGACCTCCGCCGGAACGAAGTACGTGCTTTCTCCCAGACCTCCACCCGCCCTCCATTCCTCTTCTCTGGTGTTTCCGGTCCTACGTAACAACACGCCCACCGGGATTGAAACTTCCCACAGATCGCAGGGGAGGACCTCTTTGGGCCAGAATGGTCGGCTGTCGGCTTCCATCCCGTCTAGGAGATAGTCCATGAGCACGAAGGTCCAAGTCGTCATCGACTGCGCCGATCCCGATCGACTGATCACATTCTGGGCCGAGGCCCTCGGCTACGAGATCCAGTTCCCCACCGGCAGCGAAGAGGAACGCCGGCTACTAGCGGAGCACCCGGGATTGGAAGGCAGTGCTGCTGCTGCTATCGATCGCGAAGGAGTAGGGCCGCGTTTCTTCCTCCAACGCGTTCCCGAGCCGAAGACGGTCAAGAACCGGATGCATGTGGACCTGAGGGTGAGTGACATCAACGCCGAAGCCGACCGGCTCACGACCCTGGGGGGATCCGTTCTCCGCGCGGGCAACATCGGAGAGTTCGGAGAACGGTGGACGGTGATGGCGGATCCCGAAGGCAACGAGTTCTGCTTGACCGAGATCCGCCCACCGAGCTAGGGCGAGCGGACGGCCTCGTTGCGCCGCCCGCTCATCCTTATAAGCCTCGGTCGGGCGCCTAGCCCGAACGCTTCAACTTGCCGTGCTTCTTCGCGTAGCGCTCGCCCCGCCTGAAGACCGCCAGGCCGAAGGGGATCGAGATCACCCCGATGATGATCAAAGGCCAGATGTCGTGCCATAAGGAGCCGAGTGAGGCTCCCTCCAAGATCGAGGCCCGTATCGCCTCCAACGCGTAGGTGGCCGGAGAGATCTTCGACAGCGCCTGCATGGGAGCCGGCAGAACCTTCACGCTGTAGTACACACCGGACACCACCAGCAGCATCCCCTGAGCGATGAAGCCGAGTTGGGTTCCCTTTTCAGGGGACACCAACGGCAGCACCGCGGTCATCATCCCGAGGCCGATGAACGAGACCGAGGCGATCGCCAGGATCGCGAGGGCCGCCACGAAGTTGGCGTCGGGCATCACCAGGTGGAAGAAGAACGCGATGACGGCGAACAGGAGGCCCGCCCGCAGCACGCCGTACGCCACTGCGAAGATGCCCATACCCATAAGGTGGATCGGGCGCGACAAGGGAGCCATGAACGTGTACTCGATGGTCCCCTCCCACCGCTCCCAGGCAACCGTCTCGGTAAGGATCTCGAAGATGATCCCGAGGTATGCCCATATGACTCCGCCGATAAGCAGGATCGTGGTTTGCCGGTTGACATCGAGCTTTCCGCCGGCGGCAGCCACGCCTTTAGCGATGAACACGATCGTGAGCGTGTTCGCGACCGTCCACAGGAAGAAGGCAACCTCCCACCAGATGTACCGCTTGACCAGATAGGCATTGCGCTCAACGATGCCGCCGAGCCCGATGAACTCGGAGCGCAACGTTCCTGCGGGGGCCCTCACGAGACACCTGCTTCGCTCGACATGTCGTCGTCCTCTTCGTGCTCGAAGCTCGTGCCGGTAGCCACGAAGAAGGCCTCCTCGAGCGTGCCCGCGCCGTATCGCTCCTTCAACTTGGCCACAGGCTCAAGCGACAGCAGTTCACCGCGGTGAAGGATGCCGACCCGGTCGGCCAGCTTTTCGGCTTCGTCGAGGTCGTGGGTGCACAACAGGATGGTGACGTTGTGGATCCGCCGGACCTCCCGGATGAAGTCCTGAACCTCGAGCTTTGACCGAGGGTCCAGTCCCGTCGTGGGCTCGTCGAGAAGAAGCAGCACCGGGGATGTGAGCAGAGCGCGAGCCAGCGCGATCTTCTGCTGCATCCCACGGGAGAGGTTCTCCATCGACTCGTTTCGCCGCTCGATCGGGAAACCGACCTTCCCAAGGATCTCCGGGATCTTCTCGCGGGTCTCGGACGGCGTCATACCGTAGAACCTGGCGGCGTAGCTGAGGTTCTCGGCCGAAGACATCTTCTTGAAGAAGGAGGCTTCAACCGAAACCCTGTTCACCATGCGCCGCACCGGACGAGGATTCTCGAAGACGTCGTATCCGAAGACCCGGGCGCTGCCCCCGTCGTGAAGCAGCAACGTGGAGAGCAGCCGGACGAGCGTGGATTTGCCCGACCCGTTCTGACCCAGGATGGCGACGCATTCCCCCTCGGCGATGGTGAAGGTGACGTCTTTCAGCGCGGGAACCCGCTTGCGGCGCGAGAAACGACCCTCACGGCGGTCGCGCCGAAGGAATTCCTTGCGCAGGTCGACGACCTCCACCGCGTTCTCAGGCGGAAGGTCACGACGATCTTCGATTGTGGACGTGCTTGAAATGAGCTGTGTCACCGGTACTCCTTCAGGGAATTACGAAGAAAAA
>DATAPE010000090.1:0-2588 GCA_036265345.1 Actinomycetota bacterium
TGTCAGACATGGGAGCCTCTCAGGGGCGCTCACTGTGTAGCTGAGGACGGATCGCAGACGGTGGAGGCGGCCTGTGCAGGCCGCCCTTCCCGCCTGCGGGCCACCGGTCAGCTCTTCGTGATGCTGATGTGCTTGGGCTCCGGCTTGGCCTCCGGCTTGATGCCGATCCGGACCTCGAGGATCCCGCCGGTGTACTTCGCTGCGACGTCGTCCTCGTCGACTCCACCAGGCAGCGAGATGCTGCGTGTGAAGGAGCCGTAGCGGAACTCCGAGCGGTGTCCGTCCTTCTTCTCCTCGCGCCGCTCGGCCTTGATCGTGAGAACGTCGTTCTCGATCATGATGTCGACGTCCTTCTTCGGGTCCATCCCGGGCAGCTCTGCGCGCAGCACGTAGTGCCCGTCATCGACATAGTCCTCGACCCGCACCATCTGGGCCCCGATCAGCGGCCGGAACACCGGCAATGCCGGAAACTCCCCCTCCAGCCAGTCGAACAGGTCTGTAAACAGCGGGCTCTCCCGCTTCATCAAGATCGTCACCTCAGCCGCCTCCTTGCGTCGTGACTTCCCTACACCGTTAGCTGACCTCGCCAATCCCTGCGAGGTCAGGGACGATGGGCCCCAGGAACGGGACTTTCGCCCCAAGACATGCGGGTGCGGAACACCCCAAGCTCATGAACCAGCAATGGCATTGGTCCGGCATCCAGCCGCCGGCGATCCACTAGAACGCGATGGCTCACGCCCGAGCCAGTTCGCTCAGGACGCCAGACTCGAGGTCGTGGATCCCGTCCGCCACTGCGGGTGAGAACCCGAGGCCGACGGAGAAATCTACGCCCTCGATGGCCAAAATGATCAGGCGTTGTGGCATTCGGCCAAGTGCGCGGCCGAGCTCGACCGCCTCACCGAGACCGAGGCCATGAGAACTCGCCGAGGTGCCGGGATCCGCAACCGCTTCGTCGACGGTGAACTGGTGAATCCTTCCCGGATCAGAGCCCAGGGTCCGTATCGCGTCGATCACCATGGCGAGCTCGGCGCTTTCCCACAGGTCGATGAGCCTGCTCGGCTCTCCGTCGGTGATCACGAGACTGACTCCGGGCAGGTGCCGCCGTCTCAACCGTTTGATCACCTCGATTGCGGCGCCGTCGTCGTGGCGGTACTCGTTCCCAACTCCGATCACGATCGCCGGGATGAGAGGTGTCTTGGCTCGATCCGCCGAGGCATGAAGGGCACCTTCACCCGGACCGATCGGGTGGGGGTGGCCTTCATGCCGACCCGGGGCGGTGTTCATCTTTGGCTGGCCAGGTTCGCGGCTGGTCTGTCCCCAGTGCGGATGATCGAGAAGTCAAGGAAGTGAGTCGAGCAGGAGATACACGGATCGTAGTTGCGAATCGCCTGCTCGCATTCCCACTGCAGCTGCTCGTCTTCCATGTCGAGCCGACTCGCCACGAAGCGGCGGAGGTCGTCCTCGATGGCGGCCTGATTCTGGGAGGTTGGCGGAATGATGCGCGCCGCAGTGATCAGGCCTTGGGCGTCGAGATCGTAACGGTGATAGAGGACGCCGCGCGGTGCCTCGGTCGCGCCGTAGCCCATACCGGCCTGGGGCTCGACGTCGACAGCGGGACGATCGGGCGGCTCATAGGCCTCGATGATCCGCAACGCTTCGTCTACGGCATACACCACCTCGACCGCTCGCACCAGAATGCTGCGGAACGGGTTGCGGCACTCTGCGCCGAGCCCGGCATCCCGCGCGGCCGCACGTGCCGGCTCGGACAGCCACCGCGAGTTCAGTGTGTAGCGCGCGGTCGGCCCGACGAGATACCGGTCGCCCGCCAACCGGGCGTGGAGCGCAGTGGAGTGTGGCACCTGCTCCTCGACGACATGGCGCTCGAACGCGCTCACCGGGAAGGATCGTCCATCGCCCGCGTGATCGTCGAGGATCCGGGTGGACGTCGGCGTCCCCGACTCGATGGCGTACGTGCCGGGCGAACGAAGGGCCAACATCGGGTGATCATGCGTGAAGTCAGGGAAGTCGAATCCAGAAACCCAACGCACCGTCTCGAGCGCGGCGTCGCGGGCCCACCGCAGCCGCTCGGCTAGTGGGGCGAGTTCGGTGCGCGCGGGCGCTCGATAGAACCCACCGATGCGGACGTTGACGGGGTGGATGGCACGTCCGCCGACCAGCTCGAGGATCTCGTTCCCCGCCTTCTTGAGGGCGAGCCCGCGCTCCACCAGCGGCCGGTGATCGCGTGCCATCGCGATCGCGCTCTCATACCCGAGGAAGTCAGGCGCGTGGAGCAGATAGATATGCAGAGCATGACTTTCGATCCACTCACCGCAATAGAGGAGCCGTCGCAAGTTCGCAATCGGCTGCGGAACCGTGACACCGAGCGCATCTTCGATGGCCCTGCACGCGCTCATCTGGTACGCGACGGGGCAGATTCCGCAAACTCGAGCAGTGATGTCCGGCGGTTCCGTGTACCGGCGACCCCGCAAGAATGCCTCGAAGAACCTCGGCGGCTCGTAGATCTCCAGCTCTACGTCGGCGACCTCACCATCATGGAGCCGGATCCGCATCGCTCCCTCGCCCTCGAC
>DATAPE010000091.1:0-9570 GCA_036265345.1 Actinomycetota bacterium
GGTCCCGGTGGTTGCGGTTTGTGCCGTCCGCACCGGTTCGGGTAAGTCGCAGACGACGCGCGCCGTCAGCCGGATCCTCAAGGCTGCCGGCAAGAAGATCGCAGTGGTGCGCCACCCGATGCCGTACGGCGACATGACCAAACAGATCGCGCAGCGCTTCGAGACCTCCCAAGACCTGATCGATGCCGACTGCACGATCGAGGAGCGGGAAGAGTACGAGCCGCACCTTGCCATGGGCTCGATCGTCTACGCCGGGATCGACTACGGCGAGATCATCAGCCGCGCCCAGAAGGAAGCCGACATCGTGGTGTGGGATGGGGGCAACAACGACCTTCCGTTCTATGTCCCCGACGTTCACATCACGGTTGCCGATGCACTGCGCGTGGGACACGAGACGAAGTACCACCCGGGCGAGGCGAATCTGAGGATGGCCGACGTTGTCATCATCAACAAGGTCGACTCGGCGCGGCTGAGCGATGTCGAGAAACTGCGGTCAACGATCGAGGCGGCGAACCCCGACGCCGTCATCATCGAGGCCCACAGCCCGATCTCCCTCGGTGACGGCCCGGATATCAAGGGTAAGAAGGTCCTGGTCGTCGAGGACGGTCCCACGCTGACCCACGGCGAGATGACTTATGGGGCGGGCGTGGTGGCGGCCCGCCGGGCGGGGGCAGCCTCGATGGTGGATCCACGGCGGTGGGCGGCCGGGACCATCAAAGAGGTGTACGAGAAGTACCCCCATATCGGCCACCTGCTCCCCGCGATGGGTTATTCCGACCAGCAGCGGCAGGACCTTGCCGACACGATCAACGCGTCGGATGCCGATGTCGTGCTCATCGCGACCCCGATCGACCTGCGGAAGGTCTGCGACATCCACAAGCCGGTGGTGCGTGCCGCCTACGAGCTCGAAGAGGTGTCCACTCCCAACCTGAAAGAGATCCTCACGACGCGACTCGGGCTCTAGGGCAGTGGCCGAGGAAGGTCCGAGAGAGGTCGATGCGAGCCGCAAGGATGGCCGACAGAACTCTCTCGTCCACGAGCCGGTGACCGGGCCCCCGCCTCCTTACGACCACAATCGCGTCGCCGACGCGAAGATCACCGTCGTCCAGCCCGACGGACACACTCCCGTCCCGCGGTGGAACGCTCGCGGCAGACACAGGCTCCCGGAGGAGCACCGCCCAAGCCGCTAGCGGCGGGTTCGGGACGCCGCCAGCCTCACCTTCTCGTCCTTGCTCGGCCGCTGCACCTCGTCCGGAGCCAGCAACTCCGCGAGCTCGCGGATGAACAGACCGACGTCGGTGATGATGCCCGTCGATTGCCATGAGCCGCGGTCCATCAGCTTGGTGACCGTGGCCTGATTGATATCCACACAGACGAGGGGCACCGATGCCGGCAGGCAATTGCCGGTGGCGATCCCATGCAGCATCGTGCCGACGACGATACAGAACCCGATCGGCTTCCCATCCGGGCCCCAGATGATCTCGCGCAGGCGGCGCTGGACCTCGGGCATATCGGTCACCACCTCGGGAAGGGGGCCGTCGTCACGGACGCTGCCCCCGAACAGGTAGTCGCATCCCTGTTTCACCAGGTGATACACGATCCCGTCCGAAAAGACGCCTGCATCGATGGCAGCTTTGAACGATCCATGACGTCGCAGCTCGTTGATGGCGCGGATGTGGTGCTCGTGCCCGTGCTCTGCCGGCAGCCCCTGTGCCAGATAGACGCCCAGCGAGGTCCCGAACATGTTGGATTCGATGTCGTGGGCGGCGACTCCGTTGCCTGCGAACAACGCTTGCACGTAGCCGGCCCTGATCAGCGCGCACATGTCCGGCCCCGCACCGGTGTGTACGCAGGCCGGTCCGGCCACCCACAGGATCCGCTCGCCCCTCTCTTTGACCGCTCGCATCCTGTCGGCCACCTGCTCGACCAACAGTGCTTTCGGCTTCTCGCTGGAGACGTCGGACGACATGAATCCGAAGCTCTGGCGCTGCTCCTCCCCGGGAGGGTCGAGCGGGATCGCGCGGATACCAAGCCCGCCCATCACGATCGCCATACCTTTCGTCACGTCGGCCATCGGGATCGTTCTCACGCGTCCGTCCTCGACCACCAGCGCGCAATCCATCTCGGGTCGATCGACCCGGACCCACTTCCCGTCCAGCCGGATCTCGGTCTCGAGATTCGTCGTCGAATAGAAGCCCGCGGGAAGAGCACCGTCCACATCTGCTTCTTGCAGGTGGGCGTCCTCGATCGTGTCCGCATTCGCCCCGTGTTGACCGAGGCGTTCGATGAGCGCTACTAGCTCATCCTCGGTATCGGCGGTGACTTCGATGCGCGCCATCGACAGGTCTTCGTTCCGTGCACCCACCTGCAGATCGATGATGCGGAACGCGGCCCCCAGCTCGGTGATCTCCTCGAGCACCTTCCCCAGCGTCAGCGAGTCGAGGATGTGGCCCTCTAGTGTGATCGTTTCAGATGCCGTCAATGATCTACCTCCGTAGATGTCGCAGCTATGAAGTCGTAGGTGCGCTTGAAGACTTCGTCCCGGTCCAGGTCGAGAGTCAGGACGTGGTAGCTGCGGTCGAGCCACACTAGTTGCTTCTGCTTCGATGAGACTCCGTCGTAGATGGTGTGAGCGTTCAAGGGAGCGACGGTGTGATCGTTGTGACTGTGAATGATAAGGATCGGACAATGAACCGCGGACAGCTCGGATCGCGCCTTACGTAGGAACTTCAGCATCCGGTGGGTGGCAGTAGTGGGCAAACGGCTGTAGGAGATCTCGCGGGCGTCGGCATCAGCGATGTCGTTGCCGGCTCCTGGTAACGACTTCCTCACCAGACGGATCGGCCACGCGAGGAAGCGCCGCGGGTCGCGCGTTTGCACGAACCCCGCCAGCGTTACGACTCCGGCGACACGATCCGGATGCCGGGCGGCGAGGTCCAGCGCCAGTGCCGCCCCGAACGACAGCCCGACGAGGAATACCTGGTCCCGTCCTGAGGACACCTCGAGGAAGGCCTTCTCGACGGCGGCGACCCATTCCTCCGCCGTCCGCGAGTCGAGGTCCTCCCAGGTCGTTCCGTGGCCCGGCAGGCGGGGAGCTACCACGGCGATGCCTCGCTCCGCCAGGTAGGACCCCAGCTCCCGCATCCCCTGGGGGGTACCCGTGAAGCCGTGGATGAGGAGGGCTCCGATCCGGCCCTCACCCACGGCGAAGGGTTCTGCGCCTGACACCACTCGGGCCTCTTGCAACGCTCCTCCTGGTCGCACGCTTGCGGTGAGAAGATGCTGCGGTTCATCCGAGGGGCGTGACCCCTGCACCGCTGCTTGACTCGGGGTGATTCTGCAGCATGATGAGCCATCCCGGCTACCGGAGGGAAACTGGTTGTACTGGATCTTTAAGGGAATCCTGAAGCCTCTGCTTCTGGCTACCTATGACCTCCGGGTCCAAGGGCTGGACAACGTCCCGAAGAAGGGCCCCGCGATCATCGCCGCGAACCATCTGTCCTTTCTGGATTCATTCTTCATCCCCCTCATGATCAAGCGCCGGAAGGTGACCTATCTGGCCAAGGCCGACTACTTCAACAGTTGGAAAACCGCCTGGTTCTTCCGCATGGTTGGCCAGATCCCCATCGAACGCGACGACAAGAGCCAAGCGCGCGAAGCTCTCGGTGCCGGCGTCGACGTGCTGAAGGCGGGCAAGCTGCTGGGCATCTATCCGGAGGGCACGAGATCACCCGATGGAAAGCTATACCGCGGCCGGACGGGAGTGGCGCGTCTTGCTCTGGCGGCGAAGGTACCGGTCATCCCCTGCGGTCTCCTCGGCACCGAAGAGGTCATGCCCAAGAATGCGAAACGTCCGCGCCTGCGCCACGTGACGATCGCGGTCAGCTTCGGGACACCGCTCGAGTTCACGAAGCAGTGGGGTCGCGAAGAAGACAGAGGCGTTCTGCGGACGGTCACCGATGACGTCATGAATGCGATCGAGGAGCTGACCGGCCAGGAACGCGCTACCGACTACGCGTCTCGCCGCAAGCCCGCCGCTGCCTCATCGCAGCCGGGCGGCGATGACACCGATGAGGATCTGTCGGAGGAATTGACGGGCTAGGTCGCCAGGCAGTGCGAGCTTTCAATGCTCTATCCAACCTTTCGCCCGGTCGACGGCGCGCTTCCATCCGTCAAAGGAGGCATCCACCTCATCGCGCGAGCGCGCCGGTTCGAACTCGGCGTCCGCCCTCCAGCGGGAGCTCAGATCGTCGAGCGAGGACCACACCCCCTCGGCAAGGCCGGCGAGATAGGCCGCGCCCATCGCAGTGGTGTCAAGATTGGCGGGTCTCCGGACGACCACTCCGAGCTGATCGGCCTGCACCTGGCACAGAAGGTCCATGACGCTCGCTCCGCCGTCGACGCGCAGCTCGCTCGGCACGATCCCCGAGTCGGCAACCATCGCCTCGATCACCTCACGGGTCTGGAACGCCATGGCGTCGACGATCGCTCGCGCCAGATGGCCTTTGGTCGTTCCTCCGGTGATCCCGAGGAAGGCTCCCCGGGCATACGGATCCCAATGCGGCGCGCCGAGGCCCGCGAAGGCGGGAACCAGATAGGTGCCACCTGCATCTGGAACCGACCTCGCCAGCGGTTCGGTTTCTGACGCCGTGGCGATGATCCCGAGCCCATCGCGGAGCCACTGGATCGCGCCCCCGGTGACGAAGATGCTCCCCTCGAGTATGTAGTTCGTTCCGTCGCCGACATCCCACGCCGCGCTCGACAACAACCGGTGTTCGGAGCGAGCGATCCTGGTCCCGGTGTTCATCAGCACGAACGAGCCGGTGCCGTAGGTGTTCTTGACCATCCCATCCTCGAAGCACGCGTGGCCGAAGAGGGCCGCCTGTTGATCGCCCGCGACCCCCGAGATGGGCAGGGGGGTCCCCAGGACGCGGGTGGTGGCGAAGCGTCCGCTGCTCGCCCGGATCTGCGGAAGGATCGCGGCAGGGATCGCCAGACGCTCGAGTAGGAACGGATCCCAGTCGCCATCGCTCAGTGAATAGAGCAAAGTGCGCGAGGCGTTCGAGGGTTCGGTCGCATGCACGCCTCCGTCTGTCAGATTCCAGAGGAGCCAACTGTCGACCGTTCCGAAGGCGAGCTCCCCGGCTTCGGCGCGGGCCCGAACCCCATCGAGATGCTCGAGGTACCACATCACCTTCGTGGCCGAGAAATAGGGGTCCAGGAGCAACCCCGTGCGGGACCGGACCTCAGCTTCGAGGCCTTCGTCGATGAGCCGCTCGCAGATGTCCGCAGTGCGGCGGTCCTGCCACACGATGGCCGGCGCCACCGGATCGCCCGAGCGCCGTTCCCAGAGCACCGCGGTCTCGCGCTGGTTCGTGATTCCGATCCCCGCAAGGTCTGATGCCGATGCGCCGGACTCGTCCAGGGCTCGATCCATGAGGCGGCGTGTCAGGGTCCAGATCTCGCGCGGGTCGTGCTCGACCCAGCCGGGACGGGGATAGTGCTGGGTGAGCTCGCCGTAGACCCGCGTCCGAACCAGAGCGTCACCGTCCACCACGAGAACGGCGATGCCGGTGGTACCGGCGTCTATGGACAGAACAAGCTGGGGCAACCGAGCCTCCGGCGAAGGCGACCGATAATTCTTATCGGAAACCCCACAAGGCGCGATGGTGGCCGGGGACGCTGAGCAATGGAGGTGACATGGGTCGCATCGGAATCCTGACGGGGGGAGGCGATTGTCCCGGCCTTAATGCGGTCATCCGCGCCGTGGTGCGCAAGGGAGTCAACCACTATGGCCATGCCATCGTCGGCTTCAGGGACGGTTGGGCCGGAGTCCTCGAGAACCGGCATATCCATCTGACTCCCGACAACACCTCGGGCATCCTTCCTCGTGGAGGCACGATCCTGGGCTCGTCTCGCACCAATCCGTTCAACGAAGAGGGTGGGCTCGAGCGGGTCAAGGACAGCCTGCGAACCGAGCGCATCGATTGCCTCATCCCGGTGGGCGGTGAAGACACTTTGGGTGTCGCCAACAAGCTGACCGGCGAGGACATCCCCGTTGTCGGTATCCCCAAGACCATCGACAACGATCTCAGCGGCACCGACTTCACGTTCGGATTCAACACCGCCGCTCAGATCTGCACCGATGCGATCGATCGCTTGCACACCACCGCCGAATCTCATCACCGCGTCATGGTGCTCGAGGTAATGGGACGACACACGGGATGGATCGCCACCTATTCCGGGATCGCCGGGGGAGCTCACGCCATCCTCGTCCCAGAGCGGCCGTTCGACATCGATGTCGTGTGCGAGCACCTCCGCCACCGCCATCGTCAGGGCCGGAATTTCTCGATAGTCGTGGTGGCCGAAGGGGCCCGTCCCCAGGACGGCCTGGAAACGCTGCAGACGGAAGCCACCGATGCCTATGGCCACGTGCGGCTCGGCGGCATCGGGGTCGCTCTCGCGGACGAGATCGAGCATCGGACCGGGTTCGAGACCCGAGCGACCATCCTGGGGCACATCCAGCGTGGCGGCACACCGAGCGCGTTCGACCGTGTGCTGGCCACCCGTTTTGGCATCGCCGCCATCGACGCGGCCGAAGAGGCCGATTACGGAAAGATGGTGGCTCTGCAGGGGATGGACATCGTCCGCATCCCCCTTAGTGATGCTGTTGGCACCCTCAAGACGTTGGATCCCGAGCTCTACGAGAGCGCGGCAGTCTTCTTCGGATAAGTGGCGGTCATCGATGTCGCGGACGTGCATTACGCGATCCCTGGGGGCCGCGTTCTGTTCGACGGCGTCTCCTTTCGCGTGGGTGATGGGCAGCATGTCTCGTTGGTGGGGGCAAACGGCGCCGGCAAGACAACACTTCTCAGACTGATCGCCGGGCGTCTGCCGCGGCAGGGGGGCCACATCCATATCGATGGCTCGCTCGGCCTCATGCAGCAGTTCGTCGCCGCGGCCCCCGAAGCCGCGACGATCCGCAGCTTCCTCATGGGATATGCGGCTCCATCCATCCAAGCCGCAGCGCGAGAGATGGTGCATGCGGAGCAACGGGCCCACGGCACCGGCGAGCAGAAGGCTCAACTTCGGTATGCGACCGCGCTCGGCCGCTGGGGCGAGGCGGGTGGCTACGACGTCGAGGTCCTGTGGGACACCTGCACGATGGCGGCCCTCGGGGAACGCTTCGACGACGTCGCCCACCGGCCCGTGCGAACACTGTCCGGCGGCGAGCAGAAGCGCCTCGCCCTGGAGGTGCTGTTCCGCTCGGAGTTCGACATCCTGCTGCTCGACGAGCCGGACAACTTCCTGGACATCCCCGCGAAGCGGTGGCTGGAGGAGCTCATGCAGGAGTCTCGCAAGACGATCCTGTACGTGAGCCACGACCGAACGCTTCTAGCAAGGACCTCCACACGGGTCGTCACTCTGGAGGGCCACGGGGCGTGGATGCATGAAGACTCGTTCGACAGCTACGTGGAGGCCCGCGGCAGGCGCGTCGACCGCATAGCCGAGGAGAACCGGCGCTACCGCCAGGAGAGAGATCGTCTCTATGCCTCGATGAAGGAGCTGAAGCGGCGCGCCGCGATCAGCGACGCGAACGCCAAGCGGGCCAAGGCCGCCGTCACCAAGCTGCGCCATTTCGAAGAAGCGAGCGTCCTGCGCGAGCGTCCGGCCGAACAGAACGTGCAGATGGATCTGCGGGGGGGCCGGACCGGCAGGATCGTGCTGCGCACGGAAGGCCTTTCCTTTCCGGGGATCGTGGCGCCTTTCACCACCGAGATCTGGTTCGGGGAACGTATAGGCGTGGTCGGCCCGAATGGCAGCGGCAAGAGCCACTTCCTCCGGCTGCTGGCCGGCGAGGAGATCGGGCACCAGGGCGAGTGGAAGCTCGGGGCGCGCGTCGAGCCCAGTTTGTTCCATCAAACCCACGAACGGCCGGAGCTGGCCGATAAAGCGTTGCGGGATGTCATCACGAGCCAGGGCTTCGACCTCAGCACCGCGATGTCGCGTCTGAAGCGCTATGAACTGCAACCGGAGGCGATGAATCTGTTTTCGCTGTTGTCAGGGGGCCAGCAGGCGCGCTTCCAGATCCTATTGATGGAGCTCCAGAGCCCCACGATGTTGCTGCTCGACGAGCCCACCGACAACCTGGACATCGATTCGGCCGAGGCCCTCGAAGCCGCACTCGATCGCTACGAGGGCACCGTCCTCGCCGTAACCCACGACCGCTGGTTCATGCAGCAGCTAGACAGGTTCCTGGTCTTCGAGTCAGACGGCCAAGTCCACGAAGCCATCGTCTCGCCCTACACCTAGTTTCGCGACCGGAGAGCCGCGCGCGTGCCGTGGCTCCACGACCACGAGATCCGCCCGGAGGCCGAGCCGGCCCCCGCCCGCGCGGGCTTTATCCTGGCTCGCATGTCTCTTATCGATCTTCGGTCCGACACCGTCACCCGACCCACGCCCGAGATGCGCCGGGCCATGGCCGAGGCCGAGGTCGGCGACGACGTCTTCGGTGACGACCCCACGGTGAATTCTCTTCAGGAGTTTGCCGCCGATCTGCTCGGCAAGGAGGCGGCGCTCTTCGTGCCGACGGGATCGATGGGCAATCAGGTGTCGCTGGGCTCGCTCACCCATCACGGGGACGAGGTCGTCTGCGAGGCAGGTGCGCACTTCCTCCACTACGAAGGGGGGTCGGCTGCCGCGCACCTTGGGTTGATGATGCGGCCCCTCCCCGGTGATAACGGCGTCATCCGTGCCGACCAAGTGAGCGCGGCCATCCGCGAGGGCAGCGAGCACGCGCCGCGTACCGCGGTCGTGGCGATCGAGAACACCCACAACTCTGCGGGCGGGCGCGTGTTCCCCCTCGATGAGGCGCAGGCGATCGCCAAGGTGTGCGACGAGCGAGGCGTTGCGGTCCACCTCGACGGGGCCAGGCTCTTCAATGCCCAAGCCGCCACCGGCATCCCCGCGCGGGAATGGGCCGAGTGCGCGGACACGCTCACGTTCTGTTTCTCCAAGGGGCTGGGGGCTCCCATCGGATCGATGGTCTGCTCGACCACCGAGCGGATCACTGCCGCTCACCGGCTCCGCAAGCGGTTGGGCGGTGGGATGCGCCAGGTGGGCGTGATAGCCGCCGCCGCACGGGTGGCTCTCGAAACCGGGCCCGAACGGCTGGCAGAGGACCATGCCAACGCCCGCCGGCTGGCTGAGGGCCTCGCCGAGCTGCACCCTGATGCCGTGGATGTCTCAGCGGTGGAAACGAACATGGTTTACGTGAATCTCACGCCGTTCTCCAAAAGCGGGCCCGAAGTAGCGTCTGGTCTGCTGGATGAAGGCGTCCTGACGGTAGCGACCTCACAGAGCGAGATGCGATTGGTTACGCACCGTGATGTCTCGACTGCGGACGTGGAGCATGCCCTGACCGCTCTGCGGAAGGTGCTGGGGGCCTAAAAGCTCGGTTTATCTCGTGCGCCCTCGGGAAATGGTGCCTATAGCGGCTTAGAAAGGGAGGGCGCATGGGCACGATCGACGATCCAGTCGCGACCCGTCCTCACCGAAACAATCACATCG
>DATAPE010000092.1:0-7631 GCA_036265345.1 Actinomycetota bacterium
TAGCCATCAGCTCTCTCCTCTCATCCTTGTGCGAAGCCCCGTAGCCGTTGTCCCGACGGGCGTCGCTCGACCGATCTGGCGATGGTTCGAATCAGCCATGCATTTACCGAGATGCCTTCGCTTGCGGCGGCCGCCTCGGCGAGCTCCTTGAGCCGTTCCGGAAGTCGCAGGCTGATCCGCGCGGTGAGGTCGTCATCCGGCGGGGCGCTCTCGCCAGGTTCCGCGGTGAAAACGAGCTGCACCTCGCGACCGGCCAGGCGCACCTCGACGTGCCCCGAGCCGATCTGGCCGCTGAGGTCCAGCGCGGCCTCGTTCAGGAGGTCGAGGACACGGAGCTGCAGTGAGGCCTCGAGCGCGCCGGCCAGGAGACGGGCGGCGTCCTTGAGCTCCGGGCCCCCCAGGGCGGCGCTGGCTTCGATATCGCTGCGGAGAGCTTCGAGGTACGGGCGTAAGTCCATAGACAGCAGTATGACATCATCTTGACATCAGTCAAGTGTCAATGTTGGCGTCACCGGGCCTTGGGGCATCATTCCGGGCGGAAAAGGAGGCCAGATGGAGGAGCGGAAGCTAGGCGAGCGGGGGCCGAAGGTCCCGGTGGTCGGGCTGGGAACGTGGCAGACGTTCGACGTCCGCACCTCGGGCGAGCCCGCGGCGGCCCAAGTGGTCACTGCGATGTTCGAGGCAGGGACCCGGCTGGTGGATTCGTCACCGATGTACGGGCGGTCCCAGGGCGTGCTCAGCCGTGCCCTGGGCGAGCGCCGCGCCGAGGCGGTCGTGGCGACCAAGATCTGGACGAGCTCGCTCGACGAAGGGCACGCTCAGTTCGAGGAACAGCTTGGTCTCTACGGAGGGGTGGTCGACCTCGAGCAGATCCACAACCTGGTCGCGTGGAAAGACCATCTGCGGTGGATGGAGAAGGAGCGCGACGCCGGCCGGATCAAGTGGGTCGGGGCGACGCATTACAGCCCGTCGGCTTTTCGTGAGCTCGAGAGCGTGATGCGGACCGGCCGGCTCGACTGCATCCAGATCCCCTTCAACCCGCGCGAGCGGGAGGTGGAGGCGCGCATCCTTCCGCTCGCTGAGGAGCTGGGCTTGGGAGTGCTCGCGATGCGTCCTCTGGGGGCGGGCCGTCTAACGCGCACGACGCCCGACCTCACCGGATTGGACGTGGGTTCGTGGCCCCAGGCGTTGCTCAACTGGTGTCTGTCCGACCCCCGGATAACCGTCGCCATCCCCGCCACCTCGGAGCGGTCGCACGCGGAGATGAACGCTGCCGTCGGCGATCAGCCGCGACTCAACCCGGAGCAGCGCGAGCGTGTGGCACGACTCGCAACGTCCGGAAGATGAAAGTCCATGTCGTCGGCCTGCCCAGCTCAGGCAAGACGACGCTCGCCAGCGGTCTGTCGTCATACCTGGGCGTACCGCGTTACGACCTCGATCCGGTCGCGTACGTGGACGACCGGTGGTCCCTGCGTCCCAGCGCGGACCGTGACAAGTTGGTGGCCGAGATATTGGCGAGTCCCGGATTCGTGACGGAGGGCCACTTCGTCGGGTGGGTGACGCCTTTATGCGCCGCCGCGGACCGCATCGTGTGGCTCGATCCGCCTCTTTGGGTTCTTATGTGGCGTCACGTTCGCCGCCACGGCCAGGTGTCCAAGACACAGTGGCTGTTTGCTCGTCTGCGCTTCCAAGTCCTCTGCTACATCCGTCCGGTAGGAAGGAGCCCAGCAAAAGACGACCCGGACCTTACGCGCTCTGGCATCGGAGTGATGTTGGGGCCGTGGGCCGAGAAGGTGTTGAGACTTCGCCATCCCGCGTCACTCGCCGAGGTGATTGAGAAACTGCGTCTACACACGGGCGCGTGATCACAGCGGCCACCCTTGTAGATTCGAGTGGTGCTTGCTTTGGGGGTCGTCGAGCTGTTCCTCATCCTCATCCTGGTCGTGCCGTGGATGTGGGTGCTGTACGACGCGCTGCGCTGGGACGGAGCCGCGTGGGCGGGGGCCGGGAAGAGCAAGGTTCTGTGGGCACTGTTCATCCTTCTGCTCCCTCCCTTCGGGGTGCTCAGCTATCTGATCGCGATCCGGCCGGAGCTGGTGGCGGCAGCCGAGGTCGGCAGCGGAGGCGCGCCGGCCGTAGCCGTGCGAGATCGGGGGGCCGAGGAGAACCCACTGCTTCTGATGCGGAGGAACACTGTGGTGGCTATCGGCCTGCTGCTCGCCGCGATCGCGATCGCAGGGATATTGGGAGTGCTGCGGCTGTGGCGGCTGGCCTGATAAGCCGGAACCTGCTCGGGGTCTCTAGCCGGGAGGTTCCGCGCCTCCGATTATGGCGGTGGAGCCGGCCCCCGCCCGCAGCTTTGCTGCGGCATCGCCCTTGTTGACCGCCAACGAGAGGTAGCGATAGGAGTCCTCGATCATCACGAACTCGCCGGCTTCAACATCGCCGAAGCTCGCGCCCAGAGGAACGCTCACCCGGTGACCCTCGACGCGAACCTCGAGCTTCGCTCCATTGACCAATCCCACCTCTTCGAGCTGCGATTGTTCCAGATCGAATTGAAGGTTGCCGAAGCGGTCGACCTGCAACACTTCGGCGTGAAGGTGATCGTCATGGATCCAGGCCCGCGGCATCTCCAATCTGACGAGCTTGGCCGGATCCAGCTCCTCGCCCAGTTCTGAGGGATCCACGCCGTTGGCGATATGGGCCGCAGCCGGCGCAAAGATGTCCCGGCCCTGGAAGGTTCTCGAGATCGGCGTCAGCAGGAATCTCTCGTCCGTGATCGCAAAGGCGCGACGGATCCCACCGGACGATTCGACGGCCGGCAGGAGCAGCCCGTTATCCGGGCCCACGAAGACCTCACCCCAGCTCGATTCGACCGCCACCGCGCGCCGTCCCGAACCCACCCCAGGATCGACTACCGCAAGGTGGATCGAGTCGGGCATAAACGGCATCGATTGCTGCATCACGATGGCGCCGTGGCGGATGTCCTGCCGGAGGATGTTGTGGTGGATATCGACGATCCTCAACCGAGGAGCGATCGTCAACATCACGCCGTGACAGACGCCCACGAACTCGTCCTCAAGCCCGTAGTCCGATACGAAAGTGACGATCTCCCGCGGTTTCATCGGCCTGAGTCTAGTGACCTCACGGAGAGACTACTTGCCTTGCTGCCGGCGCTGCCAGCGCGTCTTCTTCAGCATCTTCCGGTGCTTCTTCTTGCGCATCTTCTTTCTACGCTTCTTGATCAGCGACGGCACATATCCTCGCTTTCACATTTCGATCCGGCGAAGTCAGTGCCCTCGCCCCCGCGAGCATCCATCGCGGCCTGTCGTCCTGGGCCCCCCAGTGCCGGAACCTCTAAAGGCTCTCTGGAACGGAGAGGGATGCCTGCCACCCCCAGCACTCTAAAGCGCAGGTCGCAGAAAGCTCCAGCTAGCAGCCATCAGAGCTCGGCCAGGCGGGAATAGAGCTCCCGCGCCGCCGCCTCTCCGAGTCGGAGACTCTCCAACCGGAAACTCTCGTCCGGGCCGTGGATCCCATCACCTGCCAACGCAAAACCGCTGACGATGGCCGGTATGCCTTTGTCCGCGAACGCCGACAGTACGGGCAGGGAACCTCCGACGCGCGTCAGAGCGGTAGGCCGGCCGCAGACCTTCTCGAGCGCCTCGGCTGCCAGCGTCAGCGCCGGAGTGGCGGGGTCGAACATCGCGGGCTCGCCGGTCGAGAGCACCGACACATCTACTTCTGCTCCCCCGGGCGCTCCCGCCTGCAGCAGGCGCTTGAATTCTGGAGCTATGGCCTCGGTGGTTTGACCAGGCGCGAGCCGAACCGAGACCTTGGCCCGCGCGGTGCAAGGCACCATCGTTCGGATCTGACGCGCATCGCCGGCCTCGATGCCGTGAACGTCGACCGATGCATCCGCCCAATTGCGCTTGTAGTACAGGTCACCCGAAGACTCCGTGAGGGGTTTGCCTCCGACCTCGGCCAGGACCTCATCGCCCGGGGGGAGGTCGGCCCATGCTGCAATCTCTTCAGGCGTCGGCTCTGTGGCGCCTCCGCGCAATGCGCTGGGGACCAGCCCATCTCTGTCCGGGAGCACTTGTGCCAGCATCTCGAGCAAGACGTGGGTGGCGTTGAGGATGCTGCCGCCGTACATCCCCGAATGCAGATCCTGCTTGGCAGTCCGAACCTGAACATCCATCATCACGATGCCGCGGACGCCCAGGGTCAACGCCGGTGTGCGCGCGTCGAGCATGTCGGAATCGAAAACGATGACGCAGTCGGTCTTGTCTTGGTCCTTCTCCAACCATCGGTTGACACTGTCGCCCGCGCTTTCTTCCTCTCCCTCGATCAGGATCCTGACGTTTACCGGCAGCGCGCGCTCTCGCGCCAGCTCGCACGCGACATATAGCAGCGGATAGAAGTTGCCCTTGTCATCCGAGGTTCCGCGTCCGTATAGGCGATCGCCACGGATCTCCGGCTCGAAGGGCGGCGCGGTCCACAACTCGAGCGGGGCGGCCGACTGAACGTCGTAGTGACCGTAGATCATCACCACCGGTGCATCTGCTCGCTGGGCGCGAAGCTGTCCGATCACCAGAGGGTTCACTTCACCCTCGATCACCTCTGCCGAACCACCCGAATCTCTTACTTTGGCCGCGGCCCACTCTGCGGCTCGAACCAGATCGGCCGGATCCCCGCCGCCCGATGAGATCGAGGGGATCTTCAGCCATTCGATCAGCTCCTCGAGCATCCGTTCCGACGGACCGGCGTCACTCAGGCTGATCACCTCCAAGCACCTGCTCGAATATGCGCCACACCGGCTCGTAGAGGCGCGGGGGCCGGTTGTCGTCCATCGGGATGACGATGACATCCCTGCCCTCCGCCGACGCCACCGCGAGCGCGAAGTCGTTTATATCCATCACCGCGATCGTTGGGATACCCCGCTCTATCGCGGCTCCCGCGAAACCGTGATCGGCGAATACCATCTCCGGCCACGGCTGCGCTTCGAGCAGCGCTGCCATCGCGGCCGCCGAATGTGTGTGCAGTAATTGACCCCAATCGGCAAGGCAGCCGACACCGCCGACGTATCGCACCTCTTTAGCCTTACCGGGAAGCGGCAGTCGCTCCTCCTCGCGCGCCCGCAACAGCTTTCCGCCACTTTGGCGGAATGCATCGGCGACCCGGATGTGATGCTCCAGAAGTCCTGTGGGGTGGCCGGTCGCTACCAGCAGGGTGCCTCCTCGACGAGCATGCTCTTCCAGCCGGTGCGCCGCCACCAGCACGCCGGCGATCGTCCTGTCGGGATCGATAATCTCGTCGGCTTCCAGATCGGCGATGTCCGGCGAGGAGCCGGTGATCGCGGCGAGGAATCCCAGTACCTCGCCGGCGGAATATCGCTCGAGGCCCGTCAACCCAAAGTCGTCTTCGGTTCCACCGTCGAGCAGAGCATGGATCTTCGCGATGTTCTTCGCCCGCCCGTGACTCTGGTGGGGGCCGGTGATACCGGCCGAGATCAGTGCCGTCCGCGCGGTCTCCAGGGGCGGCTGTGACATGACTCGCATCCTAGGGGCAGGTGATGTACCCGGCTGCCTCGCGCGTGGCAGCCGAGGCGACCGTTCTCGAACGCGCCGGCACATCCAGGTCGCTCGTCAAACCGGCCCCCCCGGGCCGACCGATCAGTGAACGCAAGGCCCCGTCGGCACCCGAGTGGTGCGTTCGTTGCCCTTTCGTATGTCGTCGACGACCGTCGATCCCGTCAGTGCGTAGCCGATATCAGAGTTGGTGGTCGACGCCGCAAAGTCCACGCCCGCCACACGGCCGTCGGGTACCACGAATGGCCCCCCCGAGTCTCCCTGACGGATCGGCGTCCGGAGCTCGTAGACCTCTCGAAAAACGTCGCGCCGGCCATAGATGTCCTTCCCGTGCGCCTCGAAGCGAGCCGACACCGCGGCGCGGTGCGCAACTATGTGCGCCACTCCTCCGGGGAAGCCGAGGATCGCGCCGGGTGCTCCCCTATCGAGGTGGTGGGTGTCGAGTGGCAAGGGCGGGCCGGCCAAACCGCTCGTGCGGATCACCGCGATGTCGATCTCGGGGTCGAACATGACAACGAAGCCCGGATGGCGGCCGGCTTGATCGTCGACGGTTACCGATCGTCCTCCGGCCACGACGTGCGCGTTCGTGACGACCGCGTCGGGGGCTGAGACCCAGCCACTGCCCAGCTGCGTTCCTCCGCATCCTGAGACCACCACGCGCACCGTCGACTTCGTGGCGCTCCGCACGGCCTGGCGAGCTTTCGCGTTCGAAGGAAGGCGCACCGGGGGCCCGATCGGACGAGGCAAACCGGCGAAGACCTGCGGAAATCCGGAAGTGTCCAGGTACTGGCGCAGGTAGGCGAGGACGTCGGGAGGGTCTGGCAACACGCTGTTCGTCACAGAGAGAAGCCGCGATCCTCGCAATGCCCGCGCGATCATCCGGGACGGACCCTGCACCAATAGAGAGCCGACCAACCAGAAGGAAACCAAGACCACCGCCACCCCAAACACGCTTCCCAAGAACGAATCGGGAACCCTCAGCCGGGCTCGTCGAGCGATCGCTCCGAACCGCCTACCGATCAGGTAGCCGAGGGTTTGCCCGATAGACAGCGCGATGAAGACAACCAACAGCGATACGGCCGAGCGGACCAGAGCGCCTGTATTGGGGAGCCACGACACGACGTGGGGGCCGAGGTAGAGGCCGGCCAACAACCCGCCGAAACCACCGCCCAGCTCGAAGACCTGCCCCAGCAAACCCAGGCGCCATCCTCTTAACGCGGCGAATACTGCAAGCGCTACAACGATCAGATCAACGAGATTCAATCGATGCCGAGCCCGGTCTGGATGGCGCGAATCGTTGCGAAACCGATCAGGAAAGCCGCCACTCCGAATACGAGCCATGGGATGTCCTTGAAACGATCTCTCTGGGCGTAGCGGTGAGCGAAGGTCAGAACCACAACTGGGAAGATGAGCCCATAGACGTAGTGGAGCCACGACGGCCCATTGGAGTTCGGCCGGTATCCCATCAAAAATAGGATGATCCCGATCAGCGCCTGGATCCCCAGCGCAACCTGCATCACCGCCAGCAGCGACCAGAAGAGCGGAGCCGGGGGCCGGTTCCGGACCAGTGTGGCTGCGGCCCACGCTGCGATCACCAGCCACCCGGTTGGGATCAGATAGGCGAAGTAATGATGTATCTCGGTCACGAAGCGGCAACGATAGCCGGGGGGCAGCGCTTCTAGTGCGCTAGCGACCTCAACAAGGGAAGGCACTCGTCGAGAACGCGCGCCACAGAGCGATCCAGGCCCGGACGGGAACCCCGCGAGACCTCCTGTGAAGGAGGATCATCCAACCACTCTTCCGGGATGACCCCGGCGGCTCCACACATCTCTGCGAAATGGATCGTCCAGATCCTTGGAACTACAACGTCGAACTGATAGCCGCCGCCACCTGTTGCGACCCAGCGCCCAGAGGCGTAGTCGTGGGCCGCGTCGTGCAGGATGCGGGCCATCTTTGGATAGGCGCGCATCGTGAGTCCCAGGTTCGCGAGTGGATCACCGAAGTGCGTGTCCCCGCCGAGCTGCGTGACGAGCACGTCCG
>DATAPE010000093.1:0-3031 GCA_036265345.1 Actinomycetota bacterium
GTCTTCGGCTGTCCCTGCGTCAAATCAGGCCTACCCGATCATCCGGAGCGACGATGCCGGGATGAGCCACAGCGTGAACATGGCGCTCGAGCGGCTCATCGAGACCGGCATGCCGGTCTCCGTCTCCGTCATGTTTCCGACGCCCTGGTACCAGGAGACCGTCGAGATGCTGAAGCGACATCCCGCCGTCGCGGTCGGCATCCACCTCACGCTCAACTCGGAGTGGAAGAACTACCGCTGGGGTCCCGTCCTCGGCCGCACCGCGGTGCCGACCCTCGTCGATGCCGACGGCTACTTCTTCCCGTCATCCGAGGCGCTGTACAAGAATCACCCGGACCTCACCCAGGTCGAGAACGAGCTGAGGGCGCAGATCGACCGCGCCAAAAAGAGCGGCCTCCGGATCGACTACGTCGACTTTCACATGGGCACGGCGACGCGATACCCCGAGTTTCGTGAGATCACCGAGCGACTCGCGCGCGAGTTCGGGTTCGGCATGTCGACGTACTTCGGGGAGTCGGAATGGGATCCGCAATACCGCGCCGCGCCCGCCGACAAGACGGACAGTCTCGTCGCGATGGTCGGGCGTCTCAAGCCGGCCTTCAATCTCGTCGTGACCCACGTGGGGATCGACGGGCCGGAGCTCGGCGCGCTGCTCGACATGAACACCGACGGCGGGCTCGCCGACATGAGCAAGAATCGGCAGGGGGAGCTCGACGCACTGACTTCACCCAGATTCCGTGAGGCGCTGAAAACCCACCACGTCCAACTGATCACGTACCGGCAGCTGATCGAGATGCAGGGCCTGAAGGCCATGAAGCGGCCCGAGGGATGACCACGCAGGAGCCATATTGGAGGAGCGCTATGGAGACGATGCTGGGTAAGCATGCTTTTCCGCACCGCCGTCCTCACCGCCTCTGGGCGGTGGGCCTGAGTTTCGTGATGGCGTTGGTGTTGTTAGGTGCGGTACGCGGCACTGCCTTGAGCCAGGAGATTTCCGTCAGCGGAACCGTTACCGAGAAGAGCGGTTTCCCTCTTCGTGGCGTGACAGTACGCGTCACCGGGTCCGACGTGTCGGCGACCACGAACCAGTATGGGAAATACACGATCCTGGCACCGTCGAACGGCGAGCTGACATTCACGCTCATCGGTCAGAAGCCTGGTAAGGCTTCCATCGGCGGCCGAACGACCGTCGACATCACACTCGAGCGAATTTCCTTCCTCGAGGAAGTGGTCGTGACCGCGTACTCGGAATCGCAGAAGCGCAGCGAGATCACGGGCGCGGTCTCCGGCGTCAACGTCGAGCAAGTCCAGAAACGCACAGGCGCGAGCGTCCTTCAGCGTCTCGACGCCGCGGTCCCGGGTGTGACCGTGGACGCGAGTGGCTCACCCGGTTCGCGGACCACCTTGAGAATCCGCGGTGTAAGCTCGTTCCAGAACAACGACCCACTCTACATCGTCGACGGTGTTCCGGTTTCGGGTGCTGATGGCTCCTACATCAACTGGCTCAACCCTAACGACATCCAATCGATTCAGGTGTTGAAGGATGCGTCGGCGGCATCGATCTACGGCGCGCGAGCCAGCAACGGCGTCGTGATCATCGAGACGACCAAGCGCGGAGCGGGCGGCCCGCCGAAGACTACCGTGCGAGTGAGAAGTGGTGTCGCGTCGCCCGTGAGGGGCTATGACGACATCCTCCTGACCGACGCGAATGCCTACTACCAGGTCTTCAAGACGGCCTACGAGAACGCCGGCCAGGAAGTCCCGACCAACATCTACGGGCCCGCGAGCAGTCCAACGATTCCGAAGTACATCTGGCCGAACAACTGCGGACCAGACGAAGCGGCGGGCGTCTGTGGGAACGTCGACCCGGCGTCATATGCCTATCCCGACAACCTGATCATGGGGAGCAGCACCGGCACGAACTGGTGGAAGCAGGTGTTCTCACCAGCGTACGTCGGCGACTACAACGTGGACGTCACCGGCGGCAGCGCGGAAAACGCGTATCTGGTTTCCGCCAACTATTACGACCAGAACGGCACGGCCAAGTACAACCACTTCCAGCGTGGGAGCCTTCGCGTCAACACGAACTTCCAGAGGCGGAAGTGGAGCTTCGGCGAGAACCTCGCGGTCGCTACGGATCGACACAACGGCGGGATACCCGATGACCCGGGTGGTGGCACGTCCGCCGAAGACGGGATCCTCGGCAAGAACATCCTGATGCAGCCAATTGTGCCGGTGCGGGACATCGCGGGCAACTTCGCGTCAGGCAAGGCGGTCAGCCTCGGCAACAATACCAATCCGCTCAAATACGCCTTCGCCCATAAGGACGACATTACGAAGAACGACCGCATCTTCGGGTCCCTGTTCGCCGGCTACGACATCAACTCGAAGCTCGCGCTCCGATCGCGGGTCGGGTTCAACGCGACGCAGGGTGCGACCTCGTTTTTCACCCCGATCACCCCGGAGAACTCCGAGCCGCAGACCACGAACAGCAATCTCGAGAGCCAGTCTGACACGAGGGACTGGTCGTGGAGCAACACGCTCAAGTACATCCAGAGTTTCGACAAGCACGGCGTCTCGGTGCTCGTGGGCCAGGAGGTCAGCAAGACGACCAACCGGTTACTCCAGGGCCAGTGCAGTGCGTTCCTCGACCCCGGCGTGAACACCCGATACCTGTCGGACGTGCTGTGTGATGCATCGACGAAGCAGGTCACCAGCAACGGCTTTGAGAATGCCCTGCTGTCGTTCTTTGGAAAGGCCGACTACAACTACGCGAACAGGTACATCGCGACGTTCACGCTGCGGAAGGACGGTTCCTCGAACCTGGGTCCGGATCACCGGTGGGGCACGTTCCCGGCGGTGGGCCTCGGGTGGAGAATTTCCCAGGAGTCGTTCCTCAGAAACAACAAGACGCTCTCGGATGTCATGCTGCGGTTCGGGTGGGGCATCACCGGCAACCAGTCGATCCCGTCGGGACGCATCGTGGCCCAGTACAGCGGCGACCGCGGCGATACCTACTACGACATCGAGG
>DATAPE010000094.1:0-4156 GCA_036265345.1 Actinomycetota bacterium
CAATGGGAGTGGCGTAGAGAGCGCATCTCCGGCGGGTTGGATGTTCAAGTTTCGCGGCCGGAAGGTGCTCTGCTTCCGTGCCTTTCGCAAACCAGAGGAAGCCCTCGAAGCGGTGGGCCTCTCGGAGTAGGCGTGCCGCAGGAGAGAACGTGGAGCGGAAGCGAGCAGCCACCCGCGAAGACCGCTCCTTGTCGTCCAAAGCTCTACTCCGACAGCCCGGCGGCTTTGAGGGCCTCAGCCCTGTCTGTGAAGCCGTCGACGCGGACTATGAGGCCGTCGCGAAAGGTGAAGAGCGTCGGCAGCTCCCGCTCGATCTCGATGCCGTCCCTCCCGCGAAAGAGCCAGTTGTCGATGGCAAGGATCCGGTTCTCGGTAGCCTCGAGCCGCTCGCTGGGCTCGATGTCCACCGATTCCCAGAGCCCAATGGCGTCGACCATGAACTCCTTCCACCCGTCGTGACCGACATACCGGGTGTCCTGATCGGGTGTCCTGATGCCGGGATAGAGCTCAACCGCCGGGTCCAGGTACTGCAGGACGTCCTCCCCGTCGGGCTGGGCCTCGTAGAACGCCCGAAGGGTGTCCAGGTTGGCGGGCGACATCGCCCGCCCAGTATCTCGCGCCTCGGCTGCGTCCCTGGAAAACCGTCAGACGACTGGGGTGTCAGTAGCCCTAGTCCAGGTCGTCAATCTCGTTCTGGTATTGGGCCAAGCCACGGGCGATGCCATCGCCGAGGGCGGCGACCACGACGCCTTGGCTCTCGATGATCTGGTCAGCCCGTGTGACGCGGCGCTGGAACTCCTCGTCAATGAGGAGCGCGGCGACCTGCTCCTCGCTGCCGCGCAGCAGGGCGAAGCCCTGCAGATCGCCACCGTGGGGTGTCAGAAGAACGACTTCGAAGTCCTCGATCGTGCCGTCCCCTTGGAGGCCTCCCCAGTACTCGACGCTCTCGTTGAATACGTCGAGGGCGCGCTTCTCGCGTCCGCGCACCACCTGACCCCACCCGATGAACAGTGCGGCATCAGCCATTGATCACTCCTTTGATCGGCCTGCCTTGGGTCTCCTCGACCCTACTCCGCACTCGGATAGCCGACAAGGGCATCCCTCGGCTGCTTGTGAGGCCGCCCTACCTGGCTGTCCACCGGACCCACCCCTTTTCGTCCAAAGCACTACTCCGAAAGCCCGGCGGCTTCGAGACCCTCGGCATGACTGGGGAAATCGCGGAGTGTGATCAGCTTGCCGCGACGATACGTGGCCAGCTGCGCGAGCTCACCAGTGAAGCGCAACCGGGTTGTCTGTCCCACGGTCATGACTTCCCCCAGGGTGAGCACGGTTTCCCCGAGGTCACGGACATCGTCAATCCGCACCCTGATGTGTTGGCTGCCCTTGATGCCCTCCCAAGCCTGCCGGGCTCCGGCATGCCCGCGATACACCTCCACGAGTGTGGACCATTCGACCTTAGGATCGAACTGGTCGATCCACGCGTCAAAGTCGTCACCGTTCCAGGCCTCCACCATGCGCTTGAAGCTTTCGACGTTCTCTTGCGACATCGCCTACTCCGACAGCCCGGCGGCCTCACGGGCCTCGACTCCGTCCGTGAACCACTCCAGGCGAAAGATCTTCCCGTCCCGAACCGTGGCGACGAACCACTGATCGAGCTCGACTTCGGCGCCGCTCCCCACTCCGCGCAAGTCGTAACGCGGATGGCCCAAGACTTTGTCGGCCCCGGCATCAACGCGCTCGACCTCTCTCGGAACCCACTCGAAGCTGTCGCGGATCCTCATGCTGAAGTCCCAGCCAGCCTCGCGACCGCGCACGGCACCCTCGGGCCAATCGCGGACGGGCACGATTTCGAACTCCTCGTCGTGGATCGCGAACCAGGCGTCCCGGTCGAGCCGCAAAAGGGCTTCCATCGATTGACGCACAAGCTCGACGTTCTCCGCCGACATTGCCCGCGCAGTATCTCGCCACGGACCGCTGCTTTCCATGCAAAGCGGATAGCCGCTTCTCGTCCAAAGCGCTACTGCGATAGCCCGGCGGCTTCGAGGGCCTCGGCTCGACTCGGTATCCGGCTGCTCGGCCGGTTCGCTCAGCGGCTTCGGCTACTACGGGGCTGGACTGAAGCTGGCCACCCTGGGAGCGGTATAGCTCACGGTGCCTGAATCGCACCTGCCATGTGTGGGATGGGTCGTCACAAGCCGTACGGTCCCCGTCGCGGGGCCCTTGCCCGAGACCCGGGTGGTCAGCTGAAGCAAGTCCGCCCCGCCGCCTGAATCCGCGGCGTCACCGGTCAGCGTCAAGCTGTATCTCCCCTTCTTGAAGGGCTTGAAGCCGGCCGCGCCGGGAGCCGGAGTGAAACCCGGCTGGGCGAAGCCGCCGGGCGCCCCGGTCTCGATGTTGGAGGGGCCGACGAAGGTCGTGCTTCCGTCGGGGCAGAACAGGGCTATCGCGCGGTGTCTGAGGTTGGCGACGTACTGTGGCACCAGCTTGCCGCCCTTCCGCCTGAACTGAACCTTGAGCTGGATGGTGGGCGTTTGACCGTAGACCCCCTGGGTGGCCACGATCCCCTCGTACGCCTTCTTCTTCTTCCCGGCGATAGCGGTTTGCGGGGCGAGGGCGAGTAGACCGCAGATCCCCGCGATCACAATGAGAGTCGTCCGCCCAGATCGCATCGCTCCACTCCCCTCCCCCTACTTCGGTCCTGCTTTTCGCCGACGGTAACGCAGCCCGCAGCTCAAGGTCAAGGCGAGCCTCACTCGGGCCGTCACCGGCCGCAGCAGACTGAAATTCCGCTTCGACATCGCCCACGCCGTATCTCGCCAGAAACCGCTGCTTTCCATGCAAAGCGCCGCTTTTCGTCCAAAGCGGCTACTTCGACAGGCCGGCGTCCTCAAGAGCCTCGGAGCGATTTCGGTGTCCCCTTGCAGGGTGACTTCGGCGTGAGAGACTTTCGGCGAAGGGGATGGGGAAGACAGCGGTCAGACGGCTACTCGGTCTCTCTGTGGCGCTAGCGACGTCGGCGTTGGTTGGCGCGGCGTCGGCAGCCGCGTCGGTTCAGATCGGAGCGACCTTCACCCCTGACCTCGGATGCGGCAGTCCTAACGCCACCCTTCAGGCAGTCTCGCCCAGCGGGCAGTACGCGGCGCCTTCGGCTGGAGTCCTCACCTCGTGGAGCTTCCAGGCCGACGGCTCCCCTCCACAGCTCAAATTCAAGGTCGGCCGGTCCGTGGGCGGCAACGACTTCACCATCGTCGGCGACAGCCCGGTGCAGACCATGACGCCGAACGCGCTCAACACCTTCCCGACTCGGATCCCCGTCCAGGCCGGCGACGTGATCGGCTACTACCACGAGGGCCCTGCCGGCGGTGACAAGTGCGTCCGCAACGCGGCGCCCACGTACTCGACCCGCTTCGTCAACGTCGATCCCGCCCCAGGGAGCACGATGACCTACATGACGGTCGGGGCCCTCCAGGTCGACCTATCGGCGGTCCTCGAGCCCGACGCCGATCACGACGGGTTCGGTGACGAGACCCAGGACAAGTGCGTCGGCACGGCGGGCACCTTCAACGGCTGCCCGAACACGGTCACGGTCAACAAGTTGAAGCAGAAGGGGACGAAGCCGAAGGTGAAGGTGAAGGTGACGGTTCCCGGCGCCGGCACTCTCGAGGCGGGGTCTGCTTCGGATCCCATGCTCGCTAGCGCGGCAGCGGCGACGAGTCTCAAGCCGGTGACCGAAACCCTGACTTCAACCACCAAGCAGCACATCGTCCTCATCTTGAAGCTGACCAAGTCGGCCAAGCGGAAGCTGTCGGAGAAGGGCAAGCTGAAGGCAAAGGTGAAGGTCCTTTACACGCCCCCGGGCGGTCCGGCCGGCTCCCAGACCGACAAGGTCAAGCTGAAGAGCTAGTCCCGCCGGAAAAGCGCCGCTTTCCATGCAAAGCAGATAGCTGCTTCTCGTCCAAAGAGCTATTTCCGAGCCAGCTCAGGGCCCCTCTTCACTCGCCTGACCTTGCCTCGACGGCGACGCTATCTCTGTGTGGATTAGTCCGGCTGTGGCCATGAACTCCGGTTAGGGCCGCGGGCGCAGCGCTCGCGCGCCGCGCCACGGCTCCATTGTCAGGCCGGGTTCGGGTGGTTGACCGGCGTGCCGACGCCGCTT
>DATAPE010000095.1:0-1699 GCA_036265345.1 Actinomycetota bacterium
TGCACCTGACCGCCGATCCGAATTTCTGATTTCGCACGACGCGGCGATTGTTGTATAGGGCGATACGCGCAGCCAGGTGACGGACATCCGAACTCCGCTGACAAATTGCTGACATGAAGTCTTCAGCACCAACGTCCGGCCTATTGCGGGCATACAAAAACCCCGGTGAGAGGGGCTTTTGTGAGGTGGGCGGTACTGGGCTCGAACCAGTGACCCCCAGCTTGTCGAGCTGGTGCTCTCCCAACTGAGCTAACCGCCCCTGCGGGAGGTCAGTGTAGCCGCTCGACGTCGAGGCGACCCGAAGCAGCCCCGGCTCGTCTCGGTGTGCCTTGGTGTCCCGCAGCTCGCAGGGCACCAAGGCGCTGGGAGCGAATGCCTTCCTGAGAAGAGCCGCCTACGCGGGAACGGGTTCGGAAATGGCTCTGACCGGGATGCCCCGATCACGGTCGTATTCGTCGACGATCGGAACACGCCTGAATCCCCAGATGAGCGGATAGAAACTAAGCACTAGCTCCCACAGGAACTCGGGGACGACCAGGATGTTCACAGCGCCCGTCTGGTCCCACCAGTCGAAGAGCACGCCGAAGTTCCCGATCAGGAGAAGCGGCCCTCCGATCATTCCGAGCCAGGCCAAGCGCGGCGGAACGAGGCCGGAGCGGTACATCAAGTAGCCGAGGATCAGCCCGTTTCCGAACGGCACGACGAGGCCGGGGCCAAACAGGAACGTCCAGTCCTTGAGCGCGGCCAGCGAGACGGCAAGGTCGGACGCGTCGGGAGAGTCATGGCGCAGAGTGACGACACCGAGCACGAAGATGATCCCCGCCGCGATGAAGACGCATTCCATGACGCGAGCAGCGACGAAGGCGATGGCAAGGACTTCGTTCTCTCTCCTCACGATCGGATAGAGCACGACGGCGGTCCCGACATTCGCGACGATGAGAAGGAACTCCAGGAAGGCTCCCAGGTAGATCTGGTTGTCCTTGCCGCCACCGGCGATGTATCCGGCGGGGTCGTCGAGGACTGTTTGGAAGAGAGCGAGAGCCGCAATGGAGGTGACGAACGTGAGCAAGAAGAGTGCTCCGAAGATGCGTGCGATTCTCTGAGAATCCATCTGACCCCTTTCAGGTCGAATCGGGCTGGTGAGGTCCATCACCACCCACGGATTGCGACTCGAAAGTAGCAATTGGATTCGACAGCGTCCATGGGCCGGTCGGGCCTTGATCCACGGGATACCGCGACACGCCCTGGGACATGTGGAACTTGCGCGGACGCGGGAGGAGGCACCAGCTCATCCGCTGAAGAAAAGCCAGATGGGCCGTGGCGCCGGCCCATCTGGAGTTTGTCTAGGCGAGTCCGGGCTCTCGCCTGCGCCGAAGCGCAAAGGCGGCCGCTGCGATCGTGAGCATTGCTCCTCCCGCGATCGCCACCGCTGCACCCGTGCTGGGGGCAGCGATGGTTGCGCCACCGCCTTCGACTTCCGCCGGTCCGCGTTGCGCGCGGACGTTCTCGATCCCGGTTGAGGGATCGGGAACCGCCGTGCCACCGCCACGAACAGCCTCGATCCCGGCCATCGGATCAGGTGTTTCCGCCGGCGGAGGCTGAGACGCACGGATGTTCTCGATCCCGCGCGGCGCGGCCTGCGTTACGCCCGGGCCTGTGGGCATCGCCCCCGGGTCACGACGCAGCGTGGCCGACGAGT
>DATAPE010000096.1:0-3716 GCA_036265345.1 Actinomycetota bacterium
CCCGGAAAACTCGACCGCAGTCTGGCAGTGGTGGAGGGGATGCGTCCGATAGCGAAGAGGCTTGGTTGTTCCATAGGCCAGCTAGCGATCGCGTGGACGCTTCATCAACCTGGTGTGGGGTGGGCGCTGGCGGGAAGCTCCAAAGCGCGTCACGTCGCGGATAACGCGGGGGCTGGCGATCTCCGCCTGACCGAGGAGGATCTTGCCGAGCTAGAACGCCTGATCCCGCTAGGCCCTGCTTTTTCCGACTAGTCAACCCTGATCGGGAGCGGCAACTTGATCGCGAACATGACGAATGAGTCGCTTCCCCTTCGCTGAAATGCAACCGTTAGGAACGCTTAACGCAGGGGCTCGGAGGCTCGAGATGCGCGGCGACGCCTACCGGTAGCGAGCATCCTCCATCCGTGTGCCCGGGATCGGTTGGCGCATCGCTTCCGTACCGATCACGAGACTCCCGAGTGACATATAGATAACTTCGATGTTCTGACCACTCGCAGAGTACGGTTCGACGGCCTCGAGGATGGCGCCGGGGTGATCCTCTAACTTCAGGACATCGACCTCATGGAGACTCGTGACCTCGAAACCGACCGACTCGATCGCCGTCTGTGCGGCCTCAGGGTCATCAACCAAGATGTGGATGAAGCCCCATTGCTCTCCGGGTCTGAGGTCGCCGGCAGATCCCCGGATGTTGATGCCGGCGTCGGCGATGGCTCGAAGGGCAGAGATGAGGGCTCCGGCCCGATTGGGCATCACAAGCCTCACGTCTGTCGGCACACCTGCCCCCTTCTGAGCGCCATCCCCGCCTCGTACTCCCACTCGTCGAAGGAAGCTGTGATCGGTGGAGCAACGATGGTCAGGCGCTCGCGCTCATGACGAGCATAGGGAGCCTACGCGGTTCCTTCAAGCTGGCGGCGTGACACAGATAGGTTCGGCGAGTTCGCCAGGGTTTGATACACGACGCAATAACGCTCGGTTAGCCGGATCAGGGTATCGAGCTGCTCGTCGGTGGCGTCGGTGTCAAGCTCGTACGCCACGCGGATGTCGGTGAACCCCACGGGAGCCTGTCGGCTGACCCCGAGAGTGCCGCGGAAATCCATGTCTCCATCCACGTGAACGCTGCCGGCTCGGATTTCGATGTTCAGCGATGTAGCAACCGCCAGCAGGGTCACACCTGCGCAGGCGGCCAGAGCTTGGAGAAGCATGTCTCCCGAACATGCCGATAGGCCATCACCCCCAGTCGCGGGATGCAGCCCGGCAACAACGTCTCCGATGTGAGTTGGAACCGCCGCGGTGATCCCGTCGCTAAGAGAAGCTTCAGCTCGCAGAGTGATGAGAGCGGCAGAAGGCTCGCTGCGGAAACGTTCCTTGAGAGGTTCCTGAGCCGACCTCAGGTCGGCCTTCGCCATCGCCTTTCTCTGCACCCGCTACGCCTCCCGTCAGGCCATTCGAGTCTGTTCGGCCGCTCGTTGATCCGAAGCAGCAAACCGAAATCGTACTTGCTTCGCCCTGTGAAACGGTTCGCGTTGGGTGCGATACAAACTCGGTTCTGTCACGTCAAGTCCCGCCTTCAGTCCTCTTCCTAAGGAGCGGCAACACGAACCAGAAGTAGGTGAACCAGAGGGCCGTTGCGACGGCTATGAGGGCAGCGACCGCATTTGCAAAGAGGAGATTGGCGATCACGAAGATCGCGCCGGAGATAGCCAACTCGAGAAGGATCAGACCTGCAATCGCCAAGCGATTCGACGTTAGCAGGATGTGCTCCTTGTTTCCCGAACGGAAATGGATCCGGTGGTAGGAGCTCGGTGCGATCAACAGCGCGCTAGCAGCCGCGGCCAAGAGAAGACTCGCAAAATAGATCGCACGCCCGATCGAATCGACCTTCGCGAAGCCTTGACTCACCGGAAGAACGAGAAGGAACGCGAACAGGACCTGCACCCCCGGAAGGGCCACCCTTAGCTCGTTCAGCAGCTCGATCAGCTCTCGATCGATTCGCTCCTTTTTGTTTTCCTGCTCGTTCTCACCCGAATCGGATGGCGTCATGTCTCTCTCCAATGCTGTGGCACACCTGTCCACCTGTATAGGCCTTCTCGCGTACCGGGTTACCCGAACGCACAATCTTCGAACCAACGCCGTGTGGCAACCTGCGAGCCGATAACAGGCGGCTTAGTCATCGATGCTTGCACGCACCCTTCCAGCCTCACTGGGAGCTCTTGCTCATTTGTCGTCGATTGTCGTGCCTTGTCCCCGTCCGTGGCCTCTCGCGTCCTCGAGTTGCGTGAACGTGCACGTTGTGGCCCCTGGGCGAGTCTTCTCCCAGTGAAAGTGCTCAGCGGCTCGCCGGCGCTTCCCCGACGGGTATCCTCGGCTTGACTTGATACTTCCAGGTCAATCCCAAAACCTGCGATCCAGGAGGCTACATGACTGAGTTCACTAAGCACGAAGAGGGCACGTTTAGTTGGGCGGATCTGAGCACATCAGATCTCGACGCGGCCATCGCCCTCTACACCGATCTCTTCGGCTGGGATGTCGACAAAGAAGACATCCCCGGTGGGGGCGTTTACGCGATGTTCCGCTTGAATGGCAAGGACGTCGCTGCGGCTGGCGGTCAGCGCGAAGAAGAGAAGGGGATGCCTCCGCACTGGAACGTTTATGTGACGGTCGCAGACGCGGAGCAGAAGGCCAAGGAAGCGGAGTCTTTGGGCGGCACGATCCTGGCGCCTGCTTTCGACGTGATGGAGTACGGCCGGATGGCCGTCATCGCAGATCCGACGGGTGCAGTCTTCTGCGTGTGGGAGCCCAAGACCAACATCGGAGCCCAAGCGATGGGCGATCCTGGCGAGCTGGCGTGGTTCGAGTTGCTCACGAACGACACCGCCAAGGCTGGCACCTTCTATTCGGAACTCTTCGGATACAAACTCCAGCCCTTCGGTGACGACGGGACGTACACCGTGTTCATGCAAGGCGAAACCCAGATCGGCGGCATGATGACCGCGCCGATGGAGGGAGTCCCCAACTACTGGGGCCTCTACTTCGCGGCTGAGGACGTAGACAAGGTTCACGAGAAGGTCAAGGCGGCTGGTGGTCAAGCCATGATGGAGCCGACGGACATGCCGGAGGTAGGTCGCCTAGCAGTACTAGCCGACCCCCAAGGCGCAGCCTTTGGAGTAATCAAGGGCCCGAATAACTAGTCGAGTTTCGTTTCGAGGAGAGGCCCGCCCAAACCGTACGGGTCTCTCCTCATTTAGTACAGCGCGTGGAGCGCGGCTCTTCAAGAGAACGCGGGAGGGTGAATTGGGCACGAATACAGTCGACAACAGACGCGCGGGAGCCGCCTGACGTCTGGATCTGCAATAGAGCGGAGGGGGTCAGGATGGGGTACGGGCCTGTGTTTTACATCTACGATGACGCGATTCGGTCGATGGAAGGACGAGACCAGATTCCGTCCGATCTCGCAGAGGAGATTGGTCGAGCCGTCATTAATCTTTCTCTGAATCCAGATTTCACGATGGAGCTGGAACCTCCACACCGCGTGACCTGGCACCACCTCCAGTGGTCTGGAGGGTCACACGGAAATGCGATGACCTGGGTCGACAGGCCACACTCTACGGATGTAAGGCCATATCTTTGGGAATCAAATGCACTGCAACGTTTAGACCAATTGGATCTGGAGCGCCTTGAGCAAATGCGGACTCTCGTCGAGCGCGAGATAGACAGAC
>DATAPE010000097.1:0-13391 GCA_036265345.1 Actinomycetota bacterium
GGCGGTCCCAGGTGACGGCCATCGAGACCGCATCCAGAGTGCGGGCCTTGTCGATGCTCAGCTCAACAAGCGATCGGTGCCCGAGGTGCACGCCGTCGAGCGTGCCGATCGTCACCACCGACGCGGGAACGTTCCCCGCAATCGCGGCCAACCCTTCGTAGATCTTCATCGCCGGGTGGCCAGGTCTCCCACCACTGTCTCCGCCTTCAGCAGCTCGCCGGCTCGGCGATACACCGCCAGCAGCCGGCCGTTCGAGAACAGGGCGCACCGCGCGTCTTCCTCGACCCCGGTGGGGGCCGCGATCGGTTTCCCGTCCGCCACCTCGCGGGTCTGCTGCTCGTCGAGCTCGAGGCGCATCAGCGGAGCCACGATGTCCTCGAGCGGCCGGATCGCGGTGGAGTCGAGCGCGTCCAGTGCGAGCGCGTCGGCCTCGGTGAACCCGCCGGCTTCGATCCGTCGCAACGACGCGAGATGGGCGCCGCAACCGAGTCGCTCTCCCAGGTCGTGGACCAGCGTGCGCACGTAGGTTCCCGCGGAACATCTCACGTCGAGTGTGACGGAAGGCGCGACCCCCGGCTCGAACGAGGTCACGTCGAGGCCGTAAACGGTGACCGCGCGCGCCGGCCGCTCCACCTCCTCGCCTCGCCGTGCCTTGCGATACAAACGCTCTCCCCCGATCTTGACGGCCGACACCATCGGAGGCACCTGCTCGATCTCTCCGACGAACGACCTCGCCGCGGCGGCGACCGCATCGAGATCAAGATGGGCGGCCGCACGGGTCGAGACGACATCGCCCGAAGCGTCCTGTGTCGAAGTGCTGACCCCGAATCGAGCGGTTGCCCGGTAGCGCTTCGGCGCCGACTGCGAATAGCTAAGGAACCGGGTCGCCCGTCCCAGGCCGAGTACCAGGATTCCCGTGGCGTCCGGGTCCAGGGTGCCGGCATGACCTACCCTGCGGGTCGAGAAGACGCGGCGAACGCGGTCGACGACGTCGTGAGAAGTCATCCCTGCCGGCTTGTCAACGACGACGACGCCGTCCTGGGTCATTGTCGCTGGAGGGCCGCGACGATGTAAGCCACCGTCTCGTCGATGCTGTCGGTGCTGAACCCGGCTGCAAGATGATGACCGCCGCCACCCCGCTCGCGAGCGATCCCGTCCACCGTGCGCGGCCCCTTGGAGCGCAAGCTGACGCGGAAGCCACCTTGTGGCTGCTCCTTGAACAGGCCGGCGATGTCCGCCGCTCGCGTGCTGCGGATCAGGTCGATGACCTTTTCCGTCTCCTCCATGCTGACGCCGGTCTCCTGGAGATCCTTCTGCGCGATCCACGAGTAGACGAAGCCTTCCTTCTCGAGCAGGCGCGCCCGGTCGAGCACCCGGCCCACGAGCTTCAAGTAGCCGAAGGGAGAGGAATCGAACACCTCCCCTGCGATCTTTGCCGCCGGCACGCCCAAGGTCAGAAGGTCGGCAGCCAGGCGCAGGGTGTCGGGAGAGGAGTTCGTGTACTGGAACCGCCCGGTGTCGGTGACGATGCCCGTGTAGAGGCATGTGGCTATCTCGAGGTCCAGGGGAACCTCGAGGTCGACCAGTAAGGAGGTCACCAGCTCTGCGGTTGAGGATGCAGTGGGGACCACCAGATTGAAGGTGCCGAAGTCGCCGTTGCCACGGTGGTGATCCACGTTGACGATCGTCTTGGCTCGCAGCGCAACGGGCTCGGCGTCACCCAGACGGTCTATCGATCCACAATCCAGGGCGAGGAAAGTGTCCGTCACCGGGAGGTCGGCCGGCTGGATCAGGGCGTCGAGGCCCGGCAAGAATGCGTACGACGCGGGCACCTGCGCGGGGGTCGTTCCCCACGTGGGGTATGTCTTCTTGCCGAGCTTCCTCAGTCCCAGTGAAGCTGCGAGCAGCGACCCCAGAGCGTCACCGTCGGGATTGACGTGACAAGCCATCGCGATCTCGTCCGCGTCCGAAAGCGCGGTTACGGCGGCCTCCCACTCCGGCAGGTCGTATCTCATGTCCCTTCCTCGTCCTCATCGCCCGTCGTCGGCGGTTCATGCAACTTGCGGAGCAAACGCTCGACCCGGTCTGCCTCTTCCGGTCCATGGTCGAGCTCGAACGTGAGCTCGGGCAGATATCTCACGCGCATCTCTCGCCCCAGCTGACCACGGAGGAAGGGAGTTGCGCTCTTCAAGCCTTCCATCGTTTGGTCCTGCTCGTCATGGGAGCCCAGAACGCTGATGAACACCCGGGCGGTACGAAGATCGCGCGTCACTCGAACTGCCGTGACCGTAGTGAAGCCGATGCGCGGATCCTTGAGGCTCTGGATGTTCTCGCCCAATACTTCCTTGGCCAGCTTCTGCAGCCGCTCGGTCCGCTGGGTCACAGATCATCCATGGCGACGATGTGGATAGTGCGGTCAACGATCTCTGCACCGTCTAGCGCAGTCTTGGCCATCAGCTTCTCAACCTCCTGGAGGACCTTGCGGCAGTGACCGGCCGACTCGGCGACGCAACCTACGCCCACGGCGGCCCGCTGCCACAGATCCTGGTACTCAACCTCAGAGATAGACACGTTGAACTTGTTGGCGGTCGTTTGGATGACGGAGCGAAGCACCCGGCGTTTGTCCTTGAGGGAACGGCTGGCCGGGATGAAGAGCTCGAACCGCCCCACGGCGATGAACATCGCTATGTCTTCTCCGGCTCGCCGGCTACCTGGCAACCTCTTGTATCTCGAAGGCCTGTATAACGTCCCCCTCTTTGACGTCCTGGAAACCTTCGATCCCGATGCCGCATTCGAAGCCCGCAGCGACCTCACGCTGGTCGTCCTTGAAGCGCCGGAGCGAAGCGATGGTGCTTTCGTAGACGACCGTGCCGTCACGCACCAGGCGAGCCTTGGCGTTACGCCGGATGACTCCGTCCGTAACCATGCACCCTGCAACGACTCCCAGCCTCGGCACCCGGAACGTCGCCCGCACCTCTGCCTGTCCGATCGGAATCTCGCGGAGCTCAGGCCCGAGCAAACCGCTTGCGGCCTTCTCGATGTCCTGAACGGCTTGGTAGATGACGCGATACGTGCGCACGTCGACACCGTGCTCCTCTGCAAGCTGGCGCGCCTGAACGTTGGCGATGACGTTGAAACCGATAACGATCGCGTTCGATGCTTGCGCGAGGGTGATGTCGTTCTCGGTGATCGCACCGGCCCCCTTTCGCAGCACGGTCACCTTGACCAGTGACTGATCGAGTTTGGCCAGCTGGTCTTCGAGCGCTTCGACGGAACCCTGGGTGTCGGCCTTCAACAGGAGGTTCAACTCGGGGACCTGCCCCTCGGCGGTCGTCTCCAGAAGGGTCTCGAGCGACATCGTCATCGGCTGCGTGACCTGCTCGGCCTCCCGCTTGTGGTGCTCGCGCAGTGACGTGATGGTGCGCGCCTCACGCTCGTCGCTGACGGCGCGGAAATCGTCACCGGCTTGAGGAACGGATTGCCACCCCAGGACCTGCACCGGTTCCCCGGGCTTTGCCTCTTTGACCTGGGTGCCGTCCTCGTCCAGCATCGCCCGGATCTTCGTCCAGGCCGCGCCGGCGATGAGGATGTCACCGAGCCGCAATGTCCCGCGCTTGACCAGGGCCGTCGCGACCGGCCCCCGCCCCTTGTCGAGGTGGGCCTCGATGACAACGCCCCGTGCGGGTGCCTCCGGGTTGGCTCTGAGGTCGAGTTGCACATCGGCGGTGAGAACGAGCATCTCGAGCAGTCCGTCGAGGTTCGTCCGCTGCTTCGCCGACACGTCGACGAACACGGTCTCGCCACCCCACTCCTCGGGGAGCAGCCCATAGTCCGACAGCTGCTGACGCACCCGGGCAGGGTCCGCCTCCGGCTTGTCCACCTTGTTGACCGCGACCACGATGGGAACGTCCGCAGCACGGGCGTGGTCGATAGCCTCGACCGTTTGAGGCATGACGCCGTCGTCGGCCGCCACGACCAGGACGGCGATGTCCGTAACCTGGGCGCCCCGTGCCCGCATCGCGGTGAACGCCTCGTGGCCGGGGGTGTCGATGAAGGTGATCTCGCGGCCGTCGTAGTCGACCTGGTACGCGCCGATGTGCTGCGTGATGCCGCCCGCCTCGCCTGCGGCCACATTCGTTCTCCTGATCGCGTCCAAGATGGCGGTCTTGCCGTGGTCGACGTGGCCCATGACCGTCACGACGGGGGCCCTCGGCACCAGGTCTGCGGGATCGTCCTCGTCTTCCGTCTCTGCCAGCAACGCCTCTTCGTCGGCGGTCTCGCGCCCGGGATCCACGATCTGGACCCGGATGCCGAGCTCGTCGGCTACCAGGAACAGGGCCTCGTCACTCATCGATTGCGTGACCGTCACCATCTCGCCGAGGCCGAGGAGCGCCTTGACCACCTCGGCGGCCGGGCGGCCCGCCTTGTCGGCGAAATCCTTGACCGTCACGCCGTGGTGCACCTGGATAGGAGCCGCCTTGGCGGTCTCTGTTTCGATCTCCGGAGTGTCGGCTTCGGCAACGGCGGGCGCGTCCGCAGACGAAGCAACTGGAGGCGAGGTGGTTTCGGCTCCGGAGGAAGCCTCTGCAGCAGCCGCTCGGGCCGACGAGGCTGCGCCTGCGGAGGAAGCCTCTGCAGCAGCCGCCGACGGAGTAGGCGCAGCCCCCGCAGCCCTGGCTGGAGCCGCCGGCTTCGGTGAGGCGGCCCGCGTGGTCTTCTTCTTCTTGGTTGACGGAGGTGTGGTGGTGGCCGGAGACGGTGAACTGGTGGTGGCGGCCGCGGGGGCCGAGCCGTTCCCGAGTTCGGCGCGCACACGCTCGGCTACGGCCTCGTCGACCGATGAAGCGTGGCTCTTGGCCGGCTCCCCGATCTTCTCCAGGTGAGCCAGAACCTCCTTGGAGGTCAGGCCCAGCTCTTTTGCTACCTCGTGCACCCTCGGTTTAGCCATTCCGCCCTTTCGTCATCGCCACCAACTCCTCGCGCAGGCCGTCGGGGATCCGGCCGCCGCGGAGGGCTCTACTCAAGCTCCCCGATCGGCACGCCCGCTCGACGCAGGCGGCATCGAAGCAGACGTATGCGCCCCGCCCCGGTGCGGAGCCGGTTTGATCGACAGAGATGATTCCATCGCCGGTTCGCGTGATACGGATCATCCGATCCCGGCCCCGTTTGCTCCGGCAACCCGTGCACGTCCGCACCGGACCTTGAGCCATATTAGCTACTCCGTCTTGGCCCCCTCGGGCATCTCAGCGGCTGCAGTCTCCGGATCCCGATCGGTGGTAACGACCTCTGCCTCACGCCTTACTTGCGAGTCGGACTTGATGTCCACCCGGAGGCCCGTCAGCCGGGCCGCCAGCCGTGCGTTCTGACCCTCTTTGCCGATCGCCAGAGACAGTTGATAGTCGGGAACGATCACCAGGGCGGTTTGGCCATCCGCGTGAAGCTTCACCTCTTTGACCTTTGCGGGAGACAGCGCGTTCGCAACGAACTCTCCGGTGTCCTGCGTCCATTTCACGATGTCGATCTTCTCGCCGCGAAGCTCGTTCATGACCATGCGTACCCGCGAGCCCTTGCTGCCAACACAGGCACCCACAGGATCGACGTTCTTGTCGTGCGAGACCACTGCGATCTTCGATCGGTGGCCCGGCTCCCTCGCGACCGACTTGATCTCGACTATGCCGTCGAGGATCTCGGGAACCTCGAGCTCGAACAGCCGCTTTATCAGCCCCGGATGGGTTCTCGAAACGATGATCTGAGGACCTCTCGCCGACCTGCGCACCTCGACTATGTAGGCCTTGAGACGGGAGCCGTGCTCGTAGCGTTCGTGCGGGATCTGCTCGGACGGCGGCATCAGCGCCTCGGTCTTGCCGAGGTCGAGGATCGTGTAGCGGTGGTCCTGCTGCTGGACGATGCCGGTGACGATGTCCCCCTCGCGCCCCGCGTACTCGCCGAAGGTGATGTCTCTCTCCGCGTCGCGCAGCTTCTGCAGCATCACCTGCTTGGCGGTTTGCGCGGCGATCCGCCCGAAGTCCTGGGGAGTGTCCTCCCACTCCTTCAGCGTGGTTACCTCTTCGGTATCGGGATCGATCTCGATGTCCTGGGCGAACACCGTGAGGGTGCCCGTATCCCGGTCGATGGTCGCGCGGGCGCCCCGCGTCTCCAGATCGGCGTTAGTCATCCGGAGGTAGGCCTGTGCCAGCGCCTTCTCCAGCGCCTGAATAGAGGTCTCCAACGTGACCCCGCGCTCTCGTTCGAGCTCTCTTAGTGAATCGATAGGGATGTCCATCCCGGTGTCCTTCCTCTGTCAGGTGCTCGGTTCTACTTCCACTCGAAGATCGTGCGTGCGGAGCGCAGCTGGCCGTACGGAACGTCAACCTCGCCGGAGCTGGTCTCGAGCTTGACGCACTCCTCGGTTGCAGCCGCGATCGTGCCCTCGATGCGGTGACTGTCGGCGAGCAACCGCTCGCGCGTCTTGATCACCGCCTTGCGGCCGACGCAGCGAGCGAAGTGCTCCGGCGAACGCAGGGTCCGCTCGAGCCCCGGCGACGAGACCTCCAGCGTGTACCTCCCCGGGATCGGATCGCGCAGATCCAAGCCCCGGGAGATCTCTTCCGATACCTCGGCGACCGTGTCGAGATCGACGCCCTCGTCACCCTCGACGTACACCCGCAGGACCGCACGGCCCGGCTGGCCCCCCATCTCGACGTCCCAGAGGGTCAGCGACCGGCGACGGGCAACCGCCTCGGCGAGGTCTCTGACCTCTTCGAGCGTGCCCATCGATCCTCCGATCGCTCTCTCACAAATGAAGCCCCTCCTTCGAGGGGCTTCCCTTCAAACTTTGCGCTATCCGTACGGCCGAGCGGCTCTTCAGAGTACCATCCTGAGCCTCATGGGAAAGAAAGCGCGCAAGCGCAGAACGAAGCGAAAGAACAAGGCGAACCACGGCAAGCGCCCGAACGCGGGGCGGCGCTAGAAGCTCGTCGCGGCCGCGTCCACCGCGGCCACTACCCGCCACCTGGCGGGAAACCCTTTCAGCTTTGAGTCCAGGCGCCACAGCGAGCTCTGGTGACCGAGAAACTCGAACACCTCCGAATGCCCACCCACCTGATTCGAGGCGGCCACCTTGACCTCGGCCTGCGATTCGATGATGGCCGGGATCCCCTTGCCTCCGTAGCAACCGCACTGGTCACGGGGCGCCTTCCAGGTGTAGTGACCGTTGCCCAGATAGGTGAAGGGCACCTTCGGCGACCACTTCCCCGCCCGCCAAACGCTGAGGTCGCCGCTGCAGGGCCCGCTTGCGCAGCTGGGTTCGAACTTCATGACGCAGCGGCAGCTGAGCTGCTGCCCGACCTGGAAGAAGCGACGCACGACGCCGGCGTTCACGCCCGCAGCCTTGTCCGGCAGCTGCACCTGCTTCACGGTGCTGAACAGCTCGAACGTTCCCCCCAATCGGGCGCTCCCAACCGTCTTCTTGTCCACCGACAGGTGCAAACCGGTGACGTTCGAGATCACGACCATGACCAGAAGGACCAGACCCAGCACCATCAGGGGAGCCGCCCACGACCACACTTTCGATGACAGCTTCATAGCGGCTCCCGCACTAAGAGCGGCGCATCCCGATCTGAAGGGGCGCGGCCTCGGCCCGGCGGCCCGCGCCTGTCCGGACCACGACGTCGCCCTCGGTGGGCCCTTCTTCCGCTCGGATCTCGATCGCGAGGCGCTCGGCTTCTTCCAGGAGAGCGGAGACGAGCCGGTCGTGCGGCACCCACCCGATCTGCTTGCCTTTCGAGAACAGCAGCCCCCTGCCGGGGCCGGCTGCGATCCCGATGTCGGCGTCGCGCGCTTCCCCGGGGCCGTTCACCTCGCAGCCCATCACGGCGATCTGCATCGGCGGCAGGTCCATCTTCTCTATCGCGGCCTCGACCTCCTCGGCCAGCGCGAAGACGTCGAGCTCGGCGCGGCCACAGGACGGACACGCCACGAGGTCGAACGTGTCCTGGCGTAGACCGAGCGCGTTCAGGATCTGCTTCCCGGCCTTCACTTCCTCCACCGGATCCGCCGTAAGCGACACGCGGATCGTGTCGCCGATGCCCTCTGCCAACAGCGTTCCGATGCCTATCGCCGATTTCACGATGCCGGTCTTGGGTGTTCCTGCTTCGGTCACGCCCAGATGAAGCGGAACATCCGTGCGCTCGGCGAGCATCCGATACGCAGCGATCATCTCGGCGACGTTCTGATGCTTGACCGACACCTTGATGGCGGTGAACCCGTGCTCTTCAAGCAGGCCGATCTCGTACAGAGCGCTCTCTACCAGTGCTTCAGCCGTGGGGCGCCCGTACTTCTGGATCAGCTTCTTGTCCAGCGAACCGGCGTTCACTCCGATCCGGATGGGGATCCCCCGCTCATTGGCAGCCTCGGCCACCTCTTTGATGTGCTGAGGGTTGCGCATGTTCCCCGGGTTGAGACGAAGTCCGTGTACCCCTGCTTCGAGGGCGAGCATCGCCAGACGCACCGAGAAGTGGATGTCGGCGATGACCGGGACACCACCCTCCGCCACGATCTCGGGTAGGGCGCGGGCGTCTGCCTCGTGGGGCACGGCCACGCGGACGATGTCGGCGCCCTGGGTAGCAAGCTCGTGCACCTGGATCAGCGTCGCCTGAACGTCGTCGGTCTTGGTGGTGGTCATGGACTGCACCGAAACCGGCGCACCGCCGCCGATCGCGACGCTCCCGACGTGGATCTGACGCGACTTGCGTCGTTCGTAGCTCGGGCTGTTCACGTCAGTAGCCCCCATCGATCGCCGCTCGTGGGAGGGGCGCGCGGCGGGGGCCGAGATAGAGGCCCCACACGATGGCTGCGATCGCGAGGCGGATGCGGAGCGTGCTGGTGCGGCCGGTCACAGCGGAAGGTTGAGCGGGCGGATGATATCGAGGTACAGCGACGCGATGAAGATCAGGATGAAGAACGAGATCACCGCCGCGGCAACCGGGATCAGCTTGCGCAGATCGACGGTTCGCCGCGTGATCGATTCGTAAACCACGACCGCAAGGTGACCGCCGTCGAGCGGGGGCAGGGGCAGCAGGTTCATGATGCCGAGGAAGATCGTCAACCCCACCAACAGCCCGACGAGGTCGAGGTACTTGTGGTCCGCCACCGTCTGCCCCGCGATCCTCCCGGCGCCATAGATGCTGACCGGACCCTGTCCCGGCCCCCTGCTGCCGTGTCCGCTGAGCGCGGACCACAGCTCACCAGAGAAGATCGTGTGGAACAGGCCGCCGACCTGCTGCACCGAGTACTTCGTGTAGTCCCAAGTAAGAACGGCTGCATGTCCGGCGCCGGAGATAAGCGAGTACTTCTGATACTCGAGCTTCGGCTGGACACCCAGGTAGCCGATCAGCTGTTCGCCCGCGCGAGGTGCTCGGATCGTTTGACCGGCCGGTGCGTACGCCACGATCCGGTCGCGTCCCTTGACGATCGCCTCCCCCAAGCGCACCGAAACGTCGTGGGGAGCGCCGTTGTGCACGATCGAGAAAGTGACGTTGTCGCCGGGGTGCAGCCGGATGTATCCGCGGATCTGACTCCAATGCGTTACGGACTGGCCCGCGATCCCAACGATGCGGTCATTCGGATGGAGGCCGAGGTTCGATGCCGCCGTCGGGCGGCCCTCCAGCGTCTGTTGCACGATGGAAACCTGGTTCGTGGCACGGCCGTTGGGGAACCCGAGAACCATCGCCGCGATCAGCAGCGTCACGAAGGCGAGGATCCAATGGGTGCCCGACCCTGCGAGAAGAACCAGCGCGCGCTGCCAGCGAGGCTTGTTCGGGTACGAGCGGGGCTCGTCCTTCGCATCGACCTGTTCGTAGGGATTCATTCCAACGATCTTGACGAAGCCGCCCAGCGGCAGAGCCTTCACCCCATACTCGGTCTCGCCCTTCTGCGTTGACCACAACGTCGGGCCGAAGCCGAGGAAAAACTGACTCGCTTTGAAGTGAAACAGCTTGGCCACCACGAAGTGGCCGGACTCGTGGATCATCACCATAAGCAGGATCCATACGACGAACAGCACCACGCCGAGGGTCATGCCACACCTGCCCGTATAACGGCCGTTTGAGCGCGCCGGCGAGCCCAATCGTCAACCGCCAGAACGGCGTCGAGCGCGTCAACGTCGACGGGGTCGTGAGCGTCGAGCACGTTCTCGACGACGCGGGGGATGTCCTCGAAGGAGATGCGGCGGTCGAGGAAGGAATGGACCGCAACCTCGTTGGCCGCGTTCAACACCGCCGGGAAGGACCGGGCGCGCCGGCCCGCTGCGTAGGCAAGCGCTACCGAGGGGAACCGGCCGGCGTCGACGGGCTCGAAGGTGAGGTTGCCGACAGTGGCGAGATCCACGACCGGAGCAGCCGAAGGGAACCGGCCCCCTCCGAGAGCCGCTTGGATCGGTATGCGCATGTCCGGCGGGGCCGCTTGCAGGAGCGTGGTCCCGTCGTGCAGCTCGACCATGCCGTGGACGATGCTCTGGGCATGAACGATCACCGCGATGTCGTCGTAAGAGAACCCGAATAGATGATGCGCTTCGATCACCTCGAGTCCCTTGTTCATCAACGTCGCGGAGTCCACAGTTATCTTCGGCCCCATCGACCAGGTTGGATGGGCCAGGGCCTCTTCCGGAGTGACTTCGCTTAGATCGGGGCGCTGCCGGAAAGGGCCGCCCGACGCGGTGATCACGACGCGGGCGACGGCGCTGCGATCGAGGGCCGCCAGACATTGGGCCAGTGCGGCGTGCTCGGAGTCCACGGGAACGATGGAGCCGCCACCCCGCCGAGCGGCCGAAAGACACGCCTCGCCTCCCGCCACGAGGCTCTCCTTGTTCGCAAGGGCAAGCACCTTCCCGGCCTCGAGGGCGGCGATCGAAGCTGCCAGCCCGGCGGCGCCGACGATGCCGTTGAGCACGATGTCGGCGTCGGGGAGGGCGGCCAGGGCAACCGCGGCCTCGGTCCCCACGCCGGTGGCAACCTCGGGGAAACCGGCCGCCTGCGCACCCAACCCGGCCTCGTCGCGGCCCGCGGCAAGGCCCACCAGCTGGAACCGGTGGGGGTTGGCTCGGATCACGTCGAGGGCTTGGCGCCCGATGGAACCGGTCGACCCGAGGACGACGATGCGGCTGCGAGGGCCGCGGATCTCAGGCATGCCTAACGATTGTCACACGCCCGTGTGGTCTTCTCGCTAGGAAAGTATGAAGCGCAGATACAGGAAAACCGCCGGGGCGCAGAACAAGATGGCGTCCAGCCGGTCGAGCATCCCGCCGTGGCCGGGCAGCAGCCGCCCGGAGTCCTTGATGCCCAGCTCCCTCTTCGCGAGCGACTCGACGAGGTCCCCCAGGGGGGCCAGGAGGGCGACGATAGCGCCGAGGCCCAGCGCCTCCCAAACATCGAGCCGGGTTCCGGCGGGGATCAAGGCGAGCGCCACCACCAGGGCACCGGCAACGCCGGCGGCTGCGCCCTCCCAGGACTTCGACGGCGAGATCGAGGGGGCCATCTTGTGGCTGCCGAACCTCGTGCCCACGAAGTAGGCGGAGATGTCGTCGCCGGCCGCGACGAGCAAGAGTCCGATGAGCAGCCTGAGACCACCCGCGGGCAACGCCAGGATCGACACCGCTGCGGCCCCTCCGCCCCCGATCCATGCGAGAGCGAGCAGCGTCCACGCGGCGTCGTCCACCGCCGCCTCTCGGTGGGCCGGCAACGCGAGAAGGAGACACCCCGCGGGGGCCGCCCCCGCGGCCACCAGGAACCAGTCCGGCCACCGAAGGTACGCGGTCACGAGCAGAGCCAGGCAGCAGGCCAGCCCGAAGACGAGGTTCGGATGGCGTCCTCTCAACCGGACGGCGTCCAAGAGCTCGAAGAGGGCGAACAGGATGACCGCGGCAGCCAGCACGAAGAACGCGACGCGGCCCAGCAGATAGCAAACGATGACCGCGGCCAGCAGGGCCAGGGAGGTTGCCACAGCCTGCGCCAGCGACCGGCCTTTGTCGGCCACTCCAGCCTCCCTAACCGCTAGACCTCGGAAAGCTCAGCTTCCTTGCGCCTCAGATTGTCGTCGACCTCTTCGACATGCTTGTCGGTGAGCTTCTGCAGGACGCTTTCCGCGCCGCGCTCTTCGTCCTCGCCGATGGCCGCGTCTTTCTTTAGACGCTCGAGCTCCTGCTTCGCGTGCCGGCGCACACCCCGGACCGCGACTCGTCCTTCCTCCGCGCGTATGTGGGCCACCTTGACGAGCTCCTTGCGTCGATCTTCGGTCAGCTGAGGAAACGCCAGCCGGATTACCGACCCGTCGTTGTTGGGAGTGATGCCCAGGTCCGACTGTTGGATCGCCTTCTCGATAGCGCCAACGAAGCTCTTGTCGTACGGCGAGATAACCAGCAGGCGAGGTTCGGGGACGGAGAGGTTCGCGATCTGATTGAGTGGAGTGGGGCTGCCGTAGTAGTCGACGTTGATCCTGTTCAACAGAGAGGGCGACGCGCGGCCGGAACGGATCGAGGCCAGCTCTTCCCGATTGACCGACACGGCCTTGCCCATCTTTTCTTCGGCTTCGCGCAGGACGCCGTCTTTGTCGTTGGCCATGGTGCCTCCTTAGTCGGTCCCACCTGCGTGAACGAGCGTGCCAACCTCCTCGCCGTTCAGGACGCGAGCGATGTTGCCGGCTTTCATATTGAAAACGATGATCGGCAGCCGGTTGTCCATGCACAACGAGATGGCGGTCGAGTCCATCACTTTCAGGCCCAGCTTGAGGACATCGATGTACGGCACGGAAGGGAACAACTTGGCCTCGGGGTTCGTAACTGGGTCCGAGTCGTAGACGCCATCGACGCGGGTTCCCTTCAATATGGCCTCGGCGCCGATCTCCAATGCCCGCAGCGCGGCCGTCGTATCGGTTGAGAAGTAGGGATTTCCGGTGCCGCCGGCAAAGATGACGACGCGACCCTTTTCCAGATGGCGAAGCGCCCTGCGACGGATGTAAGGCTCGGCCAGCTCCTGCATCCAGATGGCGGTTTGGACTCGAGTCTCGACGCCTTCTCGCTCGAGGGCGTCCTGCATCGCGAGCGCGTTGATCACCGTCGACAGCATCCCCATGTAGTCGGCGGTGGTCCGGTCGGTTCCCTGAGCCGACGCCGACAAGCCCCGGATGATGTTGCCGCCGCCGATCACAAGCGAGAGCTGGGTGCCGATGTTCTTGGCTTCCGAGATCTGGCGTGCGATGGATCCGACGATCCGCGGATCGATGCCGAACCCGTGCTGCGGATCCGCGAATGCCTCCCCCGAAAGCTTGAGGAGAACCCGGCTGTACTTGGGCGCGGCACTAACTCCGTCGGCCATGTGAGGACTAGGCCTCGAGGCCTT
>DATAPE010000098.1:0-3812 GCA_036265345.1 Actinomycetota bacterium
GGAAGCCCTTCGGTCAAGAATTCCCGGTCCAGGTCCCACACGGTGAGCCCGTGATAGGAGAGGTCGAGCTCCCGGTGCGACAGCACTTCCCACCCGATCGGGTTCAACTCGGCGAGCAGGTGGCCACGAACCCGATACATGTTCACGAGATGACTGACGCGCGCTTGCTTGTCGAGCTCGGCGTCGAGATCGCCGCCGGCTGACAGGTCGCGACTCCACCGCACGGGTTCGTAAGGGATGCGCAACGAGCTGAAGATCTCGTCGTAGAAACGGTCCTCGCCGAGCAAGAGCCGGTGGATCTGCGCCAGGAACTCACCGGACTCGGCCCCCTGGATGACGCGATGGTCGTAGGTACTCGTGATCGTCAGAACCTTGCCTACCCCCAGGCGAGCCAAGCTGCGGGGATCTGCAGCCTCGTATTCGGGCGGGTAATCGAGCGCGCCCGTGCCCACGATGACCCCTTGCATAGGCATCAAGCGCGGCACCGACAGCCTGGTCCCGACGGTTCCCGGGTTGGTCAAGGTGACGGTGGTGTCGGTGAAGTCCTCGGTAGTGAGTTTGTTGTCGCGCACCTTTCGGATGAGGTCTTCGTACGCGTCCCAGAATCCCGAGAACTCGAGCTCGTCTGCTTCCTTGATGTTGGGCACATAGAGCGTGCGGGAGCCGTCGTCGCGTTCCATATCGACTGCCAACCCGAAGTTCACATGCTTGTGTTGAACGACATAGGGCTTGCCCTCGCGTTCCACATAGCTGGCCTTCATCGCGGGCCGCGCCTCGAGAGCGCGCAGGATCGCGAACCCGATGATGTGGGTGAAGGAAACCTTGCCCCCGACGTGTCCCGCCAGATAGCGGTTGATCACGCGGCGGTTCTCCTCCAGAAGCTTTCCGGGGACGGTTCGCACCGAGGTCGCGGTGGGTACGCCGAGGGACGCCTCCATATTGGCCGCGATGCGCGCTGCCACCCCTCGTAGCGGCGAAGCACCTTCGGGCAGATCGACGAGATCGTCGGGGGCGACCGAAGCTGCTTCCGGCGCGGGCTTCTCAGCTGCCGGCGCGGGCTTTTCAGTTTCGTCCGCGGAGATCGGCCCCGCCGCTGGCTCCTGCCTCGGTCTGCGGGCGCCGTCCCGTCGCGGGGGCCGGTAATCCGCGAAGAACTCCTGCCACGACTCCCCCACCGAGCGGGGATCCTCCTGGTAACGGCGATACATCTCGTCGACGAGCCAGTAATTGGGCCCGAATCGTTCCTTGATCGGTCTTTCCTGTTCCACACCTCAACCTTTGGTCGAGACCGGCGTAGCTCTCAGAGTAGTGGGTCCGGCTGCGCCGCCAGGCTGCGCCGTCACCACCCTTGACGGCGCAGACGGCGGAGGGTAGGTAGGGGGGAGGCGAGCAAAGGAGGCTAACGATGGTGGTCACGACATCAAGGCGGTGCAGCCGGTGAGCGAGATGCCGAAGCACTTCAAGCGGGCCAGCCAGCACTTCGGAACCCTTGTCGAACAGATCCGCGACGACCAGTGGTCAAACTCCACGCCGTGCTCCGAATGGGACGTACGGCAGCTGGTTCGCCACCTCGTTTATGAGGACCTGTGGGCCCCTCCTTTGTTCGAGGGAGAAACGATAGAGGGTGTGGGCGACCGTTTCGAGGGCGACATCCTTGGCAGTGATCCCAAGGCTGCGTGGCAGCAGGCCCAGAAGGGTGCCGAAACCGCGATCGAAAGCGACGGCGCCATGGAGAAGATCGTGCACCTGTCGTGGGGGGATGAGAAGGGCGAGGAGTACACCTCTCAACTCCTCCTCGATCACCTGGTGCACGCGTGGGATCTGGCGCGTGGGATCGGCGCCGACGATCAGATGGACCCCGACGTCCTCGAATACGTCTACGCACGCTGGAAGGACCGCGAGGAGATGATCCGGGGGGCCGGGGTGTTCGGGGACCAGCAAGACAGTCCCGCCGACGCCAACACCCAAACCAAGCTACTGGCCCTGTTGGGAAGAACCGGGTAGCCAACACATCCCTGCGCGCGACTGGGTCGCGCCGGCGGCCCCGCTAATCTCCTGCTTCGCCCCGCGGTTGGAGGAGCTCTGAAAGAACCTGTTGCCGAGGCGGGTCCCGGCGCGAGCAGGCCGCGCCTGATCTCGCCCATCTTCGTTCTCATCACACTCTCGACGTTTGCGTACTTCGTATCCGTCGGCACCCTCCTCCCAACTCTTCCGCGCTACGTCGAAGGCCCTCTAGCCGGCGGCAGTATCGCAGTGGGCATGGCGGTGGGAGCGTTCAGCCTGGCCGCCGTCGTCTTGCGTCCCGTCGTGGGCCGCGTCGGTGACACGCGAGGAAGGCGGCTGCTGATCCTCGGCGGCGCAGCTCTGGTGGGAGTGAGCGTGGCCGCGTACGTGCTCGCAAGCAGTCTCATCGTCCTGCTGTTGTTGCGCTTGGTGACGGGCGCGGGCGAAGCTGCTTTCTATGTGGGGGGCGCAAGCGCCATCAACGATCTCGCCCCCGAGGAACGGCGCGGCGAGGCACTGAGTTTCTTCTCGCTCGCCCTGTATGCGGGGTTGGCGCTGGGGCCCGTACTGGGCGAGACCGTCCTGAATCACACCCATTACCACAGCGCCTGGATCGCGTCGGCGCTGTGCGCGTTCGTTGCGTTCCTGCTCGGCGTTGGTGTGCCTGACACTCGCGAGGAGATCGAAGGCGGATCTCGTTCCGGACGGATCATCCACCCGGCGGCGGTGTTGCCCGGCACGATCCTTGCCGCCGGCATCGTCGGACTTACGGGGTTCAACTCGTTCGTGCCTCTGTATGTGTTGACGTTGGGGATGAAAGGGTCGCGGATCGTCTTCGTCGTCTTCTCCGCAGTCGTGCTCATGGTGCGCGGCTTCGGAGCCCAGCTGCCCGATCGGCTCGGCCCCCGGTTGTCGGCGAGGGCCGCGCTGATCACTTCCGCTATCGGGCTGGCCGTGATGGCCGTCTGGGCTCAACCGGCGGGGATCATCTCGGGAACTGTCGTGTTTGGCCTGGGACAGGCGCTGGCATTCCCAGCTTTGATGACCATCGCTATCCGGGGAGCGCCATCGTCCGAACGCGGTTCGGTCGTGGGAACCTTCACCGCGTTCTTCGATCTCGCCTACGGAGTCGGCGCGATAGGTCTCGGGGCGGTCGTGAGTCTCCTCGGCTATCGAGGCATGTTCGCCGTTGCCTCCGCCGCCGCGGTCGGGGGCCTGATCCTGTTGTTCGTCTATGCCCACAACAGCAACCAGACAGAAGCGGCCGCAGGGTCGGGGGCCGGAAGCTGACGGAAGGTCCCTGCTAACCTTGGCCCTTCCTATGGCGGCCGTAGCTCAGCCTGGTAGAGCACCCGGTTGTGGTCCGGGATGTCGCGGGTTCAAGTCCCGTCGGTCGCCCTCTCGTCGCCCCGGAAAGGGCCTTTACACTCCCCGGGCGGGTCGCTAGCTCAATTGGCAGAGCAACGGACTCTTAATCCGTAGGTTCAGGGTTCGATTCCCTGGCGACCCACTCCCTATGTCTGGTTCCGGGTGATGCTTGACATTCCGGCGTCACCTGATCGTTTACACAGTTCCGGCTGATGCGTTACAGGTGTCCCGCCTGATCTGTGACAGTGGCTCCGGCTGATCTGTACTCCGCGCGGTCTCCTGACCCGAGTCGACCGGAGCAGGAGGTGAGGGTGCATCTAGTGGAGATCGGCGTCATGGAACAGCGTTACGAAGCGGTAAGGGCAGTCCAGGACGGCTGGAAGGTGACCGAGGTCGCCGAACGCCTCGGCGTCTCGCGCCAGACCGTGCATCGCTGGATC
>DATAPE010000099.1:0-3196 GCA_036265345.1 Actinomycetota bacterium
CCCAGCCACATCAACGACCCGGCGTTCGGGCGTTTTGTCCTGGAGAAGCTGCTCGCGTTGTTGCAGCCGACAGACCGGCAGGCTCCCCACGATTCACAAGGCATCGCCAAGCCTTCGTACGCCTCTCCAGGAGCATCGACCTGACCGGAAGCGATCCTGCAGACAAGCGAAGCGCCAGCCGCCACAGGACGCTGTGGCCACGTACCCCCACCGAGAAAGAGGCAGCACTTTCATGAAGGCAATCGTCCTGGAGGCCGACTGGTCCCCTCGCCCGAATGCGGCGATCGAGCAAGAGCACGCGGCGCGGCAGTGGGCGTTCAACGCCAACCTTGCCTATCGCAACCCCAAGCTCTCGCTGCAGAACATCGACGATCCCGGCGAGCCCGGCCCGGGTGAAGTCGTTGTGCAGGTCGGCGCCTGCGGTATCTGCGGTTCGGACGTGCACATGCTCGAGACCGACGAAGACGATTACATGATCTTGCCGTACCACCTCAAGGCGCCGGTCGTCATCGGTCACGAGTTCTCGGGCCGCGTGGTCGCCACGGGTCCTGGCGTCACCGAGATCAGCCAGGGTGAGCTCGTCGCCGTAGAGGAGATCCAATGGTGCGGTGACTGTCGTGAGTGCCGCGGCGGCTACTGGAACCAGTGCCGCAACATCGAAGACCTCGGCTTCACTCTCAACGGCGGCTTCGCTGAGTACGTCAAAGTCAAGGCGAAGTACTGCTGGTCCCTCTCCGCCGTGGCGGAGCGGTACGGCTCAGAGGAGACCGCGCTCGAGGTAGGCGCCCTCACGGAGCCGACCAGCGTCGCTTACGAGGGCCTGTTCACGCGCGCCGGCGGCTTCCTGCCCGGCAGTGCCGTAGCCGTGTTCGGGGCCGGACCCATCGGACTCGCGTCGACGGCACTCGCCCGCGCTGCCGGCGCGGCACAAGTGATCGTCGTCGACCCGCTCCAGGGACGTCGCGACCTCGCCGAGAAGCTCGGAGCGACGCTCACGCTCGACCCGACCCAGGTCGACGTCTCCCAGGCGGTCTCTGAAGTCACCCGCGGCAACGGCGTCGCGATGGTGGCGGAGGCGAGCGGCGCCAACGCCAAGGTGATCGCACCGATCGAGGACGTGATGGGGGTGGGCGCCAAGGTCGTCATCCTGGGAATGGATCCCAACCCGGCCTCAATCAACACCATCCGCCACCAGGTCACCGCCAGCTCCCTCTACGGCACCGTTGGGCATTCGGGCTCATGGGACTTTCCGAACGTCATCGCTCTCATGGCTTCCGGCCAGATCTCCATGGAGCACGCTGTGACGCGCAGGTTCCCGCTGGCCGAAGTCGTCTCCGCCGTCGATGAAACGAAGTCACGCTCCAACGGAAAGATCCTGGTCAAGCCCCAGCAATAACTCCATCCCAGCCAATTCCCGAAAGGCACAACGATGACCGAAGAGCTTCACTCCCGCCAGCTGATGGACCTCGCCCCGCCGGACCTTCAGGCCTATCTCAAGTCCGGAGAAGACACCATCCTGATCCCCCTCGGCTCCGTCGAGATGCATGGCTACCATTGCCCGCTGGGCACAGACATCTACAATGCGATCGAGGTCTCCCGCCGCACCGCGGAGAAGGCCGGCGTCCTGTACGCCCCGCCGATCTGGAGTGGTTACAGCCCGCAGCACCTCCGCGAGGCGGAGAACGGTATGGGAACGATCACGGTCACCGCCGACACCCTCACCCGCCTGATCTACGACGTGTCGAGGTCCCTTATTCACCACGGCTTCAACCGGCTCATCTTCGTCAACGGTCACACCTCGAACACCAAGGTGACCGACTCCGTCTTCCGACGCCTCCGCTACGAGACCGGCGCCTTGGTCGGCATGTTCAAACCCTATGGCGAGCGCTACCTCGGCATCATCGAGGACCTCATGGAGAACCCGGAGGAAGAGACGCCGGGCTGGCACGCAAGTGAGCAAGAGACCTCGATCATGATGGCCTACCGCCCCGAGAACGTGAACATGGACCGCGCGGTCATCGCCCAGGGACACGCACCCTCGTGGCTTCCAGAGAGCTTCAAGAAGAACGACGCGAACCCCGACGCGTCCTTCAAGGGATACGAGTACTTCTACTTCCCCATGGATCACAACGAGATGGCCGACCACGGCGTCATCGGAAATCCATTCCGAGCGTCAGCGGAGAAGGGTGACGCGATCTTCGAGCGGTTCTCGGACTACCTGGCCGAGGCTCTCGCAGATCTGAAGACCGTCCCCGTGAAGGTCGTCCAGCGCGAGTTCGTCCTCAAGGCCTGAGATGTCGCCTGCTGGGCGGTTACCGAGCTCAGCGGGCGATCCAAGCCAGAAGAACACTCGCGACATCGAACCGCCACAGAACGGAGAGCAACATGGCGGAGAGCACCCTATCGACTCTCCCGGGAGCCGAACTATCGGCCCCGGGAAGGAGGACGGTTGTCGAGTTCGAGTCGGTTACCAAGATTTATCCGAACTGTGACGACCCTGCGGTCGCGGACGTCGACCTGAACATCGCTGAGGGGGAGTTCTTCTCGATCCTCGGGTCAAGCGGCAGTGGCAAGACCACCACGCTCCGCATGATCGCCGGATTCGAGATGCCGACCCACGGACTGGTGAGGCTCGGGGGCGACGACGTCACGTTCGTGCCCCCGTACCGGCGCGAAGTGAATACCGTCTTTCAGAACTATGCGCTGTTCCCCCACATGACCGTGGAGAAGAATGTCGCCTATCCCCTCAAGATGGCCAAGGTTCCGAAGGCTCAGATCCAGGAACGTGTAACGGACGCGCTCACGCGAGTCTCGATGCACGAGTACGCAAGCCGGCTTCCACATCAGCTTTCCGGTGGGCAGAGGCAGCGGGTGGCCTTGGCCCGCGCTCTGGTGGGGCACCCCAAACTGCTGTTGCTGGATGAGCCGCTCGGCGCCTTGGACCTCAAGCTGCGGGAGAGCATGCTCGTGGTCCTCAAGCACCTGCAGCGCGAGGTTGGCATCACTTTCGTCTACGTGACTCATGACCAGGGCGAGGCGCTGGCCATGAGCGACCGCGTCGCGGTCATGAACAAGGGGCACATCGAGCAGATCGGCACACCAACCGAGATCTACTCACGCCCGAAGACGGCCTTCGTGGCTAACTTCATCGGGAAGACGAACCTCCTGTCCTGCCGAAAGACAGCCGCCAGGTCGG
>DATAPE010000100.1:0-20011 GCA_036265345.1 Actinomycetota bacterium
TTTCTTCACTGAACCCTCCTAACTAAGTGGTTTGACGGGCAGCGATCGAATCGTCTGTCAGCGCTTCCTTCAGGGGATACTCGGGGATCTCTTCGATCCCTGAAGTCTCACGCGAGATCGCGATGTATGCGAGGCCGGCCAAGGTCCCGCCGACGAACTCTCCTATCAGGTAAGCCGGCAGTTGCGACCAGAGCACGCTGCCCCCGAAGATCTGCAGAGCCACCATCGGTCCGAACGTGCGGGCCGGATTGATCGAAGCTGCCGTCGCAGGCGCGACCACGATGATGGCGGCGAACACCACGAAGCCGATCGCAAGTCCGGCCCATCCCGCGGGGGCCCGGCGATCGATAACGCCGAACACTACGAACACCAGAAGAAAAGTGCCCATACCTTCGGCGAAGATCGCCCGGGCGTAGCTGACAGCATCCGAGTTGAATGACGCAACCCCCAACCCGAGATCAGTAGCCTCCTTTCCAAGCACACCTGCTATGGCGAAGGCGCCGATAGTGGCTCCGATGACCTGCGCGATGACGTAAGCCGGCACGTTCTTCCATGGGAACTTGCCGGTGGCAGCGAGCGCCACGGTTACCGCGGGGTTGATATGACAACCTGAGATGTGACCCAGCGTGTAGACCATGGCGATCACCACCATGGCGAAGGCGAAGGAGATGACCCCCAGGTCGGCCATCGTGAAGGCATGGTTTCCGGACTTTGCCAGCATCAAGGTGGCCGGAACCGACCCCACGCCGATGAAGATCAGGAACCCAGTGCCGAAGACTTCAGCGAGTAGCTTTTGCCCCCAACTGTTCTCATCCATGGGCTTTGCTCCGCCGGGTTCGCAACACGAGCCGGCGAAGAGTGGCCTCCTCTCTCGTGTCGCGGCGGCCTCGGGAGGTGAGGAAGATTGGCTCTCTGAACGCCATGGGGGCCTTGACTGGGGATCCCCCGTCACGACTCTTTGACCGTTCTGGCTCCACCGTCCCACTCCCCGATCCCGTCTAGGTTTCGGACCATCGTTCGGTATTGTCGAACGATGTTCCAGAACCTACTCCCGCTACCATCGGCATGTCAAGCAAATTTGTAAGTGGCCTACCGGGCAGATCCAAGAGCACCCAGCATCCTGGGCCACATGTATATCGACGCGTGACCCTGGCCCCCGCCCGGCCACGGCAGTAGCCTGTTCCTAGTGAAACGACACGGCCTCGGGCTGGCTGCGCTGGCGGTAGCTGTGATCGTGGTCTTCGCGCCCCGGCCCTGGCTGCCGGACTCTCCCACCGCCTCCGGAGACCCTTCGGCCCCCCTCGTCGGCCGGATCCTGTCCCCCGCTTTCAACCAGGGTGAGCTACAGGAGCAGCGCTACGAACATTCGGCCAAGGATGTGGGGTTCGTTGTGTGGGTGGTTGCTGCGACCTGGCTGGCGCTCATCCTTCACAACCGCCGCAGCTTCCTGCAGCAAGATCCTCCTGAAAGCCCTGAGTCCTACATCCTCTCCGACTCCCAACCAAGCCGGGCCCCCCCTCTGCTCGTCCTCATCTAAAGGCCCCGTTTATCTAAGGAACCCCTGTCCGCTCCGCCCAATCAGGAAGCGGCAGCGCGAGCAGGATCAGATCCACCCAGATCGAACGATGAGGAGGCGCGACGACCGCGACCAGAATGAGTGTTTGTCGCACAAGAAGGATTCCAGTCCTTGCAATCTCGGTCCTTATTGCCTTGGCCTGCGCGGCCTGCTCCGGCAGTTCTTTCATCGACAAGGTCGTTATCAACAACCCGACCGCCTACGACACCAGGATCGAGATCTCGGGGCAGTCACGAAATGACTGGACGCCGTTAGCCACGATCCCGGCTAACTCGCAGGTGGTGGTTCAGGAGGTCTACGACGAGGGAGACACGTGGGTCTTCCGCTTTGGATACCTCCACTTTCAGAAGGAGATGGAGGTGTCGCGCACCCAGCTCGCGCACGGCAACTGGCGGATAACGGTTCCTGCCAGCTTCGGATCCGAGCTCGAGGCACGAGGCGTGACGCCGCCTCCGTCGTAGTGATTGCAACAGGAAGGAAACGAAATGACCGAAGCAACGTGCGAAAACTGCGGAACGCCCGCGGTGGAGGGTCGCTTCAACTGCCCTAAGTGCGGGGCGTCCTATCCGGATATCGCGGAAAGACAGTTGACCTGGGATCCCACCAAGGAGGAGGAAAAGCAGGACAAGTAGCGGATCGGCTGGCCCGGCGACGCACTCGTTGTCAGACTCATAGCCACAATGGCATCGCCTATTGGAGACGAGGAGAGCTCGGGTCTCAGTCAAGAGACGGCGGCCGATGTTGGAGTGCTGGCCAAAGGCGGCGGCCTCCAGATAATCGGCCAGTTCGTGCAGGGCGGTATCGCCTTCGTCTTCGTAGGCATCGCCGTCCGCATGCTGGGAGCCGCCAAGTTCGGCCTGTATCGCCAGGTCGCTCAGATCCTCTCGATCGCGGCACAGGTCGGACTGGCGGGCTTCAACTATTCGGCAATGAGGTACATCGCCAAAGCACGGGCCATTGGAGACCACGGCGGTGTTCGGGGGGCGGCACGCACCGCGATCGGTGCGACGTTGATCGCGTCCGGCGTGGTCTTTGTGGTCATCGTGGTTGGCGCCCACTACCTCGCGAGTCGCTTCGCGGCACAACCGCAAGCGGTAAACCAGCTGGCGACGCTCCTGCGCATAGGCGCCGCCTTCGTACCTCTTTTCGCGCTGACTCAGGTGCTCCGTTATTGCACCCAGGGATACAAGACGATGCGGCCTTCGGTCATCGTGGGAAACATCATTCAACCCGGGAGCCGGTTCGTGATCGGCGTGGCGTTGCTGGTGGCAGGCTTTGCGGTCACCGGGATGGTTGTGGCCTATGTTGCAAGTGCCGCGATCGCGACCGCGGCGGCGGCTTGGTACTACGTGAAGATCCTGTCGAAAGAAGAGCGCGCCGCGACTCCAAAGGTCGCGGTATGGCCGATGACCAGATTCGCATTGCTCCAAGGCGGCGCGTCGGTGCTCGGCGTTCAGACGTTGGGGCTTTCGATCCTGATCCTGGGAGCGCTGAGCACCAACAGAGAGGTTGGACTGTTCGCCATCGGACTTGCACTTCAGACCCCCGGAACGATCTTCCTCGGCGGAATCATCAACATCTGGGCCCCTCTGGTCACCGACCTCTACGAGCGACGAGAGATCGATCGCCTGGAGTCCCTCTATCAAGCAGTGACGCGGTGGATCATCACGTTTTCGTTCCCGGTGTTCGTTGCCCTCATCTTTTCGCCCGAGTTATTCGTGCGGATCTTCGCGGGCCATGCGGGCACTGGGGCGGCCGGAGTCGTCGCCGTGCTGGCACTCGGCAACGCCTTCTATGCGGGCACGGGACCCACCGGTTTCGTCATCTCGATGACGGGCCGGCCGGGCATGAACTTCATCAACTCCACCGTCGCGGTGGCGCTGTACGTGGTAGCGGGCGCATGGGCAGCTTCACGCTACGGAGCGATCGGCGTCGCATGGGTCGACGCGGCAGTCACCGCAGTGATCAACCTTGCGAGAGTGGCAGAAGCGCGGATCCTGGTGGGGATCCACCCGTTCGGTCGCTCCCTCCTCAAGCCACTGGCGGCGACCATGGTGATGGCAATCATCCTGGCGGCGGCGCGAGCGCTGGGAGGATCAGGTTCCTTGCTCCAGGCCGGCGCTGTCGCCGCGGGCGCGATCGCCTACGCGTTTGTACTCCGACGGCTCGGTATGAGCGACGAGGAACGCTACGTCTGGCAGCGTCTGCGGGCGCGCGTAGCTGCGGTTCGCTCCCGCAGCTCGTAATGAAGAAGCGCTAGCGGTAGGCCGCCGCCTGGATCCCATATAGCTGCGCGTACTGCCCACCTTGTTGAACGAGGTCTTCGTGGCTGCCCACCTCGACGAGATGCGATCCGTCGAGCACGACGATGAGGTCGGCCATGCGGACGGTGGAGAAGCGATGCGACACCAGGATGGTGATACGGCCTTCGGTGGATCCGTCCGCCCGGCCCCCTTCACCGCGCGCCGCGGCGGCGTAGCGCTCGAATAGTGCGTGCTCGGTCTCGGCATCGAGAGCCGCGGTCGGCTCGTCCAGGACCAGCAGGAGCGGCGCATCCCGCATGAAGCCACGCGCCAAAGCGAGCTTCTGCCACTGGCCGAAGCTGAGCTCGACGCCGTGGGGCCAGGTCGGGCCCAGCTGCGTGTCCAACCCGTCAGCCAGCCGCGTCACGACGTCGCTCGCGCCCGCTTGGTCAACTGCGCGCACCACCGCGACCTGGTCGTCCAGGCGAGGAACATCACCAACGCCCACCGAGTGGCGCGCCTGGAACTCGAAGCGGAAGAAGTCCTGGAACGCTCCTGCGAGGCGAGAGCGCCACTCGTTCGCCGACATCCGGCCCAGCTCGGCGCCATCGACGAGGATGCGCCCGCTCGTGGGTTCGTAGAGCTTGGCCAGCAGCTTGACGAGCGTCGACTTACCAGCGCCGTTCTCGCCCACGATGGCTACCACGGCCCCCGCCGGGAGCGTCAGGGACACGTCGTTGAGCACCAATCGATCGGTTCCCGGATAGGCGAAGGAGAGATGCTCGAGGCGGATGCCTTCCTCCAACCTGCCGGGCACCTCGACGTCGACGACCTCGTCGAACGAGGCGGCGTACTCCTCCAACCAGACCAAGCGGCGGGAGCCATCGAGCCAGATCCCGCGCAGGAATCCGATCTCGCCGACCGTTGCACCTATATATGAGGAGAGGCGGGACCCCGCAGCGAGCACCAGCAGCACATTGCCGGGCGAGGAATGCAGTCCCGAAGCAACGAACACGATCGCTCCGACGTAGGCGCCACCGAAGATCGCCCAGGCAAGGCTCTGCCAGATGGCGCTCCCCCAGCGCGCCCTCGACACCGGCCCGTACCACCGCTCCCAGGCGTCACGCCGCTGCTCGACCAGCCGCGGCCCGATCCCGGTGAGACGAACCTCTTTTCCGGGGGCCGCGGTGGTGGCGGTTACGAAGAGGTGCCGGGCGAGGCGGTCCGCCTGAGCGCCGCGCTCCTCGGCCGCTCGTTCGACCGCGGGCCGCCACGAGGAGGCGAGCACCGTCGGCAGCGCAAAGAGGGCAAGCAGCGCCAGGCCCGGGTGGATCGACATCAGCAACCCGATCGTGATGGCGAGTCGAAGGATCCAGCCGCATGTGGAGAACAACGACATATACATATGGTCGAGCACGAACACCTGGTCGCGCAGGATGCGCAAGCGATCGAGATACTCGGGGCGCTCCTGGTGGGCGATGGTTGCAACCGTCGCTTGGAGGCGCGCAACGTGAGCCTCCAACGCGATCGTTACCCGGTCCCGGAAACGGCGCTGCACGCGCGTGCTGACCGTGCGCAGCAGCCACGTGCAGGTGGCAGAGATCGCAAGGCCCACAGTGGCAACCACCAGCAAGCCGTGGTCGTGCTCGAGCACGCCCTGGCTGAGGAGCTTCAGCCACAACGCGAACAGGGCGTCGGGCACGGCCGCGACCAGTGACAGTGAGAAGGCTGCAACGAGCAAACCGGGCTCGGCGCCGTAGGCGAGTTTCACCAGGCGCCACATAGAGCGCAGTGCCGGGGGCAGATCGTCGTGCGTGTCAGGCGAGGACGTCGAAGGTCACCCCCTCTTCTTCCTCGTCGATGTAGAAGCGGGACGCCTGGAGCTCGAACATCGTCCGGTAGCGGCCCCCAGCGGCCATCAGCTCCTCGTGGCTTCCCAGCTCAACGACATGTCCCTGCTCGAGGACGCAGATGCGGTCGGCGCGCCGGACGGTCGAGAACCGGTGCGAGATCAGGATCGTCGTGCAGTCGCGAGTGGCTGTCAGGATGCGCTCGAAGATCTCGGCCTCACCGCGCACGTCCAGCTGCGCAGTCGGCTCGTCGAGGAGCACGACGCCCGCTCCCATCCGCACTGCGCACAAGGCGCGCGCCAGGGCGATCCGCTGCCACTGCCCTCCCGAGAGGTCGATGCCGCCCTCATAGCCACGCGCGAGGATGGTGTCGAGATCTGCGAGCGATCCCGCCCCCGCATCTTCCAAAGCAGCCAGGATCACGTCGTCCGGTGCTCCGCCCGGCGCGACGTTGTCACGAACGGACAGCTCGAATCGGGTGAAGTCCTGGAAGACAGCGGTGACGCGGGAGCGCCACGCATCGAGATCGAGCTTGCGGACGTCGATCCCGTCGGCTTCGACGGCGCCACCCTGCGGGTCGTAAAGCCGGCACAGCAACTTGGCGAGCGTGGTCTTGCCGGCGCCATTCTGGCCCACGATCGCCAGCGAGGAACCTGCCGGGATGATGAGATCGAACCCCTCGAGCACCGGAGAGCTGGTGGGGTAAGCGAAGGTAACGTCGTGGAAACGGATCTCGCGGGCGGGCATGCCTGCGGCGGGCAGATCGCCGTGCGCGAGGCCCCCGACCGAGCTCATCGCGGCCTTCAGACGCAGCACCGCGCCGGCGGGAGCGGCGGCGCCGTCGAGGGCCCAGTTGAGCCCGCCGAAGGCGATCTCGCTGGTACCCACCGCGACTGCGGCGTAGACAACGAGCTTATCGAGATCCAATCGTCCGTTGCTGGCGGCCTGAGCGAGCGACCAGAACACCAGCACATTGGCGCTCGTGACCAGGAGCACGCTCCACCGGACCGACTTCTCTCGCAACCTGGTGGCGTGGTACTGCAGATCGAACAGCTGCCTGCGCCGGGTTACGAGTCGCTCGATCGTCCAGCCGGCAAGCCCGAACAATCGCAGCTCCTTCGCGGCAGGCGGATCTACCGCCAGACGGTAGGCATAGTCCACGTGGCGCTGCGCCTCACGCACCTCATCGGTATTGCGGTCGCGCCAGACCGCGCTCTCCCGCAACAGCCAGTGCGTCGCCAGCCATGCGCCGGCGAGAAGGGTCGCCGCCCACCACGCGTAGAAGGCGAGCACGATGGCCGAGAAGAATCCTGCCAGCAGCTCGCCTAGCCCATCGGCGATGAAGTTCATGCTGACGAACAGCGGCGGCCCGTTGATCCCTAGATCGAAGTCGCGCGCCACGATGAGGTCGTTGCTGAGGGCCGGATCCTCGAGATGACCCATGCCGGCAGGTTCGATACAGGCGCGGGTGAGTTCGTCGTAAAGCCACGCCGCAGTCCTGCTGCCGAGGTTGGCGCTTATCGAGACATTGGTGGGAGTGAGCACCTGCTGCAACACGAAGACGATGCCGATAGCAACCAGAGGGGTGCCCAGGCCAGACCCGTGTTCGACTGCGCCGACCAGCGCGCCCATCCCGATCGCAAAGATCGTCGGCAGGGCGGCGCGCAGCAGCAACACCACCCACCACAAGGCGGCCAGAATGGGGTCCGCCTTGGGCAAGACGGCAAACAGCTTCCATTCGTTACGGGCAAAGAGCCGGTTCAATGCGCTCCGATCAGATACATGCTGCTGAAAATACGCTCTGGGAATCAGACGACGGGCGCTACCTCGTCAACAGGAAGCGAGCCGGTCACGGTGGTGCCCGCGCCCGGGGCCGACGTCACTTGCAGGTTGCCGCCCAAGGCTTCCAGGCGATCGATCATGTTCTGCAGACCCGCCCCCGGCCGGCTCGTAGCCGGATCGAAGCCGGCGCCGTCATCCGAGACCGAGAACGTCAGCCGTGAGTCCTGTGCGGAGAGCACCACGGTGGCAGCGGAGGCATGCGCGTACTTGGCGACGTTCTGCAGCGCTTCCAGACAACAGAAGTAGACAGCAGCTTCGGTCTCTTGCGGGTACCGACCTATGGGTGAGGCGGTCACCTTGACCGGCACCGAAGCTTTGGCAGCTTGAGCTTGGAGGGCCGCGCCCAAGCCTTCGGCGGCAAGCAGCGGCGGATATATGCCCCGCGCCAGGTCCCGCAGGGTTTCGAGAGCCTCGCTCGCCTCGGCGGGCAGCGCGGCGAAGATCGCACGGGCCTTTTCCGGGTCGCGCTCGGCCAGCCGGTTCGCCACATCGAGACGCATCTTCAATGCGACGAGATGTTGCTGGGCACCATCGTGCAGATTGCGTTCCAAGCGCCGTCGCTCCTCATCTTGAGCCGCGACCAGCCGCTGGCGAGAAGCCGTGAGCTCGTCGAGCCGCGCCAGCAACTCCGCGGTCAGACCCACGTTTCGCAGCACCAGTCCGGCCTGGGCAGCCAGATCCCGCAGGAGCTTGTCCTCGGCGGGGCTCAGCGGCTCGCCGGGCGGCTTGGTTACCGTGAGCGCTCCCAGCAGCTCGCCCTGATGGCGCACCTCGATCGCGCGGTCGACCCCAGGGAGCTCCGGGACGGCGCCGTTCGTCAGCGCCAGCGGCGGGGGATCGGTCTCCCGTTCTGTGGGCCACGCCGCGGCAGCCCGCAGCTCGGCCCCCGACCGCAGCCAGACATGCGCCTCCTTGGCGGAGGTTCCCTCTGCCACCGCTCGCGCCATGCGCGGCAGCACATCCTGGGTCGCGTAGGTCTCTGCGACGCGATCGGTGAATTCCGACAGGACCTCGTAGGGGGTCAACCTATGGCCATAAATGATCCGATTAGCGAAGCGCTGGACGCGTTGCCGCACCGGTTGAAAGGCGACGGCTATCACCGCGGTAGCAATGACCGACAGGAGAAGATTGTTGCGCCCTCCGATCAGGGCCCCCACGCCAATCACGATCCCCAGGTAAACCGCCGTGATGAACCCCGCCAGCACTCCGAAGACGACCGCCTTGTTGATCACGACGTCGATGTCGTAGAGCCGGTATCTAAGGATCGCGATGCCGGCCGCGAGTGGGATCAGTGGCGTCGCGATGATTGTCAGGACCCGGATCACCAGTGGCGTGGTCGGAGAAGGGAACAAGGCGCCACCGGTGAACAGGATGACAGTCGCAACGGCCGCACTTGCGAACAGCTTCAGCTGCTTACGCTCTTCTCCCCGCGAGCGTCGGTATCGGAGCACGATCGAGGCAACCGACCCCACGACGCACACCAGCAGCACAAGGGCGCCCACCAGCGCCACGATCCCCATCCAGGGAGCGGTGGGAAAGGGGCTCCGATAGCCGCGCGGCACGCCATTCGCGGGCGTCTGGGGAACGAAAGCCACGCCCACCACCGCCAGAAGTAGACCTACGATCGTGGCGCGAGCCAACCAGACCCAGCGCGGCGAGAGAACCCGACCGGTCGGGAACAGCTGGAGGAGCAAGGTCGGGATGAGCACGAACCCCGGGGCCCAAGACCAAGTCTCGATCCAGGTGAGCAGATTCGCCACCTCAGAGTGGCTCCCGCCTCTGACCAAGGCGGCACCGTAGACGGCGAACACTGACGAACTCTGACTTAGCCCGATCGCCAGGAACGTCCACGGGATCGCGTGGCGGCCCCGCCGGGAAGCCAGGAAACCGCCCACCGTTCCGTAGGTAAAGGCGATAAATGTGCTCTCCCACGCCTGGGGTATATCTAGCGAGGAGACGTGCCGGTACCGCCACAACAGCGCGACCCCGATGAACGACAACGCCACACAGGTCGCCCACGCGGCGAGCCCCAACCTTCGTACCAACCGCTCGCTCATGACGCCGGGCATCTCGATCGCATGATCAACATGTGGTGTGGGCTTGCAGCGTATCGCCCCCTCGCCTTGGTTTGACACCCCGTGCTGAGAGGCACAGAATCGCCTTGCTTGCTCCGCTTAGAAGGAGGCTGTCCGTGTCCTGGAACATCAAGGGAAGCTACGTCGAGACCTGCTCGTGCGAGCTGATGTGTCCGTGCAACCTCTCCTTGGACCACGGGGCGACGTATGACTTCTGCCGCGTCACGCTCGTCTTCAACATCAAAGAAGGCGAGATCGAAGGCACGGATGTCGGCGGCATAGTGGTTGCTGCCATCGCGGACACCCCCAAGGTCATGACCGAAGGGAACTGGCGTCTCGGCGTGTTCATCGACGAGAAGGCCACCGACGACCAGGCAGACAAGCTCGTGGCAGTCTTCGGAGGCCAGCTCGGGGGGCCGATGGCCGGCCTCGCCCCACTCGTAGGCGAGATGCTCGGCGTCGAGCGAGTGCCGATCGAAGTCGTAGACGACGGGTTGCGTCACAGTGTTCGCATCGGCGATGCGATCGACTTCGAGATCGAGGACATCGTCCCGTTCGGCATCGAGACCGGCAAGCCCGTTCGATTCGATGGCATGTTCCACCCCGTCGGCTCGAACCTCACCATGGCAGAGGCGAAACGGTCACGGATCAGCGCGTTCGGCATCGAGTACGAGGGCAAGACGGGTCTCTCCACGTCCGAGTTCTCGTGGGCGGCGTGAGCGACTGACCGACACGGCGTACCAAACCCTTCCCAGCGGCGCGGGCCTCTCGCCCGCGCTCGCCGCAGCACGCAGCCGCTTAGCCCTCGTCTTGCTGCTCTTCGCCCTCGCGGGAGTGGGCTGGTGGTGGACCGCCGGCCAGATGCAAGGGATGGACGCGGGCCCATGGTCCAACTTGGGGGCGTTCGGTTGGTTCCTCGGGGTCTGGGTCGTGATGATGGCGGCGATGATGTTCCCTTCGGTCTCGCCGACGGTGGCTCTGTACTCACGGATGACGAGGACGAGGTCGGCGTTGTTACCCCTCGTCTTCGCTTCCGGTTACTTGGTCGCCTGGGCCGCGGTCGGTGTTCTCGCCTTCGCGATCGCAGCAGGCGGCGGACGCATCTGGGGCGACGCGCTCGCATGGGACCGTGCCGGCCGGTGGGTCGCAGGAATAACCCTCATCGTTGCCGCCGTTTACGAGTTCACGCCGTTCAAAGACGTTTGCTTGCGCAAGTGCCGTAGTCCGCTTGGCTTCCTTCTCGGCACTTGGCGCGAGGGAAAGTCGGGGGCGCTGCAGATGGGCATCCGCCACGGCAGTTGGTGCATCGGATGTTGCTGGGCCATGATGTTGTCTCTCTTCGCCCTGGGCATCATGAGCCTCGTATGGATGGCATTCGTCGCCGGGCTCATCGCATTCGAGAAGTTGATCCCCTCCCGTCGGGTTGCGATCTTCGCAACCGCCGGCCTGTTGCTGGTACTCGGCGTACTGGTCATCGCGGCCCCAGACTTGGTCCCCGGGCTAACCGTCCCGGGGCACGGCTCGATGTCTCAGATGAGCCACATGAGCCAGTAACACCGGCTCCTCACCGGTCAACCCTGTTGCTCGGCCCTCTGCTTGAGCCCGTGGGCGAACTTGTCGAACGATGGCTGCAGATCCGGCATCGACTTCCAGATCATCGGCAGCATCGGGCCGGTGTATTCCTCTCTCATCGTGAACGCGGTGTCGTCACCACTCGGTTGCAACGTGAACGTGCGCACGCCCTTGAACAGCCCAAGGGGCATGCCTCCCGACCAGATCATCCGGCTGGGAGCCCGGAATTCGGACACCGTCACGGGAAACGCCCGCTTCGGGTTCGCTTCCGACACCACCTTTATCTTTTCTCCTGGTGCGACCCGGCCCTCGACGCGCACGACTCCTGAGTCCCATTCCGGGTATCGGCTGCCGTCGACCAGAACTGCCCAGACCGCATCGGCACTGGCATGGATCGTGGCGCTCGCTTCGTAGAACTTCACGTGTCCCTTCCTCCCTCGACTTCCCTGCTGGAATGGTAACCAGCAGGTTACGGTAACAGCACTGTTACCATCCCGCGGATGGAGCCGAGCCCGCAAGGAGACCCCTTCGACGCCCTCGGGGACCCTCACCGCAGGGCCATCCTCCGGTTGCTGAGTTCCGGACAGCTGTCGGTGAGACAGATGGCCGACGAGCTGCCGATCAGCCGCCCCGCGGTCTCGCGCCACCTTCGCCTCCTCAAGGACGCGGGCTTGGTGCGCGACTGGTCCGAGGGAACGAGGCGTTTCTACAGCCTCGACTCCCATGGGGTAGAGGCGGTCCGCTCCTACCTCGAGGACATCTGGGGCGACGCGGCGGCTCGCTTCAAGCTGGTCGCCGAGAACACGCGCCCGCGGCGATGACCGACGCGCTCGAGTTCGAGCTTGACGTCAAGTGCTCGAGCGATCATGCCTTCGACGTCTGGGCGAATCGGACCTCGATGTGGTGGCCGCGTCGCCACACCCGGTCGGGTGACCCCGCTGCGGTCGTTACGTTCGAGCCAAGTGCCGGGGGCCGGGTATTCGAGCGGACGCCGGATGGGACCGAGCACGATTGGGGCGAGGTAGAGGTGTGGGACCCTCCTCGTCGTTTGGTGTATCTCTGGCACATATACGGTGAGCGCGCTGATGCGACTCGGGTCGAGATCAGGTTCATCGGATCGGGAGACTCCACGACGGTGAAGGTGAGGCACACGGGTTGGGACCGCCTTGGTGAGAGAGGAAAGGCCTTGCGTGAACGGAACGAGAGCAACTGGTCGGACCTGATGACTGCTTACGTTCCGGCCGCCGCGGCCGAGCGATGACTGTCGAGGAGTTCGTCGCAGCGGCGTTGCCGCCGGTTCCCGCCCGGCTCCTGGAGGTCGGGTGCGGTGCGGGAGACCTCGCTCGCAGTCTCGCCGCGCGCGGCTACGACGTCACCGCCATCGATCCTCATGCTCCCGACGGCCCGCTCTTTCAGCAGGTGACCCTCGAAGCTTTCGAAGACGCCGAGCCATTCGACGCGGTGGTAGCCAACACGTCGCTCCACCACATCCACGACCTGACCGCCGCCCTCGAGAAGATCCGCGGGCTGCTCCGTCCGGGAGGAGTGGTGATCCTCAATGAGTTCGGATGGGACCGGATGGACGAGCGGACGGCCCGCTGGGCGGCATCGCGCCTCCCGCCGGATGAAGCAGAGGCGGTCAAGGACTTCCTGAACGGATGGAACGCCGAGCATGGTGAGCTCCATACCTCGGTGGCGATGAGCCAGGCCCTCGATGCTGCGTTCATCCGGAGATCCTTCGAATGGGTGCCGTTCCTCGCCGCACACGAGATCGAGCGGCCCGACCTCGCCGCCGAAGAGCTTGCCCTCATCGAGTCGGACGAGATCAATGCCGTTGGGTTCCGCTACGTCGGAGAACGCGCTTAAGTTCCCCGTGACGGTGAGCTAGGAAGGGTCGATGCGTCGCGGCCTCGTCACCGTCTGGTACGAGTCCCAAGTGATCTTCAGGATCACGAGTGTGATGGCGAGCCCGACGATCGGATCGGCCAGCCGCCATCCTGCCGCGACGGCCACTGCACTGGCGACTACGCCGAGAGAGACGAAACCGTCGACGCGCGCGTGATTGCCGTCGGCGATCAGGGCGGGGCTGGCGAGCCGCTTGCCCGCTCGTAGGCGCACCTGAGCGGCAACTTCGTTCCCCAGGAAGCCGACGATGCCGGCGACGGCAAGGATGCCGAGATGAGTCAGTGGGCGCGGATCGATGAATCGCAAGATGGTCTCGTAGAACGCGACCCCCGCCGATACCGCGATAGCAAGCACGACCGCGAACCCTGCCCACCGTTCCCCGCGAGCGCTGCGAAGGAAGAACGCGATCCCCAGAGGGATAGCGGTTAGAGCATCCCCCGAGTTATGGATCAGGTCGGCGAGCAGAGCGACACTTCCCGACGCCACGAAGATGACGACCTGCACGGCGGCAGTAAGGGCGAGCACCGCAAGGCTCGCGGCCACCGCCCTGATCCCCGCTTGGGACCGCAGAAGCGAACGGTCGACCAGGGCGTGGGAATGGCCGCGGTGGTCACCCCCGTATTCGGCAACAGGGTCATGCGCTCTGTCAGCGGGATGCATGAAGCTGATGGCGCCAGGCGCCTGGGGGCCGGGGCGACGAGGAGGTCGACAGCAACATGCATCCATCTTGCTCCGGCGGGAGCCCTGAATACCCTACCCCCCAAGGGTATGGTGGCTTCGGTTCCGAGAAGGAGGCGACGGATGAGGGGCTATTACGAGAACAAAGGCGATGTGCTTGCTCGCCTGCGTCGCATCGAGGGCCAGGTCGGCGGGCTGCAACGGATGGTCGAGAACGACGAGTACTGCATCGACATCCTGACGCAGATCACTGCCGCCTCAAACGCGCTAAAGAAAGTCGCGGTGGGCTTGCTCGACGATCACATCCGACATTGCGTGACCGAGAACACCGAGCCGGGCAAGGACATGGTGGGCGAGGCGATGGCGGCCATCGAACGCCTCGTCAAGTCGTAACTCCCTGGCAACCTCGGGGTTCGTGCTTCGCGGGCCCCCGCCTTGCTCTGAGTGTCAGGGAGCGAGATTGAAAGCCGATGTCATCGATGCGGCCCCCGACACGTTCGGTCCCAGTGCATCGGTGGGCAGACCCAGCAGCTCCTCGGTGGTCTTCAGGATGGAGTAGTGCGTGAAGTAAGTGCCGTCGGTCGACCCCGGGGCCGTGGTCTTGGAGAACACCAACGTCGGGATGTGGCAGCTGGCGTCGTTCAGATAGGTACTCGACTGGCAGTCTCCGCCTGCAGGCAGCGAGCCGCCCGTTCCTTCATCCCACGTCACGAACACGACCAACCTTCCCGCCGTGTAGTCAGCCGAGTTGAAGATCTTTGGCATCCACTGAGATAACCATTGGTCTCCGTTGGTTACCGCGGTCGGACTACATGTCGACCCAGACGGCGCCGGGTCCATGTCATGACACAGACCGGGCACTACCATGGAGAGCTGTGGCAGCGTCCCCGCGGTCAGATCGGTGGCCAACGGCCCCGACGCGGGATCACCGATCGGTACGTCGTTCACGTTGCAGTCGGCGTTGGGGGCGTTCACCGGAGGCGCGGTCATGTAGACAGCCGGGTTGTGCCGGAACACGTACTGAGTGCTGTTGGTGAAGGCCGAGTTCACCTGCGAGCAGTTGGACGGCATCACTTCCGCGTAGGTCTTCCACGACGGATCGGTCTGACTGAAGATGCTCGGCGATGTGATGTGGTGCTTCGAGGGTGGGTTGTTGTCCTTGATACCCTGGGTCGAGCCGGTGGTGATGGCGACATAGTTCGGCAACGAAGGCTTGCTCTCGGAATGCATGTTGGCGGCGCTTCCTCCTGCAGGAACGAGAGTTCCCTTCAGGTAAGGCGCCGACTTGCTCGTGAGCACCGAGTAGTTCCTGTTCTCCATCATCACCCACATCACCTTCTCGCCGACGGGCGGGGTGACAGTAGGACTGGGCGACGGCGTGGGCGTGTCGCTAGGGGTTGGCGAGGGAGTCGGGGTTGGCTGGGTCGGGAGTCCCGCGACGTAGTGAGCCTGAACCTGAGCCGGGCTCAACGCCGTCGCATAGACCGCTGGTTCGTCTATCACTCCACTCCACAATGAAGTCGGTACCGGGCAGCAGTCGTATTCCCCGCCGATGCTGAAAAGGCCGGTCGACGGAGGCCGCTTGGCCGATGAGAAGGTCGCCTCGGGGTTCCCGTTGACATAGAGCACACCGTTGTTGGAGCCGTCGACCGTCACTGCCACGTGATAGGTCTTGCCGATCTGAGGGGCGGTGGTCGACGTTGCAACCACACAACCGGACACCGAACAATCGCGGAACTTGAACTTGTCCGTCGGCTCATCGCGAAAGATCGATATGCCATTGCCGCCGGTCTTGGTGTTGAAAGACATGACGTAGCCCTCTTGAGTCGTGGTATCGGTGGTAACCCACGCCTCCAGGCTGTAGCCGTTGGGCCAGCTCGAGACCGAGGCCAATCCGTCCGCCGTCACACGGTCGTCAACCCCGTCGAGCCGCGGTGCGGTATCGGCATCCTCCGCGATCAATCCGGCCTGACCCAGAGCCGGCGATCCCACGTAGGTCCCTGCATACTGACCGGTCTCAGAGGTTGCGGTGGTAGAACCGGACGGCTCCCCCAGCCGCCAATAGGCAACCGGGTTGTCTGCCATAACGATGTCCCGGTATCCGGGAGCGGCGCCGGCGAACTGACGATTGAGGAAGCTCACCGAGGCCGCTAACGCGACAAATAGCAATAGAACGACCCAGATTCGCTTCATAGCTACCCCCATTGCGTGGTCGACCCCTCAACCACGGGCGGCCGAACAGCGACCCGCGCCCGTTCTTTAACCCTACCTAGTAAGGAGACTTCCCAAACCACCCGCGGGTCGACTCGGACAGTAGGACCAAGCCGCGAGCTCCAATCGATGGGCCCACTGGGACCAATCGGTGATGTCGACCGCCCACCAGCGTGTCCCGTGAACCTAGCGCAAGCCCTCGCGATGGCGGTGCCGGTAGGCGCGCATCTTGGAACGGCTACCGCAGATGGTCATCGTGCACCACGATCCCGACTTGTTCTTCGAACGGTCGTAGAAGACCCAGCCACAGGAGCGGCACGCTTTGAGCCGGTCCCACATCTCGCGCGCTTCGGCCGTCGTCGCTGCCGCCACGATGGCGCCGATGAGGCCCGGCACTCCCCTTCCGTCAGCTTCGATCGCGGGGCGTCCATCCGGCTGGATGTGAACCGCCAGCCTTGCCTTGCGGATGAGAGTGTTCATCTTCTCGATGACAACGGGATCGACCGGGCCCCCATCGTGGCCACCCAGAACCGCACGAAGCGTTTCCCTGAAGTTCCTGACGCGGCGCACGTCGGCTGCCGTTGCACGCTTCCCTTCGGGTAATCCTCGAGCGCTGATCCATGCATCGAGCGCCGCGGGGATCTCGATGATCCCGTGCTCGGTCAGATGGTCGTAGCTGTTCACGAACCGCTGCACCAGATCGAGGGGCGAAGGGGCAGGGGGTCGCCCGCCGGGCTCCCGAGAAAGCCCTCGCAGGGGACTTGTTTCGCTGGCTGTCGGTGGCATCCTCACTCTCCCTCGTTACCAACAAAAGGCTATCATCGGTAACGGAAATGCTGTGGATCCAGGACCAACCTGATGACAGCCGCTAGGCCGGGAGCCGGGCCGCTGCGGGCTGTGGTCGCGGCATGTCTGCTGGTTGCTCTCGCGGGTTGCGCCCGCGACGACGCGGGCCCGAGCAGGCCAGGCGGGAGCGATCACACACCCTCAGCGCGGACAAGCTCCCCCGCCCTTCCCGGCTATGTCGAAGCCTCGATCGAGGTGTCGCCGCAACCCAATTTTGCGGTAGGCGCCTTTGGCTCGTTGTGGGTGACCGTCGGGAACGGGACCGTGGTGCGGGTAGATCCCTCGACGAACAAGATCACTGCAACCATCCGCGTGGGGGGAAAGCCCGGCCCGATCGTTATGGGCTACGGCGCGCTCTGGGTCGGCGATTCGAATGCCGGCCGTCTGACCCGGGTCGATCCGCATCAGGAGCGGGTTGCCGCGCGCATCCGGCTCCCCGGCGGCGTCTACGGCCTCACGGCCGGGTTCGGATCGGTGTGGGCGAGCGGTGTCGACTGGCAAGGCTTCGCGAGGATCGATCCCCAGAGCAACAAGGTGACTGCTCGCGGTCACGCAGACGGGAACGACATCGCTGCGGGTTTTGGTTCTTTATGGCTCACCGGCACCAGCGGTGTCATGAGGTTGTCGCCGCACGACCTCTCGGTGCAGAGCCACGTGAAGACCCGCACCGCGGTACACAGCCTGGCGGTGGGTCTCGGAAGCGTGTGGGGCGCCGCCGGAGATGCAGGTGACGACGTCTTTCGCATCGACCCCGGGCGCGATGCTGTCGCGGCCACGATCAAGACCGACCAAGCATCGTTTCCCGATCGCATCGCGTTCTCGCGGTCGACCGCCTGGGTCGGCGAGTTCCGAGCAGGTGCGGTCCTGGGCATCGACCCGCGGCGAGCCACGATCGTTCGCCGATTTAAAGCGGGAGACGGGTCCGCGGTGGTGACCGTAGCGTTTGGCAGCCTGTGGGTAGACAACTACTACTCGAACTCGGTCTGGCGCATCCCCCTACCCTGATCTGTTGCGAGCTCTGTTACCTATTCGGTCACTTCCAACTACGAAATCACTCGCGTGGGGCAAGTTCGCCGATCCAGTCTCCTAGACCGGCCGGGTTTCCTGCAGAACCTCCAACTCACGCACCTTGAGGTGCCCCACCTCGAGGTCTTCGATCTGGAGGGATCTGATCACCGCTCGTCCGATCGCCAGACGGCCGATCGCCAATGCCCCCACCGCACCGGCACCGACCGCCAGAGCTCCCACCGCTCGTGCTCCCACTGCCGAGGCGATCACTTGGGTAAAGGGCCGAGTCTGGTTGAGCGTCCTCTGCTGCAGCCAAGATCGCACGTCCATCTGCACTCCTCTCCTGACAATCACGCCGCTATCGGCGTCACAGTTGGCATTCATCGTTGTCATCAGAACGAGTTAACTGAGTGCCGATCGAGGCTCCCTCTTAACCGTAGTGCCGGAAGTGACCCCAGATCGTGGGCCACGGCTTCTTCTGATCACGGCACAACCAGATATAGGTGCCCTCCTCGTCGTTGTCGACCCCTTGGGCATTGTGGAAACGCTGCGCGAGCGCAACGCTGCCGAAGTAGTGGCGCAGCATCGGGCTCGCGAGACCCACTGCGATCGTGGTTCCGGTCGCCGGTTTCGGGGGGCCCCACCACCAGTAGTTGTTGTGGCCGCTGTACACCTGGGGAAGTCCAAACGACCTGCCGTAACGGTCGAACGCTCCCGCCTCGCCATAGTTGCCGGTGACGATCGTCGTCGAGGAACGTTCGGCAGGTGGCAGCGATCGATAGATGTGCGCGACGGTGGCAACCAGCTGAGGCCAACCGATCGTCTCTCCAAGGTTGTAGTTAACGCCTTGCAAGGGAACCGTGGCGAGCGCTCTCGCAGGAAGGATCGGCAGCGCCAGCGGGAGGTTGATCGCCGCCACTATCAAGATGATCGGATGGCGGTGCCAGGCGATCGCCACACCAACCGTCGCTTCGGTCGGCGAAGCGAAAAGAACCGGCGCGTGCCGTGAACTACTCCGTCGGCGACGATCGCTCCGGCCGCCAGCGCGACCGCGTAGAGGCCCGCGAAGTAATAGGGCCGGTCGCCTATGTACACGCCGATGAGAACGAACAGAAGCGCGTAGGCGATCGCGAAGGAGCGGTAGAGGTGAAAGGGCGGCTCCCGCCACAGCGCCCACAGCCCTGACATCCACACCGGCGCCACCCACCAACCCGGCAGCAACAGCTGGATCGGAAGGAACGTTATGGAAACGGCAAGTCCCGAATGCTCCTGGTGAAGGTTGCGCGACATCTCGATCGTGGGCCAGTGGTACTTGGCTTCCCAGATCAGGGTGGGGGCCCAGATCACCAACGCCAGCGCGGCCCCCGCCCACAACCACGGGCTGGCGAGGACTCGTGCCTGCCGGTTGATAAGGAGGCCGACGACGAGCCCGAAGACGAGGAAGAGGATCGTTTCCTTGTTCTCGAGGGCGACGCCGCCAACCAGTCCCGCCACGAGCCACAGGCGCTCGTTGCCGGTGCGCAGGACCCGGATAACCACGAACGAGAGCAGCTCCCAGAAGAAAAAGTCATAGATCGTGGGCCCGGCAAGGTGGCCGGCGACCAAGAAGGGACTGACCGCCAGCGCCAAGGCGGCAAGTCCCTGGGCGAAGCGGCTGCCGCCAAACTCCCGGGCGATCAGACCGGTCAGGATCACGCATGCACCGTCGGCGAGGGCGGGGAATAGGCGCAGACCGAGGAGGGAGTTCCCGAACAGCGCGCGTGAGAGCCCGACCAACGCTATCGAGAAGGAGGGTTGATCGACGTACCCCCACGCGAGGTGACGAGAAGCCTCGAGGAAGTAGAGCTCGTCGCGGTGGTAGCCGTCGCGAGCGCTGACGAGAAGCAGCAGGCCCACGGCGATCGCGGCCGCCAGCCCAACTGCTCTCCCCGCGAACGGGGGCAGCTCAGCTTCCTGGATCACTGGAATCCTGAGCTCTTCGGAGGCGACTTATCTGAGGACCTTGGAACCGAACAGGCCCCTCAGCAGTTGGGTACAGAGCTCTCGCACCTGAAGGGTCATCTCGAGATACCCACTGCTCGGCCCCCCAAAGGGATCGCTGATGTCCTCTGCGGGAAGGAAGGGCTCAGAGGTGCGGCGGGCCTGATGCGCCAGCGCCACCGCGGCGCGGGCCCTCTCGACAGGGTCGGTTTCCTCGGGGGAAGT
>DATAPE010000101.1:0-8424 GCA_036265345.1 Actinomycetota bacterium
CGACGAGAAGCTTGTCCGCCTTGGCCTTGGCCTTGGCGATGGCTTCTTCGGCGGCTTGCTGAGCGCTGACCAGGGTCTGCTTCAGCATGTCCTCGGTCGTGCGGCTGGTAGAGACGGTCTGATCGAGCTCGCCCAAGCGCCGTTGGAGTGCGACGTTCTCTCGTTGCAGGCGGTCGAGGGTCTCGGCGATCTTGTCGAGGAAGTCGTCTACCTCTTCCTGGTTATAGCCGCGCCACGCATCGTGGAACTCCTTGTCGTGGATCTCGCGCGCGGTGACCTCCATGGCGCCAGTATCCCAGAATGCCGTGCGAAAACGCGTGTTATCCGCCGCGAGAAGCGCGTCCTATTTCTAACCGGGGCAGATCGCGCTTCTGATGAGTTGCAAGATGATGAAGATGAAGATCGGCGACAGATCGAGCCCCCCGATCGGCGGGATGAAGCGGCGGAAGAACGCCATCACGGGTTCGGTCAGGTCGTAGACGACCTTGATAGCGGGGGTTAGTGAGCTCGGCGGCGACCAGAACATCGTGGTCCAGGACAGGATGATCCGGATCAGCAGGATGACCCAGTACGCCGTGAGGGCGTCGCAGACCAGGAACAAGTGTGGCTCGGCCTAGGCCTGATTGAAGAAGCCGCGCTCCTCCAGGAACCGGCGCCGTTCCTCCGCAGACACCTGCACCCCTTGCGGGGTCAAGAGGAACACTCTGTCGGCCACCTGCTGCATGGAACCTGCCAGTCCATAGGCAAGCCCGCTGCCGAAGTCGACGAGGCGCCGGGCGATATCGGGGGCGGCGCCGGCCAGGTTCATGATGACCGAGAAGCCCTCCCGGTACTTGTCCCCTATCTCCTGCGCATCATTGAACGCGGTGGGGCTGACCAGGTGGAAGCGGGCGGACGGGGTCGCCGGCATCGAGCGAACGACGCTGTCACGGCGGCTGGAGCGCGGTTCCCGGTCCTGGCGGGAGATCGACCGGGTGGCGGGCTCGGGCGTGTCCTCCTGTCCATAGTCATCGAGGTCTTCGTCCTCGACCAGACCGAGGTAGATCAGGGTTTTCCTCCATGCGCCCGCCATGGCGGAAGGATATAGCGACTACGGGCCTTGGAAGCGGCTAATGCGCCCGAGAACCGAAGATGGCCTCGCCCACCCGCACTAGCGTGGCGCCCTCCTCGATGCCCACTTCGAAGTCCCGCGACATCCCCATGGACAGACCGGTCGCGCCCGGAACCACGGCTGCGACCTCGTCTCTCAGTTGGGCAAGTTGCCGGAAGTAAGGGCGGGAAGTCTCGGGGTCATCGCTGAACGGAGCCATCGTCATCAGACCAGAAACGGTCAGATTTCCCAGTCCGTGCATCGCGACGCCAAGCTCGACCGCGCGTCCGGGCTCGGCGCCATGCTTGGCAGCTTCACCGGTGATGTTTACCTCGAGCAGGACTTCCTGCACGATGTCCAACGCCGCGGCTCGCCGCGAGATCGCCTCGGCGAGCTGGAGCCGATCGACCGAATGGATCAGCTGCGCGGCCCCCACAACGATGCGCACCTTGTTGGTTTGAAGGGGGCCAACGAAATGCCATCGAGCGGCGTCGCCCAGCGCGGCAACCTTCTCTCGAAACTCCTGGGCCCGGTTCTCGCCGAGATCGGCGGCGCCGCACTCGATCACCTTCTGGATCACGTCGATCGGGAAGGTTTTCGAGACCGCCACCAACGTGACATCTGCCGGGCTCCTGCCCGCGCGCTCTGCAGCTGTCGTGACGCGTTCGCGCACGCGCGCAAGAGACTCTTGCAGCGACGACGCCACGTTCCCCACCCCGTTCAGTCCCCTGCCAAGGCCAGGAAGGCGCCCTGGCGTCCCGTGACGCCGTCCCTCCGGTACGAGAACCAGTCGGGGTTGCACGCGGTGCAAACGTCCGCAATCACGATCCGATCCACCCCCGCCCGCCGCAGCGCGAACCCCGCTGCCTGGGCCGGATCCACGCGATCGGTAGCCGACACCGGTAGCCCTGCGGCACGGAAGGCTGCGACGACCTCAGGACCCACCTCGTAGCAACAGGCATGGATGCAGGGCCCCACCCACGCCGCGGCCACCGGTGCAACTGCAGCGACAGCGTTCTCGATGGCACCGGCAACGAGCCCTCTCCATCCTGCGTGCGCGATCGCCGCACCGCGTGTACCGATCACGAGGACCGGCGCGCAGTCCGCGGTCAGGATGGCAAGAACGGGGCCGGGCTCTCGCGCCATCAGCACGTCGGCCTCGCCCAGAAGGCCGGCTTCGCCCGGAGCTACTTCGAGCATGCCTGCGCCGTGGACCTGGCGTGAGAATGCCAGCGCGCTGGCGGAGAATCCCACTGCTAAAGACGCTCGCCGGCGATTCTCCATCACATCCGAGGGAGCGTCGCCGCCACTGGTTGCCAGATTCAACGTGTCGAAGGGCGGTGAGCTGACACCGCCCACTCGTGAGGTGAATCCGAGCAGCCACCCCCTCTCGAGTGCCGCCCGGTCGGTCAGGAAGGGGACGTCGTGCTCGGTTAACCGTTCGAGGGTGGGCTGGTGGTCCATGGTCTCAGCATGCCGTGCCGGGAAGGAGTTATGCCGCACCGACCGGTGCAGTCGCGGCGTCCCGGACGCAACAGACGGGGCCCGAAGGCCCCGTCTATGGGGGAAGGTTTCCCTAGCGGCTATTCGTTGCGGAGGAACGAGGGGATGTCGAGGTCGTCCTCTGCGGCGTCGAACACGAGATGGTCCTTGTTCGCTCCACCGACGAAGGACTCGGATTCGCCCACGCCGGTAAGGGAGAAGATCTCCTCTTCCGGCTTGACGAGCTCCTCGGCCTCGCGCTGACCCCAGCGGTCGAATCCGGCAGCGATCACAGTGACGCGCACTTCGTCTCCCAGCGTGTCGTCGACGACGGCGCCGAAGATGATGTTGGCGTCGGGATGCGCAGCCTTCGAGATGATGTTGGCAGCTTCGTTCACCTCGAAGAGACCAAGGTCCGAGCCACCGGCGATGTTCAGCAGCACCCCGCGGGCACCCTCGATCGACGCCTCCAGCAACGGCGACGAGATCGCGGACTTGGCAGCTTCCGACGCACGGCTCTCGCCTCGGGCCTGGCCGATCCCCATCAGCGAGGACCCGGCGTCGGTCATGACTGCCTTGACGTCGGCGAAGTCGAGGTTGATCAGCCCCGGTGTAGTGATCAGATCGGTGATCCCCTGCACGCCCTGCAGGAGCACCTCGTCCGCCATCCGGAACGCTTCGAGCATCGAGGTCGACTGCGTGCCGACCTGGATCAGGCGATCGTTCGGGATGACGATCAGCGTGTCCACTTTCTCTTTGAGGTTGGCGATCCCCTGCTCGGCCTTGACGGCCCGTTGACGTCCTTCGAATCCAAAGGGACGGGTGACGACACCGATCGTCAGAGCGCCCACCGACTTGGCGATCTCGGCGACGATCGGAGCACCGCCCGTGCCCGTGCCGCCGCCCTTGCCCGCGGTGATGAAGACCATGTCGGCGCCCTTGAGCACCTGCTCTATCTCGTCCCGGTGGTCCTCGGCCGCCTGGCGTCCCACTTCGGGATCGGCGCCGGCGCCGAGCCCGCGGGTGAGCTCGCGACCGATGTCCAGCTTGACGTCCGCGTCGGACATCAGAAGCGCTTGGGCATCGGTGTTCACCGCGATGAACTCGACCCCTTTGAGGCCGACGTCGATCATGCGATTGACCGCATTGACGCCACCGCCCCCGATGCCGACCACCTTGATAACGGCCAGATAATTCTGGGGCCCCGTCGCCATGCGACCTCCTTTTACGGCCTGAACCGCAGGTTGAGACTTGCTGGATTTACGACTCGTTCTTACCGACATCTGCATTTCCCCTGGTCAGGAAGGGTGGACTTCTCCCTCATCCTCCACTTCAGGCTTAATGTTATGTCAACCTGAACGAACGGTTGAGGAATGTAGTACTTAGAACGACGAACGTCAAACCGGTCATCGCCGAATCGCACGAACCCAGCAGCCAACCTCGCCGTCTGAGGGATCGCAGATATCTCCGGGTCGTACCCCCGTCGCAAAATAGAGAACAACGTCGCTTTTTTGCGACCTCGGTTCCTATTTTGCGACGGGGGCTCTCGCGACGGTATGACTTTCCCGGGCCATGGGATCGGGGGAACGCAGGTGCCACCTATTCACAACAGGCGCCCCCTCTTTACTACCGGGTTTCGCGCCACCGTCACGACTCCGTGACGATGACTTGCCCGACTTACTTCGTCCGCGTGGCCGTGGGGGTAGGCGTCGGGGTGGGAGAAGGGCTCGCTGCGGGCACGGCGCTGGCGGTGTCGGCCGGGGTGGGTCCCGGATTCTGGATGGCAGGCGGACCCACCGCCGGGCTCGTGGGAACCCGCACATCTATATACGAAGCCCCGGTGCCGTCGACGAAGACCTTGTGCAAGAGCGCGAGGAGAACCTGGTTCTTGTCCTTCATGTCCGTTGGAGGCCCGTAGCGAACGGTGGTGCCGTCCTTCAACGAGAACGTGATCGCATCCACCGTCGGCGCGAATACCGCGACGACGCGATGGATGAGCTTTCGGGGTAGCGAGCGCCACGCCTCGATGGCACCTGCTCCCGTTTCACTCGTGAGCGTAAGACCCGGCCTGATCGACTGCGCGCCAACGCCGGCGAGCGTCGGCAGGTGATGGTGGCCGCCGGTCGCAGGAGCGATCACATGGCCGGAGCGATCGACGAACCACCGGGACGAGCCCTGGCGGAGGACGATCACCGGTCTCCGCTCGACTATCCGGACGCGAACGGTGCCGGGAAGGCTTCTGTCTACCCGGGCGCGCCGAACCCACGGGAGAGCCTCCACAGCCTGGACGACTCTCGATGTGGAGAGAAGCAACAGATTGGTTCCGCTGCCGATGTGGGCGGCGGTCTCGATGTCGGCCCCCGTCACGTGTTTGGAACCCGTTACTTGCACTCTGCGCACGTCCAGCAGCGGCGACCAGAATGCCGCCCAAGCCACCACGACGACGACGCCCGCGAACGACAGAGCCAGTAGGAGTTTCTTCTTGCGGGTGCGCTCGATGGCCTTGCGGCGCCTGGTGATGCGGGGATCGGGCCGGGCCGTGGGGACCGAATCCGTCATTGGAACGCCTCCGCGGCGCGGTCCTCGAACGCACCGACGAAGCGGACCTCTGGTTCGAGCTCGATGCCCGAGGCGTCGCGCACCTTCCGCCGGACGGTCTGCACCAGGTCGTACACGTCCTGGGCCGAGGCTCCGTCGGCGGCGATCATGAAGTTGGCGTGGAGCTCGGACACCGTTGCTTTGCCGACCTGAAACCCTTTCAATCCCGCGGCTTCCACCAAACGGCCGGCAGAGTCACCCGATGGATTCTTGAACACGCTGCCCGCGTTCTGCGCGGCCCCCGGCTGAGTTGCGGAACGGTGTTGCCGGTGCTCCTCCATTCGCTCCCGGATCCGATCGGGATCGCCTGGTTCGAGCTCGAAGCCTGCATCGATAACGAGGTCGTTCTCGGTCAGATCCGACCGCCGGTACGAGAACCCCAATGAGGCCACCGGGGGCCGCGTGAGCTCGAGCTCCTCCAGGTCGAACAGGGTGACCGAGGTCAAGTGATCGCCGATCTCGCTGCCGTGCGCGCCGGCGTTCATGCGGACCGCGCCTCCCACCGAGCCCGGTATGGACACCGCGAACTCCATGCCCGTCAGCGATCGGCGCGCCGCCCAATTCGCCAGCTGAGGCAGCGTGCTCGAACAGCCCGAGATCACGCCGTGCGGTCCGGAGCTCTTCAACCACGCGAACGCGCCGGCCATGCGGATGACCACACCTGGGAAACCGTGATCGGAGATGACGAGGTTGGAACCCCTCCCGAGGATCAGGAGAGGCGGGCGCGCGTCATCGGGCTCGTCCCGCAGAGCGGCACCGAGCATCGCGAGGTCCTCCGCGGACGACGGCTCGACATAGAGAGCCGCGGCGCCGCCCAGACGGTAGGTCGTGTATCGCGCCAGGTTGAAATCCGTCTCCACCCGCGCCCGCGACCGCTCGCGCAACTGATCGGCGACTCGGCTCAGATCCATCGTGCCCCCCGGCGAGACAGGAACTCCTCGCCCACGGTGGTGATGTCGCCGGCTCCCAGAGTCAGCAATAAATCTCCACGACGGGTCACGTACTCCAGGTAGTCGAGCAATTCATTGCGATGGGGCAGGTAGGCGACAGGCCGACCCGGGAGGCGGCCACAGACCGCATCCGCGACCAGCTTTCCGGTTACCCCCGGCACGGGCTCCTCCCCCGCCCCATAGATGTCGGTGACCACGACGCGGTCGGCATCCGCGAAGGCGCACCCGAAGTCCTGATAGAAGGAGCGCGTGCGCGAGTAGCGATGCGGCTGGAAGACCGCCACGACCTGAGCCCACCGTCCGTCCTCAGACCCAAGCTTGGCCGCGGAGAGCACCGCTTTCACTTTGGATGGATTGTGCGCGTAGTCATCGACCACCGTGACCCCCCTGGCCGACCCGCGCACCTGGAACCGGCGCTCGACCCCGTGGAAGCTGGAAAGGCCGTGCGCGATCTGCTCCAGGTCGAGCCCGGCAGCGATGCATCCGCCTGCGGCCGCCAGCGCGTTTGCAACGTTGTACCCCCCGGGAACCGAGAGGTGAACGCCCGCCGAGCGGCCCTCGAAGCGCAAGATGAAATCACTTCCGTCCCCGTGGAGCACCTGATCCGCCGCGGTCACGTCGCCACCCTCACCGAAAGTGATCGTGCGCACGCCGTTAGCTCTGCTTGCCTCGACCAGCCTCGACTCCCCCACCGGAACGACCGCGGTAGTCGTGACCGTCGAGAGGAATTCCTGAAAGGCATCGCGGATGTTGGCGATAGAACCCCAGTGATCGAGATGGTCGGCGTCCACGTTCGTAACCACTGCCACCGAAGGCCGCAGCAGAAGGAAAGAGCCGTCACTCTCGTCCGACTCAGCCACGAGCGGGCCGGTGCCCGAGCGGGCGTTCGTGCCGGAGTCGTTCAGCCCGCCCCCGACCAGGTAGGTCGGATCCAAAGTGGCCGAGCGGAGCACCGAGACGATCATCGACGTGGTCGTCGTCTTGCCGTGAGTTCCCGCCACGATCACGGATTCGGCATCGTTCACCAGGGCCGCAAGCGCGTCGCCGCGCGTCATGACCTCGATCCCGGCGTCGCGCGCCGCCACGACTTCCACGTTCCTCACGGGGATCGCAGAAGACACGACGACCGCATCGGCGCCGGCGATGTTGCCCGCATCATGGCCGACGTGGATCTCGGCCCCCATAGCCTCCAGAAGGAGCGACGCCCGTGATCTCTTGAGGTCGGATCCGCTGATCGTGAACCCGCGCTCCAAAAGCACCTTGGCGATCGCAGACATCCCGACGCCGCTGATCCCCACGAAATGCACCCTCATCGGAGCGGAGAATCTCATGCCGCAACCTCGCGCACGACGGAGGCAAGTCGGTCGGCGGCCTCTGGATGGCCCAGAGCCAGGGACGCTTTCGCCATGACCTCGAGCGCGTCATCCGCGTTGAACAAGGAGTCCACCGCATCGCCCACGGAAGCTGTGGTCACATCGGAGTCGCGCAGCGTGATGGCTGCCCCCGCGTCGTCCAGCACCTGCGCATGACGCTCCTGCTGGCGGTCGCGGTGGAAAGGATAAGGAACGATGATCGCGGGAAGTCCAGTCGCGGTGAGCTCGGCGATGGTCGTGGCGCCTCCCCTGCACAGGACCAGATCCGCCACCGAGTACGCATCCATCATCTCCGGCAGGAAGTCCACCACCCTGTACGGGAGCTCTCCCCCACTCGCCACCTCGGCGGTGACCGCGCCGTACTCGTTCTTGCCCGCCAGATGCAGCACCTGGCGGTCGGAGCGGGCCCGCCACCTATCGGCCAAGCCCACCGCGGCCTGATTGAGCCGCCGCGCCCCCTGACTGCCGCCGAAGACCAGGAGAGTTCGCCGGTTGGCTTCGAGGCCGAATCGCGCGAGTGCTTCGGGGCGCCGCCGCAACCGATCGAGATGCGCGATCTCCGGAAGCACAGGATTGCCGGTAAACACCCCATGACGCCCGGCGGTCGCCAGGGTCTCGGCCCACGACACCGCCACGCGTGCGGCGGAACCTTTGCAGACGCGGTTCGCAAGCCCCAGAACGATGTTCTGTTCGTGCAGGACGATGGACGTGCCGCGCAGACGCGCCGCGGCACACACCGGCAGGCTCACGTAACCGCCCATCCCCACGACGACGTCCGGGCGGCGTTCGGCTAGCACGGCACGAGCTTGCATCGTGGCCCTCACGGCGCGGGGACCGAGCGCTACCAAGCTCAAGGGCCGCGCTCTATCGAAGCCCTCGATATCTATCGTGCTGAACGGGAGCTGGGCCTTGGGGATCAGCTGCGCCTCGG
>DATAPE010000102.1:0-5581 GCA_036265345.1 Actinomycetota bacterium
TCTCGGGGAACGACTGGAGCAGGAGGTCTCGAAACTCGAACGACGCACGAATGACGATGTGGCTGTCATCGAGCTGCCGCGTCACCAGGCGGCCGCGATAACGCCAATGAAGCAAGCCCTCCCGACGACTCTCGGAGACACCGTCGAGCTGGGCGGCCAGGCGGCTGAGGTCCGCGAGCGTCACGGGGGTGATCGTCGCATGGTGGTCGAGAATGTCCACCCGGCGCAACACGACCTGGCGAGATGACGGTCGCCTGCGCTAGCGCTCAGGAATGTGCCTCGAAGCGACGTTTCCCTGGGTCGGCGTCATCTGAGCGCGACGCGATGGCGGTCAGGTCGGCCACGATGTCGGCGAGCGGTCTGCTGGCATCCAGCTCATGAGTGCAGCCCTCCCTGAGGAGCGGCTCGACCCTGGCGAGGTCGTCCAAGATCATCGCTCGTTCCAATGGGATCTTCCCGTAGTTGTTCGTCGTTCTGCATGCGATCCGGTCAAGGATCACGTCGGCAGGGGCGCTGAGCAGGACGACCGCGTTAAAACGGTCGTAGAACTTCGACTGGTTCCTCACGCATCCTGCAACGAAGAGCGAGCGACCATCATCGGAGCCCAGCAGCCCGGTGATCTTTTCCTCGACCCAGAGCCACTCCCCGCGGTGCAACTCGTCGGAGGACTCAACATACTCGTGATACTCGCTCCAGCCCCGATCATCGGTGTCTACGACGCGATAACCGCGCCGGCCAAGTTCGGCGAGAGCCGACGACTTGCCGGTTCCCGACATCCCAGTCACCAAGACCGCCGACATCGGGACAACCCTACCGAGTGTCAAGCAACGACGGGCCCGTGTGCCTAGGCATCCTCTTTTCGGGTGCGGGCCTCTTTCGATCTGAGCTTGTCGATCACCGCTGGCGACTTGATACCGCCCAGCAGACCCAGAGCTTCCACGTCACCCGATCGCAGGGTAACGACATCGGTGACCAGGTCACCGCGCTCGGTGAGAACGTCGTTGATGTATTCGCTGACCCATCCCGCGTCCGAGCTCTGAAGCTTGGTGAGCTCGTTCAGATCGATCACCAGCTGCTCGCGTCCCTCGGGATTCACCTGCTCGAGCACCTGGGCCAGCATCCTGTCGGCCGGGATCGCGTAGAAGGCCGCCAGCAAGCAGAATCGGTCCAGAGAGATCGATCGTTCTCCTCGCTCGTACCCCCCGACGGAGGACGGCTTGAAGCGGCCGGCCGACCGAAGCCAAACATCGTCGAGAGTCAGGCCACGGTCGAGCCGGGCCTTACGGAGTACCTGTCCAACGACCTGCGCAAAGGTTTCCATGAATAAGGATCTTTCTGTCGAGTGGGGATGAGGCTACCGGTCTATATGCCCCCTAGCCACGACAAACAGCCGTAACTTCGCTACGTCAGGCACCCTCCAAACGGACCACTCTTCGCGTTCCTCGGCGCCTGCCACATCAGAAAATCCTCACCCGTCCCGACCCTACCGCCGATACACTTAGCCCATCCATTACGCCGATCTACCACCGAAACGAGGCAGGCCAGGCCGTTGAGCGCGCATGTGAAAGGCGAGGTTGGCGGAACGAGATTCGGCCCCCCGGCAAGGCTGAAGGAGGTGCTGACCGCGCTCGGCCGGTCGGCCCGGTCCGTGACCGGCCCCCGGGCCAAGGTCCGGCTGTTCCTGACATCCGAGGGCGGCAAGCTGGTTGCGGCCATCTCAGAGTCGCCCGAGGGCCTCCGCAAGGCTTCCGCCGCCAGGGCGCTCGCAGTCACCGAGGGGAAACCGTTGCGGGTTGACCTCGACGATCCAGATCTAGCCGTCGCCGTTCTTCCCTTGGTGTCCCGGAGCGAGGTTTTGGGTCTGATGGAGGTCATCGCCTCTCCCGATGCCATCGCCTCGGGGTGGAAGGGGCTGAGAGGCTTTGCCGATCAAGGTGGTCTGTCGCTGAGGATGCTCGAGGAAGGGGCCGCCCTGCACCGGGAGGTCAGCTCGATGCGGACACTGTCACGGCTGGCCCGGACGCTCGTGCGATCGAGGTCCACCGCGAAGGCAGTCGAGGAGGTCGCGCGCGTCTGTCACGATGCGTTCGGCGCGTCTGTCATCGCGTGGGCCGTGAACGCTGATCTGACGCGACTGACTCTTCTGGCTCAGCATGGCCTCTCCACCGCCACCTCGGATCGCATCCAGACCCAGATGAGAAGTATCAAGCGATTGACGCCGGGTGGGCCCGATGCGAAGTCACAGTTGCTCGACTCGATCGTCCGGTTAACCGGCATCGACAAGGCATCTGTGATCGACGGCCGGGATGCCGTCATCGTGATCGGGGCAAGATCGCCCGAGATCACTTCCGCGGTGCACTTCATCCAACCGATGCTCAAGGATGTTCTCCGCCGCTTAGGCATCCTGGCGCTCGCAGACCTGAATCACGAACGCCTTGACCTCGGTATCTCGTGGACGGCCCACGAGCTGCGGGGCCCTCTAACTGGAACCCGTGCCGTCATCGACCTTCTACTTCAAACCGCCGACGACGAGAGCAGAACCCAGCATCTGTTGAAGCGCTCCCGCGAGGATCTCGACCGGATGTCGGCGCTGGTCGATGGGGCCCTGCGCGTCACGATGACCAATGAGTCACTGGTCCGCAAACCCACCCCTCTGATGCCGGTGATCGATGACGCCATCAATATGTGCAGGGCCGAGCGCTCGAACATTGACATCGTCGTGCGTAACAAGGCCGATGTGATCATGCAAGCGGACCCTCCTCACCTCATCGGCGCCCTCGCAAATGTGCTGCGCAACTCTCTATGGCACTCCCCTCCTTCGTTGCCGGTCGAGGTCGACGTCATAGCTCGAGGCACAACGGTGCAAGTCCGGATAACGGATCAGGGCCCCCGGGTGTCGGGCCCCGATAAAGAGATGATCTTCGACCCCTTTGGGCGGGGGGAATCGCCTCGAGCGGTCGGCCGCGGGAAAGGCTTGGGGCTTTTCATCGCAAGACGCGTGATCGAGAGCCACGGTGGCACGATCAAGGTCGGCTCCAGCTCTTCGGGAGCCATGTTTGTGATCGAGCTGCCCATCGCCGAGGAGAGGAGGCAAGCATCCGCGTCCTGATCGTCGATGACCACAAGCTATTCGCCGAGGCGATCCGCTCGAGCCTTGAAGCGTTGGGCATGGAGATCCTCGAGCTCACGCAAACGGGCCAAGAGGCTGTGGCTGCAGCTCACCAACAACCCGATCTCGTTCTCGTAGACCTCGGTCTGCCGGACATCTATGGGATCGAGGTGGGCAAAGCCATCCTGGCCCAGTGTCCGGGCGCCACGGTTCTGGCCGTGACTTCCATCATGGATCCTGCGGTGGTCCGAGAAGTCATGCGCGCCGGATTCCATGGCTACCTGACGAAAGACACCCCCCTGGATCAGTTCGTCAAGTCGATCGAAGCCGCGATCGCAGGTCAGATGGTCATCCCGCAACATCTGGCCAGCCGAGCTGCAGGCCAACGAACGAAGGAGCAGCAGGAGACCGACCTCCTCATCCGCCAGCTAACCCCCCGGGAGCTCGAGATCCTTGCGCTGCTGGCTCAAGGGAAGTCAGGCCTGGCGATGGCGGCAGAGCTTTCGATCAGCGCCAATACGATCCGGAGCCATATACAGAACATCCTGACCAAGCTCCAGGTGCACTCGAGACTCGAGGCCGCCACCTTCGCGGTCAAGCACGGCATCGTCCAGGTGGAAGGTTCGCGCTAGGCGAGCCCCGCAAAAGAAACGGGCCGCTCCGGTGGGAGCGACCCGATGATCTTTGGTGGTGCAGCCTTACGAAGAGATGGTGCCTGGCTGCGACCGACGGTAGAGCGTCAAGCCAACCGCGAAGGTGGCCAACCCGATCCCGAGGAACAGGATCACGTCTGCACCCGTGAAGGGCAGGCTTGCGGGAGCAGCTTGATGGATCGAGGCTGCGTGCACTGTCGGGCCCGGGGGATTGCTGAGATGCTTCCCGTGGACGATGGGCTTCTTGTGCGGAGCAGACCCATCTGCTAGAGCGACGCCTGACATGGCGACGAGGGCCAATAGGACACCCGCCACCACCAGGATGTTTCTTACACGACCTAAGGTCATGACGGTTCCTCCTTCAGACTTTCTTCAGACTTCCCAAGTACGGCTATTAACCCAAGGATGGGACCAATCGCCCCCACTGCCCTGCGCGTTTGAGCGTATCTTGCCACGTATTCCCAGACGACCGGGACATTTCCCCCATTCAAACGGGAGCCTGGCTAAGGGGCTTCCAGCTCGAGCAGTTGGCGCCGCCAGGCCGCAGTCACGTTGTCCCACGACATGTCGGCACGCACGAGGGCCGCGCCCGTCGCGGCGACCTCTCGGGCTTCGGGAGAGGACAGGCGATCGAGGCCCGAGGCAAGCCCCTCGGGGGTCGCGGGGGCCAGGAAGGCGCCGCCGTGGGCGGCCAGGTGCCGGCCCAACGGGTAATCGGTGGTCACCGTAGGGACGCCGATCGACACCGCCTCGGCGACGGAATTCCCGAACCCCTCCCACCGGGACGGATAGACGAAGCCCACGGCGGATGACAGCAGGTCCCATTTGTCCCTCCCGTAGACCGGTGGCTCCACGGACACATTCGAGCCCAGGCCCAGGCGGTCTATCAACGCCACCACCTCTTTCTTGCGGCCCCGCCAGTCCGGGCCCACCAAGCGCAGCCGCGGCCTGCTAGAGGGATCCATCCGAGCCATCCCTTCTACCAGCAGGTCCACACCCTTGTGCTCGGGGTCGAAACGCCCCATCCAGAGGACATATCCACCGCTCCCCCCATCCCAGCGGACACCCTCAGGGGGCTCGACCCCATTCGGCGCGATCACCCATGGGCCTGTGTAGCCCAAGGGCTGCATATCCGAACGTTCGGAATCGAAGAACAGGTGCATGGCGCGCGCCTCATGCACGAGCTTCTTTTCGAAGGCCGTCCACCACGCGAGCTTGAAGAGCCGCTTGCGATGGACGATGTGCGGATCGTAGGCGCCCCGCGGAGCGAGAACATAAGGTACCCCGGCCCTCCTGGCGACCGCACCCGCAATCACGTTGTGGACCACCCAGGCCGAGTGGAATATCGCGAGGTCGTGGCCCTGGAAGACCCGGCGCAGCTTGACCGGCGCCCTGGCCCGCCAAATGCCTACGTGATCCACCTGTTCCCACGCGACCAAGGGGTCGCGGTCGCGCCCGTCCCCTTCGGCGAAGACCATGGAGACCTCGAGGCCAGAAGCGGCGAGCCCGTGGGCCAGCCGCCGCACGGCCCCCGTCATGCCGCCGTCGCCGACGATTGCCCGCGGGTAGTAGAAGACGATCCTCATCGCCGGGGTGCCCTCACTTAGGGCAGGCTACCGGTACAGAGCTAGGACGCCGCGGCCACCGTTGGGGTTCCGATGCGACCCGACTTCTCGAGCTCGGATTCGATGAACCTGTAGGTCGATCTCAGGCCCTCCTCGAGCGTGATCTGCGGCCTCCAGGCGAGCACCTCCCACAGCTTCGAGTTGTCGCTGTTACGCCCCCGGACTCCCTGAGGTTTGGAGACGTCGTGGCGCTT
>DATAPE010000103.1:0-26889 GCA_036265345.1 Actinomycetota bacterium
GGTTGTAGACATCTACAACGACGGCACGATCCCCGGCCTTCCGGACGATGCCGTCGTCGAGGTAGCAGCCACGATCGACAGTCAGGGAGCCCACCCCCTCGAGGTCGAACCTCTCGAGCCCGAGATCGGCGGGTTGGTGCAACAGGTCAAGGCTTACGAGCGGCTGGCGGTGCAGGCCGCCACCACGGGGGACCGTGACGCCGCCCTCAAGGCTCTGGTCGTGAATCCGTTGGTTGCGGACTATCCCGTGGCGGCTCCGCTGCTCGAGGACCTGCTGGCAGCTAACCGTGATTATCTGCCACGATTCTTCTCTGATACACGCACATGAACCCGCTAACGATTCACATCTCGTTCAGGCGCACCGGCACTCGAGGCAGGGGGAAATCATGAAGAAGCTCATCGCCATCGCAAGCGCCATCATGTTGTTGGGCGTGGCCTGCACCGCCGGCGGCGGAAATCAAACGAACACGCCCAAGAACGTGACGAAGAGCGGGCCGCACACCCCTGTGACGCTCACGGTGTGGGATTACTTTACTGAGCGAGAACTGAAGAATCTCGCCGACGTCATCCATCAGTTCAACAAGCAATACCCGTGGATCCATGTTGATCTAGTGCCGGGAAAATCGCTCAGCGACTACGTCCGCGGGATCACCAGCGGCCAACCGATCGATGTCGCGATCGATGTTGGCCCCGACAACGTTGCGAAATACTGCGCCACGGGCGCGTTTCAAGATCTTGGGCCCTTCATCAAGTCGTCGGGGCTCGACATGGCTTCCATCTTCCCTCCCGCTGCGCTGAAGTACACGAGCTACAAGGGGACGCAATGCTCGCTGCCACTGCTTACCGACGCGTACGGTCTCTACTACAACAAAGATATGTTCGCCGCCGCCCACATCAATGGTCCTCCCAAGACGCTGTCCGAGTTCACCGCCGACGCCAAGAAGCTGACCCAGTTCAATCCCGATGGGTCCATCAAGGTAGCTGGGTTCGTACCCTTGGCTGGTTTCTACGAGAATGCAAACCTGTACAACGGTCTTCCATGGGGCACAACTTGGTATAGCTCCGACGGAAAGGCAGCCTTTGCCAGTGATCCGATGTGGGCACAGATGATGGAGTGGTCGAAGAGCCAGCTGGCGTTGTTTCATGGCTACGACAATCTGACGAGATTCTTCTCGAAGATCGGCGGCGCCAACTCAGAGTGGTCCTCCGCTCAGGCCTTCGAGAAAGGCGAAGTGGCGATGGCCTTTGATGGCGAGTGGCGCACGGCCTTCATTCGAGACGACAAGGCCAAGATCAATTACGGCACGGCCCCCTTCCCCACAGCTGACAACCAAACTCAGCTCTACGGCTCGGGACAGGTGGGTGGGACGGTCATCGGCATCCCGCGTACGGCTACCCACCCGAACGAGGCGTGGGCATTGGTGAAATTCCTCACCACCAATACCAAGGCGGTGGAAACTCTGGCGGAGCTCCTCAACAATGTTCCCACCACCTACGGGTCCCTGAAGGACGCAAAGTTGTCGAACGACCCCCACTTCAAAACGTTCCTCAGCATCTTCCGCAATCCGAACTCGCGCTTTTATCCCTTGACGACCGCAGGTACCGCCGCTGCCGACGCTCTGGCCGCTTTCGTTGACAACTGGCAAGCCGGTAGTGTTCCTGACCTGCAGCAAGGACTCAAGAAACTCACCGATCAGGTGAATCAGCAGCTTCAGCTGGGCGGATAAGGGCAGCACGCTGGCCACCCTGGAAGCGAATCATCTGACCCGCACGCGATCGGTGCGCTCGAAGCGACGCGGGAGGAACACGCTGCGTCTGGTGGTGCTGCTATTCATGGCGCCGTGGATCATCGGATTCTTGGGATTCATCCTTTACCCGATGCTCTCGAGCCTCTATTTCTCGTTCACGAAATTCAACCTGCTTCAAACTCCGCAGTGGGTGGGCTTTTTCAATTACCGATTCATGTTCGCCCACGATCCAAATTTCTGGTTGGCGGTTCGCAACACGCTCTGGATCATCGTCTTCGGGATACCGATCCAGATCATGTTTGCGATCGTGGCCGCGGTGGTCCTGACCAGGGTTCGGAGCGGATCGGGAGGCTACCGAACGCTGTTCTTTCTCCCCACGATGGTTCCAACCGTTGCGGCCGCGCTGGGGTTCCTGTTCTTACTCGATCCCTCGGGGCCCATCGACACGATCCTGCGCCTGGTCCATCTGCCCCAGCCGCTGTGGTTCGAAAGCGCCCACTGGTCCAAACCCTCATTGGTCGGTCTCGGTCTGTGGGGTGTTGGCGACACGATGATCATCTTCCTCGCTGCGCTTCTGGATGTCCCGAAGCAGTTGTACGAGGCTGCCGACATCGAGGGTGCCGGCTGGTGGCAGAAGTTCCGCTACATAACGCTGCCCATGATCTCGCCGGTGATCTTCTTCTCGGTAATCATCGGAGTAATCGAGGGATTCCAGTACTTCACGGAAGCGTTCGTGGTCTCCGGTGGGGATCTGAGTCTGGGAGCACCCCAAGGTTCGCTGCTCTTCTATACGACATGGCTCTACCAGCAGGGATTCCAGTACACCAATATGGGCTACGCATCGGCCCTGGCGTGGCTGCTGTTCGTGGTGGTCATGGTCTGCACCGTCATCCTGATAAAGACCTCTAACCGGTGGGTCTTCTACCAAGGGGGCTTCCGATAGCCACCGTATCGACACCCGATCTCCGGCCGGCGGTATCTACACCGGCTCAGATGCGCCAGCGCCCTCTGCCCCCGGAGGTGCGTCGCCAGCGCTTTCTGATGACGGTCGCCAATCACTCCATGGCTATCGTGCTGGCCGTCGTGTTCGTGACGCCCTTCATCTTCATCCTTGCTACGGCTGTCATGACTCGGCAGCAGGCGCTGACTGGAAGCTTTTGGCCACACCCATTTGTGTGGGGGAACTTCATCAAGGTCTTTCATTTCGTCCCGTTCGCAAGATACGCATGGAACACCGTGGTCTATTCGGTGCTTGCGACCGTGGGTACGGTCGTCTCGTCGATCCCCGTCGCCTATGCACTCTCCCGGATGAGTTGGCGCGGTCGGCAGGTCGCCTTCCTGCTCGTTCTGGCTACCCTGGCGCTGCCCAGTCAGGTCACCATCGTTCCTCTGTACATAATCTTCGTCCGGATCCACTGGATCGGAACTCTGAAACCGCTGATCCTTCCCACTTTCTTCGGCGACGCATTCACCATCTTCCTGCTGCGTCAGTTCTTCATGACGATCCCTGAGGAGTTGTCGGAAGCGGCCCGGGTCGATGGTGCCAGCGAGTTCCAGATCCTCACCAGGGTCATCGTTCCGCTTGCCAAGCCGGCGATCATGGCCGTGGCCCTGTTCCAGTTCCTCTATTCGTGGAACGACTTCTTCGGCCCGCTGGTGTTTGCGAACACCCATACCTGGACGCTAGCGGTTGGTCTGGCGGAATTCAGTCAGGTGATACACAGGAGCGTGCTCTGGAACATCCAGATGGCCGCATCGGTCTTGTTCATGTTGCCGATCATCATCTTGTTCTTCATGGCGCAACGCGCGTTCATGGAGGGAGTCACTTTGACGGGCATCAAAGGATGAGCCGATGCAGGCGATAGGGGGTACGGCGTGGCTCGTATAGCGCTCGAGGGCGTTACCAAGGTTTTCGGGCACGAGGTCATAGCCGTCAACGACGTTTCCATCGAGATCGGAGACGGCGAGTTCATGGTGCTCGTGGGGCCCTCCGGCTGCGGCAAGTCGACCATCCTGCGGCTGCTGTCGGGCCTGGACGAGGTGACCGACGGCGAGATCTGGATCGGCGACAAGCAGGTGACCGACCTTCCCGCCAAGGAACGGGACCTCGCGATGATCTTTCAGAACTACGCGATCTACCCTCACATGACGGTAGCTCAGAACATCGGGTTCGGGTTGAAGCTGCGCCGAACCAAGAAGACCACAATCCAGGAGCGGGTGCTCGAAGTTGCGCAGATGCTGGGGCTCCAGGAGATGCTCGATCGCAAACCCGCGACCCTTTCCGGCGGCCAGCGCCAGCGCGTTGCTATCGGTCGCGCGATCGTTCGTGATCCGGTGGCCTTCCTCATGGATGAGCCACTGTCGAATCTGGACGCCAAGCTCCGTGTTCAGATGCGGGCAGAGCTCGCCCGGATCCATGCCCGGCTAAGTCGCACCACGGTGTACGTGACCCACGACCAGGTCGAAGCGATGACGCTGGGCGATCGCGTCGCAGTTTTGAAGGATGGCGTTCTGCAGCAATTGGCCTCGCCCCAAGAGGTCTTCAGGCAGCCGGCCAACCTGTTCGTAGCTGCTTTCATTGGATCCCCGCCCATGAATCTCGTAGAGGCGAAGGTCGGCGACGGCGACATCTCCTTCGCGGACTATCGCTTGCCGTTACCGTCGGGTACAGATCTATCTGAGTACCGCAACCGTTCCGTGATCCTTGGCATCAGGCCTTCCGACCTGGAGGATGCCGATGTCTGGACTGGAGAGAACCGCCCCGTGATAGAGGCCAACGTCGAGATCGTCGAAGATCTGGGGACGGAGATGAACGTGATCTTCTCGATCAACGCGCCTCCGGTGGTGACGGAGCAAACCCAGGCGGCCGAGGAAGATGCTTCCACCGAAACCGGCATTCCCCTGATCGCTTCGGAAGGGACCAACACCTTTACTGCGCGGGTCGATCCCCGGTGCCGTGCTCGTTCGGGCAGCCGCGTGCGCCTTTCGGTCGACCCCGACCGCTTCCACTTCTTCGACCCCGAGACGAGCACCGCCGTCCTGTCCAAGCACCCCGCGGGCCTGGCGTCATAGCAACCGATACCCGGCAGTTCCTCGCAGGGATCGACGGAGGCGGGTCCAAGACCCATTGCATCGTGTTGGACCGATCCGGTCGGTTGCATGGGTTCGGTAGCTCGGGGCCGTCCAATTGGGAGGGCGTCGGGCTCGACGGAGCGGCCACGGCCCTGTCCGAAGCTATCGCTCGCGCCGCGGATCCAGCAGGCGTAGCTCCCGATCAGATCGAAGCTGCAGTCTTCGGCCTGGGTGGGGTCGACTGGCCCTCGGACGTTGACCGTCTCGAATCGGTGCTCGAACGCCTTCCTCTATCGGGGCGTCACGTCATCCTCAACGATGCCTTCATCGCTCTGCGCGCGGGCACCGATAGTCCCGTAGGCGTGGTGATCATCGCCGGCAGCGGGACGACGGTGGCGGGACGCAACCCGGCCGGAGAGACGTTTCGCACTTTGGGACAGGGCCCTCCACTGTTCGACGACTTCGGAAGCGCCAGCGACGTGGCCGAGCGAGCGGTGCAGGCGGTAGCCCGGGCGTTCACCGGCCGGGGGCCGGAAACGGTTCTCTCCCAACGGCTGTGCGAGGTCACCGGTGTGGAAACGGTGGCGGAGCTCCTCGAAGGATTGAGCCGCGGGGTCATCCCGATCCCTTCTGCCGCCCCCATCGTCATCTCGGAAGCCAACGCCGGCGATGCGGTTGCCCGCCAGATCGTGAATGAGGCGGGGAGTGCATTAGGGAGCTCTGCCGCGGTCGTGATCCGGCGGCTTCAGATGGGAGAGGAGGCCTTCGACGTGGTTCTGGCGGGAGGTCTCTTTCGCGGTCTCAACCAGCTGCTCTGGGACGCGATCTATGACCCCGTGCATGCAGCTGCGCCACGCGCCAGTCTCGTACGCCTGACGGCCCCTCCTGTCACGGGGGCCGGCTTGCTGGCCCTCGAATTGGTTGGGCAGGAAGCCACCCCGCAGATCCGGCGCAGTCTCTCCGAGGCGTGCTCGGTCGCGGAAGAAGCGGATCCAGAGAAGGGTTCCCGAGCATAGGTTTCAACGCACGAGTGACAGTGCGGCGGTGCCCCGGCGGGCTCCCCAATGCGATCTTTGCAGCCACGCTTCGATCTCTTGGGCCGGGACCGGTCGGCTGATGTGGAAGCCCTGAGCGATGTTGCACCCAAGGTGAACAAGAGTGTTGTAGATGGCATCGGTAGCGACGCCCTCCGCAACCACAGTAAGGCCAAGGTTCCTTGCGAGATCGATCGTGGATCTGACGATCACCGCGTTGCTTTCATCCGTCAGCATCTCCATGACGAAGGACTTGTCGATCTTCAGCTCGGTGACTGGCAGCCGCTTGAGATAGGAGAGAGATGAGTATCCGGTTCCGAAATCATCGACGGACAGGCGCACACCCATATCGTTGAGCTTGTTCAGGATCGCCATCGTCCTCGTCGGATCGGACATCATGCAGCTTTCTGTGATCTCGAGGATCAGATGAGCCGGAGGCACATCCCATTTCCTCAACATGCCGGCGACTACCGTCGGTAGATGGAGGTCCAACAGACTCTGCAGCGACAAGTTGACGGACACATCCAGGTCGATGCCTTTCTCGAGCCAGTCCTTCATCTGCTCCAGCGCGCGGTCGAGCACATGGAAGGTCAACGGATTGATCAGACCGGATTGCTCGGCCAACCCTATGAACTCGAGAGGGGGGATAGCGCCACGTTTTGAATGGGTCCAGCGGGCAAGAGCCTCCACACCGACGACCCGGCCCGTTCTGAAATCGACCTTGGGCTGGTAATGCAAGCTCAGCTCGCGTTCGTTGATCGCCAAGCGGAGATCGTCGACCAGCTCCAGACGAGCCGGGCTGTGGTAGTCGGATTCCGGTGAGTAGTACTCGTAACCGGTCCGATTCGTCTTTGCTACGTACATCGCTACATCGGCTCGCTGGATGAGAACATCAGGTGAGCTGCCCTGTTCAGGGTAGATCGCTATCCCGAGACTGGCACCGATGTGTAGCGCCATGCCGTTAACCATGAAGGGCTCATCGAACCCGCGTAGGATCCTGGTGGCGACGATCTGCACAGCAGCAGAGTCATCGAGCGCGCTAACGACTAATGCAAACTCGTCTCCTCCGAGTCGGGCGATGGTGTCTCCTTCTCGCACGAGCCCTCCGAGACGAAGACTCATTTCCTGAAGCACCAGGTCGCCGGTCTGGTGTCCCAGAGCATCGTTAATCTCTTTGAACCGATCGAGGTCCATGAGCATGACTGCCACCGCGGCTCCCGAGCGAGCGACCGTCACGATCGCCTGTTGCAGCCGATCGTGGAACAGAGCGCGATTCGGCAGCCCGGTTAAGGAATCGTGCGTGGCTTGATAAGCGTTCGCTTCCGCGTTCACCTTGAGACTCTCCACAAGGCCCGCATTCTCGAGTGAGACTTTGGCCGCCTTATGGACTGCGGCAAGTGGCAACGCGATCAGAGGCAGCAGCAGGAGGCTGTTCGATGTGGCGACGGCCACTATCGGAGCGAGCGCGATCAACAGCGTATCGATCGAACCCTGGAATAGTAGATCCTTTCCACTTCTCCTGAAGTGAGTGCGCACACCGATGCCCTCCGACAGAGCTACGGCCGTGGCGATGGAAGCGTAGTTGACGATGAAGTACGCCAAACCGGCGAGCGCTATCACGCCTAGACCTTGCGGAGTGAGTTTGACCGGGATGGACAAGCTGAAGGTGCCGCCGAACAGTTTCAGGACCGCGCTGGCCGCGCTGATCCAAAGGATGTGCTGGCCCACGTTGAAGCCGATCTTCCAGATCGGCTTTCCGCGTTTGACGTCGTCGATCGCGCTGGCCGACCCCTGCGCAAAGATCGCCGCGAGCGGGCCCAGGGATAACAGCAGCGCAAAGCTGAAGGTGATGGACAGGATGACGTGGGTGGCTTCTTTCCCATGCCTGATCTGTAGGGGAGTGAGCTCCGCCAGGATCGTAAACAGGGTCAGAAGGCTGAACTCGGCCAGTCTGTCCGCATTGAAATGGAACCACATCAGGTGGAACACCAGCAGGGTAGCGCCGGCCAGCATCACAAAGGCTATGTAGGCGTGGAGCGCTTGCGCCTTCTTCACTGATGGGGCCTTTCCGCTATAGGGACTGAAGGATTTATCGGCGCAAAGAGCAGGGCTCTAGAGGTGGCTTGAGGGCTTTCTCGCGAAAGATCTGAGGTCTAACGGGGTTATAGGAAAAGCCCTGGAGCTTTGCTCCAGGGCCTCTCTTGAGATGGATGCCGGCGGTGAGCTAGTGGCCCCACTTCTGTCCGGCGCCACTGGCAGCGATAACCATGGCGATAGTCGCGATGGTGGTGGCGATCCTGAAAGCCCTGAGCTTCATCTGATGCCTTTCTGTCGAGGGACGGATTCGTCCGTTGAGCTCTTTTCGACAGGGGGGCACAACCCCTAGATAGGTAGAAGTGCCTAGTTGTGGCACCGGATGGGACCCTGGCGGGTCTAGTCCGCCGGGGTCGGTGGGGGCAAAGGGCTCAAGGCGAGGAGGGCGCCTCCGATAACTCTAGGTAGGGAGGAGGGTGCAGAGTGTTCTTGCTGGTTTTGCTTGGTCTGTCGATTGTGAGCGTGGTCGTGGCGGGGGGTCATCTGGATGCTCTCGGCTCGACCCATTTTCGCTACAGCTGGGCGGTCCTAGTTGGATTGGTGCTGCAGATCGTGATCATCTCGATCGTTCCATCCTCAGATCCTTCGATACTGGCGGCCATCCATCTGCTGTCTTATGGCTGTATCGGCATCTTTGTATTTGCCAACCGATCCCAGCCCGGACTGTGGATCCTCGGCGCAGGATGGGGATGCAATCTCATCGCCATCGCCGCCAACGGAGGTGTGATGCCGACGGCATCGTTCGCCGTGGCATCTTCAGCCCGGTCGGTGGCGGCCAACGAATTCGTCAACTCGAGGGCACTCCCGCATCCCCGATTGCAGTTTCTGGGCGACATCTTCGCCATCCCCCGCTCATGGCCACTACACAACGTTTTCAGCATCGGAGACGTGCTCATCGTGATAGGAGCCTTCGTCCTGTTGCATTCGCTGTGCCGGTCTCGCCTCGCTCGCTATCTCGGGTCCCCCCGAGACAAAACTCTCCACGCTTCGGGGGCCGCGTTCTGAGAGCTAAAGGCTAGTCCTCGATCCTCTTGCTGAAGGTATTCGCGCACGCTCTTTGCTCGACGCGAGTGTTTGCCTTCTTCCAACACGTGCCGAGCTTTCTGAAGTCGTTGACATGTCCGAAGACGAACGAACCGATGGCGACGCCAACAACGATCGCGATGATCAAAGCAAGGAGTCCGGTTATCAGGCCGGCGAGGGCTTGCCCTCGGTTGGTGGCGACACCTCGTGATGCGCGTCCCATCCCCACCAATCCCAGGATCAGGGCCACCAAACCCAGCAACCCTGCGAGCGGGAAGAAGACGACGAGGACGGCCAAGACCAAGGCCACAACCCCGAACACGAGAGCGGCTACTCCAACGCCGTTGCTGGGCGACTGAACCACTGTTCGATCAGCGCTCGTGGCCATACCTTCCTCCTCCCCCTAGCGGATGTGCGCCCAGACTCTAACGGCTGACCCCATACCCTTTGCCACGGAGCGCAGAGAAGGTGATCAGTCGGCCTCTAGCATGAGCGGATGCGAGACGACGAGGTTCATCGCGGACAGGAGGGAGACGTCGATGAAGAAGCTCATGTGGCTGGGAGCGATAGTTGTCGCGCTCGTCACGATCAACGCCAGGCTCGAGGCGAGCAGAGAGTGCGGCTGTTATCCCGATTGCTGGTGCCGCCAGCCGGGCCTGCGCCATTTCCGCTGGGTCCTACCCTGGCCCCGGCATTACGGTCCCTGGGAGTCGGATGCGATGGAGGAGACCCTAATCGTCTGACGTGCCGCGGCAGATCGACCCCCCGAACCCGGTCCTCAGTGGGTTGCTACTCCTTCGCGATGGTCACCGTGACTGTGAAAGGGGGCGTGCGCTTATCACGAATCCCTGCCAGAGACGTCAACTGGCACTTCATAGCGGGCCCGTGCATCGTGGGGAAGCCGCAGCTCCCCAGAGACCACGCGACGATGCGTGCGGTCCCAACGCGGCGCGCCACGAGACGAAAATGGCCTTGGGCGCGGTCCGCTCGGCTCAGCGTAAAGAAGGAGCGCGGATAAGCAAGCGTCCATGGCCCCGGCGCGTGACGGCCGAGGTTGAGAGTGAGCGACTCGCCGACGTGGACGCGGATATGCGAACCGGCGTCCCCCGCTCTCACCTGTACCGAGCTGGGGGCCCGGCTCCCGCAGGAGATCAAAAGGCCCGCCGTCAGAACGAGCACCCCCGCCGCTCTCAGGCCCGTTGCCAGATGGGTGCGTCCAGTATCAGGGCGGTGCACATTGCCCTCCTGTCCTGGCAGGCCTTGCCGACCCGCGTGCCACCGCAGTTGGTTTCCACATCGTTGGACGTGGCAACGCGGTGAAGGGTTCCCGGCCTCTTACCGAGATCGCCTTGCCCTTCCTCAAACTCGGATTCATCGGGTTCGGTGGTCCTGCGGCGCATGTGGCGCTGATGCGCCGCGAGTTTGTGGTCACCCGGCGGTGGCTGGACGAGGACCGGTTTCTCGAGCTGTTTGGAGCCTCGAACCTCATCCCCGGTCCGAGCTCAACCGAGCTCGGGATGATGCTGGGGTATCTCAGGAGCGGATGGCCGGGGCTCTTCGTGGCGGGCGCTTGCTTCATCGGACCGGCCATGGCGATAGTCCTCGCGCTCGCGTGGCTTTACGTGCGAGCGGGTTCGCTGCCTCAGACCGCCTGGGTGCTGTACGGGGTGAAGCCGGTCATCATCGCGATCATTGCCGATGCGCTGTGGTCGCTCGGCCGCCGGGCGGCCAAAACATGGTTCATGGTTGCGGTCGGGGTAGGCGTCCTGGTCCTCTATCTATTCGGGGCGAACATCTTGGTCCTCCTCTTTGGCGGAGCTTTGCTGGTGATGGTGATTCGCAACGCGACGCGTGGCTGGCCGCGAGCCACAGGGATGGCCCCGTTTCTGTCGTTGAGAGCGTTGCCGGCAGCAGTGGGCGGAGCCACGCTCGGCGCGCTATTCCTGGAGTTCGTGAAGATCGGGGCCGTCGTATTCGGCAGCGGATACGTCCTCTTGGCTTTTCTGCGCGCCGATCTCGTTCACCATCTGCACTGGTTGTCCCAGTCCCAGCTCGTGGACGCCGTGGCGGTCGGGCAGGTGACACCGGGGCCCGTGTTCACGACTGCAACCTTCATCGGCTATCTCGTCGATGGGTTCGCCGGCGCAGTCGTGGCGACCCTGGCAATCTTTCTGCCCGCGTTCGTTCTCTCCGGGGTGGTCTTCGGGATGCTGCCCAAGCTGCGGCGCTCGCCATGGGCGGATGCATTCCTCCAAGGTGTCACCCTCTGCGGGCTGGGGCTCATGGCGGGCGTGACGATCCAACTCGCCGGGGGGGTGCTGGTCGACTGGTTCACGGTAGCTCTTGCCGCGGTTGCTCTATTCGTGTTGCGGAGGTACCAACCCAACTCGGTGTGGCTCCTGCTGGCGGGTGCAGGGATCGGCCTTGCCGTGCGCGCCCTGGGCTCGTGACCTTGCAGTCACTTTCGACGCCGCGGGCCGGTCGCAAGGAATGGATCGGCCTTGCCGTTCTCGCTTTGCCCTGCCTCCTCGTCACGATGGATCTGGACGTTCTCTATCTGGCGGTGCCATCTCTGAGCAAGGATCTGTTGCCAAGCAGCTCCCAGCTGCTGTGGATCATGGACATCTATGGGTTCCTGGTCGCCGGTTCCCTGATAACGATGGGCGCGATCGGAGATCGCATCGGCCGGCGAAGGCTCCTGATGATGGGCGCGGCTGCATTCGGGATCGCCTCGGTCATCGCCGCGTTCTCGACGAGTGCAGCGATGCTGATCGCCGCCCGCGCTCTGCTCGGGATCGCCGGAGCTACCCTGGCCCCCTCGACGTTGTCGTTGATCCGGAACATGTTCCTGGATTCCAGGCAGCGAACGATCGCCGTCAGCGTGTGGGCGGCGAGTTTCTCCGCAGGCGGAGCGGTCGGCCCTTTGGTGGGTGGTGTGCTTCTCGAACACTTCTGGTGGGGCGCGGCCTTCCTCGCCGGAGTACCGGTGATGGCGTTGCTACTCGTTCTCGGTCCGATACTGCTTCCCGAGTTTCGAGATCCCGGTACGGGGCACCCAGATCCGGCCAGCGCGGGGCTGTCGCTGGCTGCGGTCCTGGCCGTGATCTACGGCCTGAAGCAGATCGCCGAGGGCAACCTCGATTGGTTGTCAGTTCTCGCAGTGGTGGCCGGTCTGGTGGGCGGCATCGTCTTCATCCGGCGACAGCGGACCTTGGCAGATCCGCTGATCGAGCCAAGTCTCTTTCGCGCTCCCGCATTCTCGGCGTCACTGGCCACCAACCTCGTGTCGCTGTTTGCAGCTTACGGAGCATTCTTGTTCATCGCGCAGTATCTGCAACTGGTCCTCGGGTTGTCGCCGTTGCGCGCGGGCCTGTGGACGGTGCCTTCCTCAGGCGCGCTCGTCGCCGGTTCTTTGATGGCGCCCGTTCTCGTGCGGCGTGTTCGCCCGGGCTTCGTGATTGCTGGCGGCCTGGTGTTGACTGCATGCGGTTTCGTAGTCCTCGCCCAGGTCGATAGCTCTTCCGACCTGGCAACCCTCGTGGTCGCATCCGTGATCTTGTTCCTCGGCATCGCCCCGCCGATCACTCTTGCCACAGACATGATCGTGGGGGCCGCGCCGCCGCAACGAGCGGGTTCGGCGTCGGCGATCTCGGAGACGAGCGCCGAGCTAGGTGGGGCGCTGGGTATCGCCGTCCTCGGCAGCATCGGCGTGGCCGTGTACCGCGGTGTTGTGGCCGACACGATCCCGGCTGGGGTCCCTGCCCGGATCGCCGGCGTCGCCCGCGGCACCCTGGGCGGTGCGCTGTCGCTTGCGCATCGGCTCCCCCACCAACTCGGCACCAGGTTGGTCACCGCGGCGCGCCATTCCTTCGTCCGAGGGCTACAGGTCACCTCGCTGATCGGAGTTGCGATCATGCTCGGCATGGCCGTGGTGGCAGCGATCATGTTGAAAGATGTGCGCTCGGACTCTCACAGAGGTCATGAAACGCATGCAGACAACCCACCTACCGATCAACGAGTCTGACGCGCTGATTGTTGGATGGTCGAGCGGCAGTTGAGCCGCCTGTAGCTCCCTTGCCGTACCGCTACGTGCCCTCTTGGACCTCATAGATCTCATCGGCGACGAGGCCGTGGGCGTCGCGGTGCACGAGATTGGCCGCTTCCGCATTGGGTGCCTCGACGAGGCAGAAGATCCTTCCGACCTTCTCGTCGACCCAATACTTCAAGTAGCTGACCCCCTGCCCTTTCTGCGTCTCGAGATCCGCCTTGTGGGCCTTTACGACGTCGTCGAGCGCGACGCCTCCCTCGATCTTGTGGATGTCCATGTAGAGCGGCATAGAAGTTCCCTCCTTCGAGGTGGCGTCGGGGCGCAGTCACCAGGGGCCCAATCGTTGTCATCACCCTTTTAGCCCATCGCTCCAAGCTATGCAAGCCCCGCTGTGGCGACTTTCCTAGGGTGTCGCGGGCGGGGTCGGAGGCGATGCCAGACGGCTTCGGTTACGACTCTCCCGGAGAATGGAGACCGAAGTTAGGGCGGTGAGATCGAGCCGGCGATCCGAAGGATCGTCGCGGCGGATCTCTCCACGTCCTCGGTTGTCGTCGACCAGTTCGACACCGAGATCCGCATTGCGGCAATGTTTCGCCACGTTGTCCCCGACATCCAGCACGTTCCGTCTTGCTGGACAGCCTTGATGACGGCTCTCGTCTTCGCGTCGTGATCGCCTTTGTCGGCCAAGAAGCGCACTAACACCTGATTCAAGACGACATCGTTGAGGATCTCTACGCTTGCATCGGCTTTCAACAGCTCGGCGAAGTGTTGAGCGTGGTCGCAGCAGCGGTCGATCATGTCTGCTATCCCCGAGCGTCCGAGGTGACGGATCGCCGTATAAACCGGGAAGCCTCGGGCGCGGCGCGAGAACTCTGGGTTCCAATCCATCTCGTCCCGCTCGCCCTTTTCCGCGTGTATCAGGTAGCTGGCATGCACACTCATCGCAGCGCGATGCGAATCTGGGTGCGCGCAGAAAGCCAGTCCGGAGTCGTAGGGCACGTTCAACCACTTGTGAGCATCGGTAGCCCACGAGTCGGCCAGCTCTATCCCGTGGACTAGATGCTTCCACGTGGGACTGACGGCAGCCCATAGCCCAAAGGCTCCGTCAACATGCACCCACGCGTCGCGTTCATGGGCCATCGCGCAGAGTTCGCCGAACGAGTCAAAGGCCCCCGAGTTCACGTTGCCTGCCTGAGCGCACACGATGACGGGCCCGCCCGCAGCAGCCAGGGCGCGGTGCAGCTCGCCGGGGGACATGCGACCTTGATCGTCGGTGGCTACGGGGGTGATGCAATCGGTTCCCAAACCCAGATACCGCAGGGACCGATCGATGGTGTCGTGACGCGTCGCGTTGGCGAGCACTCGCACTTCGGGAGCTCGATGCAGCCCCTGTTTCTGCACGTCCCAGCCGGCGGCCGCAAGCAGGTGATGGCGCGCAGCCGCCAAGCATGTGAAGTTCGCCATCTGCCCGCCGGTCACGAAACCGATCGAGGACCCTGGGGGCAGGCCGAGGAGCTCCACCAACCACCGGCCCGCGATCTCTTCCGCGACCGCGGCGGCTGGAGACGCCACGAACAAACCTGCATTTTGATCCCACACCGAAGTCAGCCAATCGGCGGCCACGGTCGCCGGCATGGCCCCCCCGATGACAAAAGCCGAAGAAGCGGCCCGACGGGGTGGCAACGAGGCCCGGCTCTGCGGCAGTGCTCAGGTCCTTGATCAGCGTGCCCGCATCCGTGCCGTTCACCGGAAGCGCCGAATCCAGAGCCTCCCGCATCTCTTCCAGCGTCGCCGACGAACCTATCGGCCTTTCCGGCAGGCTTTCCAAGAAGCTGTTGGCGTAGGAGGCGACCTCCTCGAGCAAGGCGCGCGTCTCGGGATCGATCATCAGCGGCATCTTCTCCGATGTGGTCCGTGCGAACAAGGCGATGGTGGGTCAAGACAGGATCGGGGGAGTCTTCGACTGGACCGTTGGGTCGAGTAGTTCCAGCTGCAGGGTGGATCCGTCCCGCTCAGTCGAGCACGGCCAGCCAGGGGTGATCCGGTTGCTCCTTGTGCAGCGCGCCGGCCAGCCAGCCCCGCTCGTCCTGCGACAGCCGGGGGAGCACCGAGGAGAGGTCCGCCTCGTCCTGCGGGCGGTGTGCTTTGGCTTTGAAGAGCAAGACGATGCTGGGGCGCAGGTAAGGGACTCCGCCGATGCGGTGGCCGATGTCGTCGAGCGGGCGATGCACCGAGTGATCTCGTTTGTAGAGCCACTCGTGGCCTTCGGCGGGGCTCAACAAGAGGTCGAGAAGCCATGGTGAGGATGCATCGCGCCGCATCCACAGTTGGTCTCGGTCAGAGCTCATGCGATCCCTCCGCAAGAGCGGGCGCAGGGTGCCCCCCTCTACCTCCCATAGGTGGAATTCAGCGAGCCAGTCACGCATCGCCTCCAGGTCGCGCTTCAACACCACGACGTCGGTGTCCCAATGCCGTCGGGGTGCTCCTGCGGCCGCCTCGATCGCCAAGCCTCCCGCGATCCACCACGGGAACGGTGCCCCATCGAAGAGCGCCGCGACCTCGACGGGGGACATAGGCAGCCACCGTCCATACAGCTGTTGGATGAGTGGTTCGTCAAGCTCGTTCACACCGGGCACCGGCCATACGGTGAAGGGGGCCGGATCGCCGGCGCGGTCGGAGCTCATTGTCGCCACCATCTCACGCTCCAGCTGCACACACCGCGGGCGAGGCAGGGTGGCATCGTGCGTAAGGTCGGCAGACGAGGCGGAACTGGCGCAACGCGGCCTCACTGAACGGAATGTCAACGGGGCCGCCACCGACCGAACGGTTAGATCTCCTAGCCTTGGCGCGCGCCGACGGCCGGTTGCGCGACCCTGCCATCGAGACCTTGCCGCTAGACGGTGCCTCCGAAGCCCTTGCTCGCCTCGCCGAGAAGCACGTCCGAGGAAAATTGGTTCTTCAGGTGGGTGCCTAGCGAGCCTTGAGTGACCTGGGGTGGAGGATCGCGCGCCTTATCCAGCGGTTGTATGTCGTCCGGTCTCTCACCAGTGCACAGGTGTCGAAAGCCGCTCGTTTCCAGCGCCGAGAGCCAAGCCCGATAGATCTTGGATCGGAGATCTTCAAAGCCCATCCGCCGCGGACCCGAACTGGATCTGGAAGTTTGAAGCCCTGGTTGCGCATGCAGGCGATGTGGCGTCGCAGGGCCCCAGGGAGGCTCCCGCCTGGCTTGGCTTCATAGCCGGCCAAGCGGATATAGACCGGGTGGGCCGAGGATCTTGGTTGGAGAGCAGCGCGATCAGTGTTCAAACCATATAGAGCTGCAGCGACCACGATCGCCGCGATCCCAACCACAGCGATGAGGTTGCGCGTGAAACGAGGACGGCGGCGGGCCCCCGCCAGCCAGGCCGGGTCGGGATGGAACCCCGCAGCCTCCTTCGTGAGCATCGTCCGTAGATCTCCTTCAGTCATGACTATCCCCTTCCAGCTCGATCTTCATCGCATCCAATCCGCGCGCCAGTGCCGACTTAACCGTGCCGACGGCGCACCCCAAGAGGCGGGCGATCTCTCGCTCCGGGAGATCCTCGTAATAGCGGAGCACGATGGCGGCCTGTTGCCTGAACGGCAACTTCCTCAACAACTCTTGAAGCTCGTCCCTGCTTTCGAAGTCTGGTGGAGCAGCAGCCACGTTCTGCTCTCGGGCCGCGTGGCGTTCTAGATAGGCCCTCTCGTTGGTCCTCTTACGCCAACTCTTCTGAGCCAGATTGACAACGCTGCGGCGGAGATAACTCCGAACCGCGTCGCGATCCCTGATAGCGCTCCATCGACCGATGAGACGTGCGAAAGCCTCTTGGACGAGCTCTTGAGCCAGCTCGTTGTCGTCGGTGAGGAGGAACGCGAGCCGCCCGCAGCGATGCGCTTCTTGCCGATAGAGGGTTTGGATGTCAGAGAGCCCGCGTCCGCGGGCCGACAGGTCCGCTTTCAACAGCTCCGCTCCTTTAGGTCCCATACCCCTACAGACCCGCCGGGGGGAAGGAAGGTTCCAAAGAAGGGGGCACAAAGCAATCGTGCTGGGCGGGCGTGGTGGCGGTTCACGGGGATCTGTAGTCTGAAAGTTAGACCATCAGGTACCTAGGAGGCACGATGTCGTCACCGGATGAGAACAAGGCCTTGATCCTGCGCTTCTACCGAGAGATCGACGCGGGCAACATCGACGCTATGGATGAGATCGTCGCGGATGATTACATCAATCATGATCCGCCGTTTCCAGGGCTTACATCGGGCCGCGAAGGGCTGCGGCAGGCCTTCAAGATGTTCTGGGACGCCACCCCGGGTCACCACGAGATCGAAGACCAGATAGCCGAAGGCGACAAGGTGGTCACCGTGTTGCGAGGCGTGGGGAAGCACGAGGGTGAGTTGGCAGGGATACCAGCCTCCGGCAACGACCTCGATGTCAAGGCGGTGGCCGTGCACAGGATCGAAGCTGGGAAGATCGCCGAGCACTGGTCGGCCGTCGATTCGGCCGCACTGCTCAGCCAACTCGGAGTCATCCAACTTCCCACGGGGTCTTAGAACTCAAAGCACCGCCTGCTGGGGTAAAGCAATGGCGCGATGATCTGGTTGATGGCCGCTAGGGCGATCGCTTAGTAGTTGGTAAGGACCGTGCCCACAGGACTTGCGCCCACCCTGCTGGAGATCCAGATCGCTAGCACGGCCACGATCAGCAGGATGATGATGACGCGGCGTACAGACTTGCCGAGGTCCCGTGGTTTGAGCTTCGATCTGGGGGCGAGCCGGTTGGGATGGTTGAGGGCGTGCTCATGGACGCTGCCCGCGACGACAGGCTCGAGGAACACCGAACGATCCCTGTTCCGATCCTGCACCCTGCACCTCCGCTACGCGGTTGACTGGCTTCTTGAACCAGTAGGCACTGAAGCTATAAAGGATGGAATACGCAAGTCTGGAAGGGTTTGAAGGCAGAGGGGGGGATAAGGGCGGAATCACCGGTTCTGGTCTAGCGTGGGCCCAGAGCCCAATCGCCCGTGTCGCGCGGCGAGTGGCTATCGCACCAGGGTGATCACGACTACGAGCGCCAGCAGGATCACGCTCACGACAGCCACTCTCCTGAAGAGTTTGTACTTGTCCATTGGACGCGGGTTATGCCACGGGCTCACGCTGCTGCATCCCTTGCTCGGATGGAAGACTCTAGGTTGGACGGGGGCCGCACGAGCCGACGGATCTCTGTGGGATCCACTACGGGACGCACGACCCCCTCGGGGCCACCAGACGAGAGTTCACAAGTGGCTCAGCACCACACGATGCTCGTTCGGTGTGATGCAGTCCATACGTAGTCAGCGCAGCAGGGCAGTCATGGGCGACAGGGTCGGCAAGTCCAGTACGAACGGCCTCCGAGAGGCCGCGTGTTGTAGGCCATCCTCCAGATGAAACGCGCCACGTTGCAGCTGTGGCAGCGACGTTGCATCAGGTCGGGACGTCTGCGCTCGGCATAGGGAATGAAAGGATGCTCGTGCATCTGCCCGTAACCGACGCGCTCACTGCAAACCGGACACGTCCAGTGGTCGTTAATGATGTCCTCGTGTCCCATAGCGCAACTATGTAGGGATTCGACCGGCTTGCCCATCGGCTCCTATACGTAGGGGTTTGGGCGGATAACTAGATCCGTGGCTCGAGACCTTCCTCGCTCATCCCGACGTAGCAGGGAAGGCAAAGCCAGTATGAGCGGGCGCGTCGAGCTGATTTCCTGACGTAGCCCATCTTCCAGATGAAATCAGTTGCGTTGCAGCTGTGGCAGCGGCGGCGAAGCGGCAGCCGCGGAGGATCGGCTCGTTCGAGATAGGGGACGAAAGGATGCTCATGCATGTCTCCATAACCGATGTGTTCGCCACAAACTGGGCAGCCCCAGTAGTCGTCATTGATGTTTGCGCCCAGACCCATGCAGCCACTATGACCAGTGAAGGCTTGTCTCACCCTACGCATAATGCGCAAGTTCCGTGCTTGCCGCAGGTTCGTAGTCGGGAACTGATGGATCGCTAATTAGTCTGTCGCCCATGGAGGTCCGACCGCTGGCAGACGCCGACGCCCTGGCCATCTCGGCTTGGCAGTACCCCGGCCGCGACTCGACGTACGACGTAAACGAGGTGTTCACGTCCGAGCAAGGCGTCTGGGCGGTGGACGACGGATCGAAACTCGTCGGGTACTGCTGTTTCGGGCCTGAGGCTCGTGTTCCCGGAATCGATGAGGAGGAAGGCACTGTCGATGTCGGCTACGGCATGGCCCCCGATCTTGTTGGCCGGGGCTTGGGCCGCTCGTTTGTTGCGGCGATCCTCGATTTCGCCGTCGCTGAGTTCTCTCCACAGCGATTCCGCTTGCTCATCCTCAGCTGGAACCAACGGTCGTTGAAGGTGGCTGAAGCGCTCGGCTTCGAGCAGGAAGGAGTTACGCCGAGCGTCGAAGGTGACTTTGTAATCATGGTGCGACCTGTCTTCACCTAGGTCCTGGTGAAGGAGCGAGATCTTTCTGTCGCTCGTTACTCGCCGATCGAACCGTCGATCTGCTCGCGCAAAATGTCGGCGTGGCCCGCATGCCGAGCGGTTTCCTCGATCATGTGGATGAGGATGTATCGGAGGTTGTAATTCCGCCCATTGAGCTCCCGGGCTGCAGGGTCATCCGGTGCCGCGCCTCGGATCGCGGCTCGGCTCTTGTCACACTCCGCTCGGTACAGAGCGAGGATGCCAGCAACATCATCGGAATCATCGAGCTCGAAGCCTTCCTCATCGGCATAAGGATCTTCTTCCCCCAGGAAGCAGTAGCGGAACCACCCCGCCTCCGTTACAGCTGCATGCTTGACCAGACCCAGCAACGTTGTTTCCGAGGATACGAGCCGTCGGCGGGCGGCTTCTTCGTCCACTCCATCCAACTTCTCATGCAGAGCCAACCGGAGCCAGTCGAGCATCGCGGTCAACGTCTCCATCTCCGCCCCGTTCCTTGGTACGCCTTCGCGCGGTTCATGCGACATGTTGGCTACGCCCCCGTTGCGCTCGAGTTGCCCTGGGGAGGCAGGGCTCGCAATTGTTGCATCGTCGTCGTCGGGTCCTGATCGAAGTGATCACGCCAGCCAGACGCTTGGCTGGTCGTGATCCGCCTCGTGTCCACCGCCCATCGCACCCACTGTGCTCCGTCTTCCTGGGTCGGCGGAGGTACGTCGGGAGGGTGCCGGTTAGTCTCGCTCGCAGGTGGCGCTTCCCCTTGGTGCACATAGATGTGCTGGGTTGGTGCTGGCGACTTGCAAGCCATTGCCAAGGCAACAACCCAGCCGATAAAGGTCCACCCCAGAAAGAAGTTGATGATCGCCACCGGGACAACATTGTCCGTGTGTCGAACCAAGGCGACGATCGTCGGGACGAAATAGGCAGCGATCAAGCCACCAAGCACAAGCAGACCGAGAATCGGGTTCGCTCCATTCCCGTACGCGCCTGCAGCCATCAGAGTGCTGGACATCTCTTCCCTCCTTGGACAAAGGCTGGGTGATTCGTTCCACAGTTCCGTCGATTACTGAGGTGAGGCAGGGAGCGTTCGGTACATATGAAGCAGGCTCGGAAATCTACGAGCTCATCTATGCGGTCGGCTCCCGCTGGGACTATCGCGATCGTCCTGGTCACGCCGCCGGATGATAGCCGCGCTCTGCTCGGAGTTCTAAGTGCACCAACGCTCACCATCGGCCTGAGCTTTGTTCGGATGATCCTGCCAAGGACTCGCAAGGGTTCGAACCCGCGCATCCCTGTAAACGATCAGGCGGAACTCTGTAAAGGATCAGGTGACGCCGGAGCGTCATTCGGTGTCTGCAAGCGCTTCTATCCAATCGAAAGGATGAGCTCCGGCTTGCTACGTCGCGAGCTGGACGGCCTTGACCGGAAGGCGACCGGCCACCGTCGTGCCAGTGCCCGGCAGGGACCGGACCTCCAGACTTCCGCCCAGCGCGGCCAGGCGGTCGGCCATGTTCTGCAATCCGGCGCCGGTTGGGGTTCGATCCTGATCGAACCCTTTGCCGTCGTCCGACACCTCGAAGGTGAGCTCGCCGTCCTGGACGCCCAGCTTCACGCGAACCGAAGACGCGCCGGCGTACTTGGCTACGTTCTGAATGGCCTCCAGGCAGCAGAAGTACACGGCGGCCTCGGTCTCCTGGGCATACCGGTCCAACCCATCGGTCTCCACCTCGACGGGAAGAGGTGCCTTGCGAGCCTGGGCAGTCAGGGCGACCGCCAGCCCTTGGTCGGCCAGGAGCGGCGGGTAGATGCCCCTGGCCAGGTCGCGGAGGTTCTCCAGCGCTCCTTGCGCATCCGCCTGAAGCATCTCGAGCATCTGGTTCGCCCGCTCATGGTCCTCCTGGTTCACGGTCCGGGCCAGCCGGAGCTTGACGGCCAACGCCACGAGTTGCTGTTGCGCGCCGTCGTGGAGGTTCCGTTCGATGCGCCGCCGCTCCTCATCCTGCGCGGCCACAAGGCGCTGCCGTGACGCGCGGACCTCCTCGATGAGTCGGACGTTCCGAAGGACCAGGCCCGCCTGCGACGCCAGGTCACTGGCCAGCTTCTCCTTGGAAGGCGTGAATGGCTCGGCCGGCGGCATGGCCACCGTCAGAGCCCCGAGCAGCTCGCCCTGGTGCCGGACGGAAAACGTGCGGTCGCTGCCAGGGAGGGCACCGGCCTCGACCGCTGAGATCGGCTCGGTCCCGGTGACCTCATCATCCGAATGCGGCCACGTCGCCAGCAGGCTCACCTCGGATCCCACCCGGAGCCACACCCCCGCCTTCCTCGCCCCCAGCCCCTCGCCGAGGATCTGGGCCATCCGGGGCAGTACCTCCTCGGTGGAGTAGCTGGTCGCCACCCGGTCGGAGAACTCCGACAGGACTTCGTATGGAGTTGCCCTCTTTCCGTACACCACCCGGTCGGCGAAGCGACGGGCCCGCGTGCGAAGGGGCTGAAAGGCGACGGCCACGATGGCTGTGGCGATTAATGTGACAACCGAGTTCCCCGCACCGGTCACCAGGGTCCCGATCCCCACCACCACGGCGACGAAGACCAGCGTGACGAAGGCTGCCAGGACCGCGAACACGACGGTCTTCTTGATCACGATGTCCAGGTCGTACAGGCGGTATTTGAGGATGGCGATGGCGCAGGCCACCGGGACGCCCAGCACGATGTCGCCGAACAGCACGCTCCAGACGACGGTGCTGAGAGGGGCGTTGCTGTCGTTTCCCAAAAAGATGCTCACGACGAACGCCACCACCGCGATCCCGCCGACGTAGCCGAGCCAGGCCAGCTGCTGTCGAAGCTCGGGCGACCCTCGCCGGCGCCGCACGAACAGGCCCACGATGCTCGCCAAGGCACTGGCTATGGCGAGGACACCTGTCACACCGAGCACCACGGCCGTGGCGCCGCGTGTGCCGAACACGCCGAGCGTGTTGTGGAACGACACCCCCTTGTCCTGCAGGGTGTTCATGATGCCGGTGACGTTCCCCTTCTGCAGCAGCAACCCGATGGTGCCGACGACGTCGACGGCCACTGCGACCCACAGCACCGGCCGCCACCGAAGGGACGGAGGATGGCCGTCGGGGAACAGGAGGACGACGAGGAGCAGGGAGGCAACGGCGAATATCGGCGCCGGATTCCCGGCCGAGGCCACGGTGTGGGCGCCGGGCAGCGAGCCGGGCGCCGTGACCAGCGCGCGAAGTGCGTACTGCTCGCTCAGGACGGCGAACGCGAGGGCGACACCGATCATCGAGAGCAGCCAGCCGATGGGGTTCCGGGGCATGCGGCTTCCGATCAGGCCGCCCACGCTCGCGTAGACCATCGCGGCCAGAAGGCCCACGGCGGGCCCAGCCTGACCTCCTGGCGGGAAGATCGGGTGGTTGAGGGCCAAGAGCACGGCGCTTGCGATGACCTCGGCCAGGGCCAAGGACCACAGCGTCCAGGCGACGGCTCGGGGCGCGCTCGAACGCCCCACGCCGGCGGACACGACAGCCGAGGTGGGCTCCATCAACGCATTGTGCGCAACGAGAGTGGGCGGCGTAAACCCTGGTAGCACGAAGGCTGCGGGGGCAGGCCACACACCCTTCGGGCCTCCGAGGTTGCTGGGAGGTTCGTCCTGCTTAGGAGCTGACCTCCAACCGTCCTGGACAAGGCCCATGACCGCTTGGTAGCGCTGCTCCATGGCGCTGATCTCCACTAGATGCACGACTCACCTCCTGCTCCGATCGCTCGGATCAGGAGCCGCGCGGTGTAACAGATCAGCCGGAGCCACCGTCGTCAGATCAGGCGGGACACCTGTAACGCATCAGCCGGAACTGTGTAAACGATCAGGTGACGCCGGAATGTCAAGCATCACCCGGCACCCGACACAACCGTGTGGGCGCCGCAGGGACTCGAACCCGCGCATGCCTAACTGAGTATCCATTCGAGGCGGAAGAACAGGGAGGCGTAAACCCTCGCAGCCGCCTGCCTACGTCAACTTCTTCGTTGAGGAGCCGCACTGCTCACTTTCGACATCAAGGACGAAGTGTCTGGTAACGACAAGGCGAACGGTGGAATAGCTTCCGTTGATCACGATTCGCATCTCGTGACGGCGTCACCGAGGTCGGCCTGGCAAGAGTCGGTGCCTCGCCCACCTGCAACCGTGTCGTTCCCAGAGACCCCATCGGTGGCCAGCAGCGAGTCAAAGCCGCGGTTCCCGTGAAGGTGGTCGGAACCAGAACCAGCTGTGAAGCTGTCACGACCGCCTCGCCCGAAGATGGTGTCGTTCCCCGGACCGGCATTAACCCGGTCGGCCCCCGAATTGCCGTAGATGGTGTCGTTGCCGTTGCCACCGTTGATGCAAGATCCTCGCGAGCTCGTCGAGAAAGTATCGTCCCCCCTATTCCCATGGATCCAGAAGATGCAGTGCCTCGACTGGCTGCCCACGAATGTGTCATCGCCGTCTCCTCCTTCGACGGCTTCGGGAAAGGTTCCGGGCGCCACGATGATCAGATCGTTACCGCCGAATCCCAGGAGTTCTCCACTCGGCCCCAGGCCGTTGGGAAAGGGGCCAGGGCGGGAGAATGGCCCACTGATCAGCGTGTCGTTGTAGTCGGAACCCACAACCCCACTGATCCCGATGAGGGTGTCATTTCCTTCTCCGGTAGCGAACCCGGCGCCGAGGTCGACCACCACAGGCCCCGGGGATGAGTCGTAAGCCACGTACGCCCCCTGGGGGGCCGCGTTGTGATCGTCCATCAGGTCGTTTCCCGATCCCCCGGCGAAGAACGTGAATCCTTGGTCCCCGTAGAGCTTGTCGTTCCCCCTGCCACCCAGCAAGTCGTCGCCAGATCTTCCTGTAGGAATTGCGAAGCCGGCTTTGTAGCCGTGGATCGTGTCCGCTCCTCTGCCACCGCAGATAATGTCCATGCCTCCGAGACCCGAGATCCGGTCCCGGCCGGCGAATCCGAAGATGACATCGTCATCTTTGGTTCCGACGATCACGTCATCCCCCGGGGTCCCCACGATGGTTGCAGGGAATCCCGCGCACATATGGCTCCGGCCGGCCGCGGCGGTAGAAGGCACGAGCATCAGCTGAGCGGCGAGTAGCGCGCACGTGATACCGATCCCTCTTACATACCGACTCATTGAATCCCCCTCCGGTCGGAACCTGTGTACACCGTAGGGACAGAGAAAGCGCCGAGCACCCTGCTGTAGTGGTACTCAGGGCTACGCATCCATCGAGCCAGCGGAGTTGACAGATGGTGGGCCCCAGGGACTCGAACGCCAGCATGCCCAACAGCATCCCGTTCGAGGCGGTGGAACAGGTAGCTGCGTGAGTACGTCAGGTTACGCCGGACGTCTTCTGGAAGTGGACCCTAGCGGACTGAGTTCAGGACTCGGCGCGCTCCTGGGCTTCCCGGGCCCCGGCTTCCACGCGTTTCCGGTAGGCAGCCCAGTCATAGCCGTCGATGATGTTCCCATCGCCGGCGTACCTGCCGATGGCACCGTCGATCGACTCCCGCACGATATCCATGTGTCCCGCGTGGCGGGCGGTCTCGTCGACCATGTGCACCAGCATCTCGCCGAGTGTGACCTCCGCGTACGGCCTCGTCGGAATCTGACCCGGCGAGTCCAGGTCGAGCGTCGCGAATGTCTCCTTCGCGTGCATCCAGGTCGCGCGGTACAACCCGACCACCCATCCCGACGTCGCCCCCGGTCGAACCCACAGGTCGTCCTGTGGGTCGGCGTCCTCGTCGGTGAGGAAGTACATCTCGTCTTCGCGCGGGAAGGGACGGCCGAACGTCTTCCCGAAGTACTCCGCCTGCAGGCTTGCCAGATGCATCGCCACCCCGAGCAAGTTGGTCGCGGTAGGCGTCATCGGTCGGCGCAGTTCGTACTCCGAGAGGCCCTCGAGCTTGTGCAGGACAGCTTGGTTGAGCCGGTCGAGATGACCGATGAGGTCGGCCTTCAGGTCCGGTGCTGTCACCCCGTCAGTGTAGGCGGGGAGATGTCGCCACAGGATCGCCGATCACTGCTCGACATTGTGGACGTCACGATCGGGTGACCCGCGACTTCAACAGCGGGATCGTCGTGCACCTATCCGGTTCGGTGCCTCAGGAGGGCGACTTCGATCCGCTGGAAACGGTGGCTGCACGGCGCAGAGCGCGGGCATGCAACCGCGTGGGCCGTGTCAAGGTCCGCCTGATGCGCGTCGTTTTGGCTCCGCCTGATGCGTTACGTGTAGCCCATCGGCGCGCACCTTCCGCACCGGCCCTTTTCTCACCCTTGCCACGGTTTTGACGAGGTGGTTCTGACTCCACACCTGGATAGTGGTGTCGTCGACGAAAGCATCGACGAGCTGGCCCTTGTAGACCCTGTCCACAGAGAACATCTGGTTGTCGACCGACATCACCCCGTTGGATCCGACCCGCCTCAGTACCCACTGACCGCGTTTGTCTTCTTCACTGAACACCGGGATCGATGACGCGTCCTTGGAGGTAGGAACGAGACGGAAGCGCTCCGCCGGATACGCCATGTCGAGCGCCTGGTGAGGCCGGTTGGTGTTGTAGTCCTCCACCCAGGCATCGAGTTCTTTCTGGGCAAGCTCCAAAGTGGCGAAGGTGCGATCGGCCAGGAACTCCTTCCTCAAGCTCTGGTGGAAGCGCTCGATCTTGCCGGTGGTGGTGGGTGACTTGATCGCGGTATGGCGGTGATAGATCCCGTTCTCCCGGCAGATGCGATCGAACAGCACCTCTACCGGCTGGGGACCGAAGCGCCCGGTAAAGACCCTCCCGTTGTCGGTGAGGATCTCATCGGGGATCCCGTAGCGCCTGAGCGAGGCCACCAGCACCGCGCAGATGGCTTTGGAGGTGGCCCTGGTGAGCAGGCCAGCGGCCACGCAGAAGCGGCTGTGGTCATCGATGCCGGTGACCACGCTGAGCTCGCGCCCATCGTCCAGACCGACTCCCCCCATGACGTCCATCTGCCACAGCTGCATCGGGCGCTCTCTCTCCCAGCGCCGGAACTCGTCGCGGCGTTTGCGCCGGCGCCTTAGCTCGATGAGGTTGTGGCGCTTGAGACAGCGGTAGACGCTGGAGCGACCAGGCACCGGTTCGATGCCACCCCGCTCGAGGTGATGGCGGATCCGGCGCGGCCCCCAACCCGGGTGTTGGCGCCGGATCTCGCAGATGATCGCCTCGAGCTCAGCGGCGATCTGATGCGAGCACGCCTCGGGCCGGTGCGACCGGTCGGCTAGCGCGGGTAGGCCCCCCTGCTCGTAGCGCACGATCCAGCGATGCACGGTCTGACGCGAGACGCCGAGGCGTTCGGCGATCTCGGTCACC
>DATAPE010000104.1:0-8883 GCA_036265345.1 Actinomycetota bacterium
GATCCTTCTACTGGCTCCAGCCCAAGACCGTGTTTATGTCATCGCAGAGAACCCGAAGAGCGGACTGTTCGTTTGGGAGAGTTCGCTCCTGATCCCGAACTTCGACCCGCTCGCATATTCACAGTGGGCGATACCCAATCAGAACCTGCATGAGGATCCCACCTCCACCAAGCAGGCACTAAGTGCTGCGGGCAGTGCGGTCGTGGAGTCTTCGCAAGGGTCCATCAATCAATACTGGCGGAACGAGTTCTCGGCGCCGTGATGAGATGAGGAGTTAGGCCGGTTTTTTGTCCTGATTCCTCCGAAAGGGTCCTGGTAAGAAGCTCGAGGGTGGTTCGGGCGGACGGTCGGCCCCCCTACACTCAGCAGCTCAATCGATCCCGCAGGGGAGGCTCATGAAGAGGTTCTTTGTTGCAGTCGCGCTTTGCTTCGGTGTGTTTCTGGCATTCTCGTCGCCACCATTCCAGGAGGCGCGTGCCTCGGACGAGCCCGTGATTGTCGCCGCCGGAGATATCGCGTGCCTGCCGGGCGACATGACTGCTCCTTGTCAGGACCAGCAAACAGCCGCCCTGTTGACGGGTGCTGATCGGGTACTGCCACTAGGCGACAACCAGTACGACGCCGGGGCGCTGTCTGATTACCTCGCCAGGTATGACCTTTCCTGGGGCCAGTACAAATCCAACACGGCGCCTGTACCAGGGAACCACGAGTACAGGACCGTGGGGGCCGCGGGTTATTTCGATTACTTCGATGGAGTCGATGCACCAACTGGACCGGCGGGTGACCGAGACAAGGGTTACTACAGCTATGACATCGGCACGTGGCACCTGATCGCGTTGAATGCAAACTGCGGACCAAACGGGGTCATCGGCGGCTGCACGGAGCTGTCCCCGCAGATGACCTGGCTCGCGTCCGACCTGGCGAACAACCCTGCGACGTGCACCCTCGCCTACTGGCACCAGCCTCGCTTCTCATCGATGCACACCGACACGCCCATGGGCGCAGCTTGGAGGCTTCTGTACGACAACGGCGCCGACGTCGTGCTCAACGGCCATCAGCACAACTACGAGCGCTTCGCGCCGATGGCACCTGACGGCTCGCTGGACAAAGCCTCGGGAATCCGCGAGTTCATCGTCGGCACGGGTGGAAGCAGCCTGAGCCCGTATCCCCAGACCTATCCGACGTCCAAGGTCGAGGACGCTAGCTCTTTCGGGGTTCTCAAGATCACGCTATATCCGCAGAAATACGACTGGGAGTTCGTGCCGGCGGGAACAGGCACCTTCACCGACTCAGGCACGGCGCGGTGCGACTCACCGGGAGCCCTCGATGGGCAACCACCACCGAGTCGCGATCGAAGCCCGACTGGCGGTTAGAAATCCCGAAGCTTCCTTTCCGATGGCCGGACTAGCCTGAATCAACCCCTAGGCACCTCCAGGGAGGGTCCAGGGTAAGTGGTTGCATCTTCCCAAACGCGGCGTCATCGGCCCGAGGCCACGTGATGAATCAGGCGGTGACGGAACTGTGCCCTGTGGCATCGTTGTACGCTCTGGTGCGAAACCCAGTCAGCTTTGCCCATGGGAAGGGTGCAACGATGCCCAGATACGTGATCGAGCGAACGTACGACGTGGACGAGGATGAGATGCCAAACGTCGCGACGCGGTCGAAGCGCATCGCCATCGATCACTTCCCGGCGATCGTCTGGGAACATAGCCATGTAGTCGTCGACAGCGATGGCACGCTGAAGTCCTTCTGCGTCTATGACGCACCGGATGAAGAGACGGTGCGCCAGCACGCCAAGATGCTGGGGAACCACGTCGTCGACCATGTCTACGAGATCGGCGGAGACGTCACTCCGGACGATTTTCCCCTCTGACGCGATCCAAACGGGAGGCTAACGCTCGGGCTTGCGTTCCCGGTCGTGCGCAATGCGTTCGGCGTCGGGGAGGTGGAAGAGCATCTGCTCGGCTACCGCGAGCTTGAGCCGTAGCTTGCGGTAGCGCTCCCGGTCCTCTTCCCGAACCAAAGCAAGAGCCTGTCGGAAGAACGTGACCGCCTCTTCCTTGGCCCACCCCCGATTAGCCTGCTCGGCTGCAGCCACGAAATAATCGGCAGCTCGATCACGGTCCCCGGCTTCGCTCCAGTGATAGCCAAGGGCAGCGGGGGAATCACGGTCTGCGTGCACCTCCTCGAGGAATGACGCGACCGCGGCATGCGCCTCACGGCGCTTGGCCCTCGGAAGAGTGGCGTAGGCGACATCGCGGATCAGCATGTGCTTGAACCGGAACTGCTGCTGTCCCTCATAGCGAGACACCGGCTCCCGCCGAATGAAGTCGCGACCTTCGAGTGAATCGAGGAGCTCTTGCACGCGGTCGCCGTAGGAGTCGAGATGCGCGACCGCTCCGTTCCAGAAGATCCTTCCGACCACAGAGGCATTGAGCAGCATCGACCGTTCGGGGGCCGGTATCGCGTCGAGCCGAGCCGCGATGATTCCGCGGATGCTGGTCGGCAGTTCACCTGCAGCGGGCGAGGATCGCTCCGCGACCGAGGCCACGAGCTCCTCTATGAACAAGGGATTGCCCTCGCCCGCCTCGACGATGTCCTCGGCGGACTGACCACTCTCCTGACCCGGCAGCTCGGCCATCAGCCGGGCGGTGAGCTCGTGCGCATGCTGCTCGTCGAGCGGTTCGAGGGGCAGCGCGATTGAGGCTGGGACCCCCGAACCCCATCCTGCGCGTCTGTCATGAAGCTCGGGGCGGGCAAGCGTCAGAAGAAGTAGCGGCGTCTTCTCAACCCGCGCCGCTAGCAACTGGATCAGGTCGAGCAGACTCGGGTCCGCCCAATGGAGGTCTTGAAAGACCAGGACGGTGGGCTCCTTGTGTCCGAGGGCCTCGACGAACCTCCTCGCAGAGAAGAACAGGATGTGGCGATCGGTCACTCCCTCGTCGGTCGTCGCGGGATCCGTTCCGAGCCCTAGCATCATCGCGAGGTGCTTGGTGAGCTCCTCGGCGGCCTCCGGTTCGACAAGGTTCCCGACCGTTCGACGCAGTTTCTCTAGCGCCACCTCGGGGGGGTCTCCATCGAAGACATCCGCGACCTGCTTCACCTGCTGGGCGAACGCGCCGTACGCGCCACTCTCGCCGTAAGGAAGCGAGCGCCCGGCTACGACCCGCGCGCCGTTCTTACGCACGACTCGCACGAACTCCGAGGCCAGCCTGCTCTTGCCGACGCCGGGCAGCCCGAAGATCGTGACCAGGTGCGGCTGGTGAGCCGCGACGACCCGGTCCCAGACACCGAGCAGCGTGGCCATCTCATGCTCGCGTCCGATCATCGGAACGTCGGAAACGCCACGCTCTCCGGGTTGACGTAGCGAGCCCACCACCCGCCATGCCGCGACCGGCACCTCCTTGCCCTTGGCGATGACCGGCTCGACCGGCTCGTACGCGATCACCGAGCGCGTGCACCGGTAGGTCTCTTCTCCAACGAGGATCGAATGGGTCGGCGCCTGTGTCTGCAGTCTCGAGGCGGTATTCACGACATCGCCGGCGATCATGTACTCGCCCTCCTCTATCCGGGCGTCGAGCGACACGATGACCTCGCCGGTGTTCACTGCCATGCGGACCTGTAAGTCGAGCCGAGGATCCTTCGCGTTCATCTCGGTCACGGCATCTCCGATGCGAAGAGCGGCTCGAACGGCGCGCTCCGGGTCGTCGCCATGTGCCACCGGCGCGCCGAACACGCCCATCACGGCATCTCCGATGAACTTCTCGACGGCCCCGCCGAACGACTCGATGTGCCCTCGGAGCGACGCATAGTAGGGGCGCAGAATGGCCCGAACATCCTCGGGATCGAGCCGCTCGGCCCGAGATGTGAAACCGACGAGATCGGCGAAAAGCACAGAGACAACCCGCCGCTCCTCCCCGGATCGCGGTCCCTCGCTGCCGCTGTGAAGCTCTGCTCCGCAGGTCCCGCAGAACCTGAATGTGAGCGGGCTGGTGGCACCGCATGCACTGCATGTGAGCACGAGTCTGGTACCGCAGGATCCGCAGAAGGTCTGCGCTGCCTCGTTCTCGTGGCCGCACCTGGGGCACGGGAGCCGCTCTGCCATCGCCAAACGTCACCTTTCCTTAGAGCACATCAGTATCGTTGGTTTGGTGAGGAGGCGGAAGAGTTCGGGCCTTCTGCTGACCAGCGCCCCACCCGACCAATCATCGCCCAGGAGTCCTATGAAGAGTCTCGATCAATTCCCGACGTAGAGGACCCTGAGGGGTCGAAAGCGATCCGCCGACCGACTCCTTCACCCCCAAAGGTGGGGGCATTGGTTCCGAATCGATGCTCCTTACCGTTTACTTCAGGATCGTGTCGCAATACGTCGGACCAAAGGGACCATTGCATTTCGTGTCCTGAGCGAATTGGCCTGCTTTCCCATAGTCGTCGACCGTGTCCGGGAAGTGCACTCCGTAGTGCCAATCTCCCGCTGTATTGGTGGAGTACCAGGGGTAGATGCAGAAGGGGCCACCGTAATGCCCGCAGTATTGCTCTACCTCTGCCTTGCCTCCGTAATCGCTAACGGCCGCCCAGTGCTGCGCCGTGGAGCCATCTCCGAAGGTGACCGACTTGATATCGATGGGAGTGGTGCCACCCCATGCCGGTGCGTCGTAGGAATAACAACCAGGCTCGCCGGGGAGGCAGAACGCGCTGGCCGGAGATGTGAACGGTGATGTGTGACCTATCTCCCACACGAACGAGTTGGGCGTGTCGTGAACGATGCCCCACTTGAGAGAGTTCCCTATCTGCTGGCGGCTGTACTCCGGCAGCAAAGGACCGGCCTTCTTGCTGTTCAAAACGATCGTTCCAGAACCGCCAGTCGATAGATCGGTGACCTTGATGTGCCAACCGTCTTTTGCAGAAGTCACAAAGAAGTGGATGGTGATGGTGTCAAGTGCATGCATCACGAGGGGACTGTGTTTGGATCCAGTGGTCAGCATCGCGTTGAACGCGGCCGGTTCGTGGAAGATGCCGGCCGTTCCCGTTTGGGTAAGACTCCATACCGGAGAACACACGCTGTAGGTGTTGGGCGCGTATTTCACAACGAATCCACCGTTCGGTGTGCAGTTCGTCACGATGCTGTCGGGGTAGAACTGAACCTCCAGGAATGCCTGGCCGAAGAGGCTGGTGGGGTCCGACACCGTTCCGCCGAACCAAAACGTAGGCCCCGTCGCAGCTACTGGGAAGGAGCCGTCGGCGGGAAGGACGAACTTCCAGGTGAAGTCCTTCGCGGAGCCGGGAGCGTTCGACAAGGGATCGAGTTCGGGCTCATCGTGGCCGGAGCACCCCGCCTTGTAGGCGACTTCGAACTGGCCTTCGACATAAGCCGGACGGTGTGCGATGCAACCCGATCCCTGTTTGCCGCCCGCTTCGGCAGTGCCCGGAAGGAGAACTGCACCTGCGACCAATGCCACAGCCGCAAAGACCCAGGCCAATCGTGCAAGAGCAGGCTTCAACGAACCCTCCTTAGAGCTTCTCCAAACGCTGGCACCAACAGGTTGCTTGTATTGCTGAAGCGAACTCTACTGCCGGAACTGGCCGCCAGAGACCAAGGCGGGCCTTCAGACGAGCACGATCATCCTGCGCGAGGAAGGGCACCGCGGGCGCGCCGGGACATCGCGATCATGAAGCCGAAAACGATGGCGACGACGAAGCCCAAGACAATCTCGGCCCTCCACACGACCGTGGGGGGCGAGAGCAGCCCCGCCACTACGCGTGCCAGCGGCTCCAGGCAGAGTGTGCCCGCGACGAGCGCGGGGCCTATCCATGACCGCGCCACTCGCCAGCGATGACCGAGAAGCCCGTATAACGGCCCGAACAGCATGCCGCCCGCGATCCACAGCGGGTTGTACCCGGTGAATGCCACGTTCGGGACACAGCTCGAGAAACGCACCATCGGCACCGCTTCGATGGGGCTGCAGGTCGTCACGAAATAGCCGATCAGCGCCCCCGCAGTCACCAACAAACCAACCGCCATAGCGCGGCGGGCGCGTTCCTGCGTCATGCCGGCGATGAAAGGCAACACCAGCCACGGCGCCGACATCTGGCTGACGGTGGCGGCCCATGCGCCGAACGCAATACGACTCCCCAGGTATTGATCCGCCGCTCCGAAGGCGAAGCCCCCAACTACCGCGACCACATAAGGCATGGCGGCAGCCTAGCTTCATCAGCCGGGCCGATCGGTCGACGGTTGGACGTCGGCCTTGGTGATCGCGAGATAGGTAACGAGCACCACGATGAGGACTCCCAATACCAACACCACAGGCCCATCGCCCAGCCCGACTCCGCTCACAGGTTTTGGTTTGGCCAGGCCGTCGGCGATCGAGGCTCCGATCGGTCGCGTGACCACGTACGCGAACCAGAACGACAAAACAGCGTTCCAGCGCAGCCACCGAAAGCCGACCGCAGGGATGACGATCACCGCGACGAAGACAGCAGTCGATGGGAGATATCCGAGCTTGAGCGTATAGGCGGTGAAGTCCCCAAGGGCGGTTCCCATCGCAAAGGTGGCGACCACTGCGGCCCAGTAGAACGCCTCCCGCCGAGGTGTATCGATACTGTGGATCGACAGAGTCTTCTCGGTCCGCTGCCAAACGACGAAAACTGCGATCAATGCGATCGCATAAAGGATCGTGGAGATCGTGTAGGGCACTCCGAGACCCACGTGGAGGACGTCGGCGGCCATCGTCCCGAAGATCCCGACCATCACGACTGCGAACCAGTACGTCCACGCCACGTAGCGGCCCATCCTGAACTGCAGCGCCAGCGCGAAGACGAATCCCGCGAAGCCCAGAAGGACCGCGAGCACCGGGGGCATGGCGTGAACCAGAAAATCAGATGTGGACTCGCCCATCGCAGTCGACAGAAGCTTGATGATCCAGAACAACACCGTGATCTCGGGGACCCTCAGCGCGCCTTTCTTCGTCAACCAGGATGCGAAGGGACGCGCCACTGTCGAGCTCACCACGGCATCCTAGGAATCCGCACGCGCTAGTTGGCGGGCCGATCGATCCCAAAAACCGGCCCTGCGCCCCGCAGCCTCGAGGAGGTCCATCGCGTCCAGGCGAGGCACGGCCATTGGACCGCTCAACGGATCAACCCGCTGGACGGAGGGGGTGCGACGGAGTCTGATGGAGGTCATGCGGATCTGTCCGAATTGCCACGAGGAAAATCCTGATCGCGCCAAGTTCTGTCTGAACTGCGCGCAACCGCTATCCGAGGCTGCCCTCGGCCCCCGCGAGACCCGGAAGACCGTAACGGTGCTCTTCGCTGACGTCTCGGGCTCCACAGGGATCGGCGAGAAGCTGGACCCCGAGTCGCTGCGCCGCGTGATGGGCGGCTACTTCGAGAAGATGCGCGCCGTCATAGAACGGCACGGAGGCACGGTAGAGAAATTCATCGGCGACGCCGTCATGGCGGTCTTTGGCATCCCAGTGCTCCACGACGACGATGCCCTGCGAGCGGTGCGAGCCGCGATCGAGATGAAGGCAGCCCTCAACCTCTACAACCAGGAGTTGCAGCCGGAACGGGGAGTGAGCATCGCCGTACGCACGGGGATCAATTCCGGAGAGGTCGTGGCGGGGATCGGCGACACCGGGCACACCCTGGTCACCGGAGACCCGGTCAACGTTGCCGCACGATTCGAACAAACAGCGGGTCCCGACGAGGTGCTTATCGGGGAGGAGACATACCGGCTCGTGCACGATGCAGTCGAGGTCGTGCCACTCGGAAGCATTGCGGTCAAGGGAAAGAGTGAACCTGTCTCGGCCTTCAAGCTGATCAGAGTGATCAGCGGTGTCGAAGGATTCACCCGCCATTTCGACTCCCCCATGATCGGTAGAGAGAATGAGAAGGGGCTGTTAACTCAGGCATACGAGCGAGTCCGGCGGGAAAGCACGAGTCATCTCTTTACGGTGCTGGGATCCGTTGGAGTAGGTAAATCGCGTTTGGTGTCAGAGTTCCTAACCGCCGTTGCAGCCGAGGCGATGGTGCTGCAGGGACGCTGCCTCAACTATGGCGAGGGCATCACCTTCTATCCCGTTGCCGAAGTGGTCAAGAAGGCTGCCGGAATCGTGGACGAAGACTCGGCCCGAGAGATCTTGACCAAGTTGGCCGCGTTGATGCCGGACGACGATGCCAGGGATGTCGTGGCGGAGCGACTGGCACAGATGATGGGAGTGATCGAAGCTACCGCTTCGGCAGAAGAGATCGCGTGGTCGGTACGCAAGTTACTCGAGGCCTTAGCCCATGTACGTCCCGTCGTGGTCCTCTTCGATGACATCCATTGGGGCGAGCCAACCTTCCTGGACCTGGCCGAGCAACTCGCCGACTGGTCGAGGGATGCGCCGATCCTTCTCGTTTGCACCGCACGCGAAGAACTCTTGGACAAACGTCCCGGGTGGGGTGGTGGAAAGATGAACGCGACCTCCATCCTCCTCGAACCTCTAACAGTGAACGAGTGTGGGGTCCTCATCGCGAATCTCCTCGGACAGGCCGGCCTGGCCACCGACGTGACCGACAGGATCGGCGCCACCGCGGAGGGAAATCCTCTCTTCGTAGAGCAGATGGTTTCGATGCTCATCGACGAAGGGGAAATAGCGCGGGATGGTGACACCTGGATCGCGGTCGGAGACCTCAACAAGATTGCGTTGCCTCCAACCGTTCAAGCGTTGATCGCTGCCCGCGTCGATCGACTTCCCAGTCAAGAGCGAGGCATTATCGAGCGCGCGGCGATAGTGGGAACCGTCTTCTATCGAGACGCGATTGCCGAACTGTCGCCTGAGGATGAGCGAAGCAGGGTTGGCACGTGGCTGATGGCGTTGGTGCGTAAGGAGCTGA
>DATAPE010000105.1:0-2461 GCA_036265345.1 Actinomycetota bacterium
AGGGCATTCGCGAGGGATTGAGGGTCGATCGTTGGGATCATCCGCTCAGCCTCATCGAGGCCGAAGGGGCGCGGGTCGGAGCTACCGCTCTCGAGATTCTGGCCGGCGGTGAGCCAGGCGGTGGTTCCGCCGTCCACGGCGTACACACGCCGGAAGCCCATCTGACGGTACCACGAGGCTGTGACGAAAGACCGGGCCACGCCATCACAGCAAAACACGACATGGGCGGAACGAATAGCCACGGTATCGTCCACTCGCTGAACGGCTTGTCCACCGGGCACCCAGGCGAAGCCCGGAACGTGGCCGCTCTCGAACTCCTCACGAGAACGAACATCGATGAAGTACATCACGCGGTCGGTCTTCGACATCATCTCCCGCAGGTCGTCCACTCCGAGAGCCCGTACGCCGTCTTCTCGAGCCACCCGACGCGCATACTCCTCGGCGCGAGCGCGACCTTCGGCGGAAACATCCGACTGAGATAACCTGTCCGAGCCGTGCTCCAGCTCGAGCCCGGCCAGTGACCAGCCGGATGTGCCGTTACGCAGGGCCACAACATTCTGCAGTCCCATGCGCTGCAGCGTGCGCGTGCCAATGATGCTGCGTGTGCGCCCGGCGCAGTTGACCACCACCCGCGCCTCGGGTCGCTCGGCAACAATATCCGCGATGCGAAAAGGCAGCTCGGCCCCGGGGACACTCTGGCCGCCGGGAATACACGCCCGCTGGAACTCCTCCGGGGTGCGCGTATCGAGGATAACGATATCCTCGCCGCGATCTATCTGCTCCTTGAGCTCCGTGGCGCTGATCGAGGGCACCTGGTGCCGCACCTCGATCATTTCGCCAAAGTCCTTGCTGGGCACGTTCATGCCCCACTCCGTCGGGAAACCTTCGCTTGCCCAGCGATTGATCCCGCCGGTGAGAACGTCCAGGAAGCCGTAACCCATGGCGGACAGAGTCTCCGCGGCCAGGAGGGCCCGCCGACCATCGTCGTCATACAGCACCACCGGGATGTGCGGGGTGGGGACAAGTCGGCTGATGGTCGTTTCCATCAAACGGCGGGGAACAGAGCTAGCGCCCGGAATGTGAGCGGCGTTGTACTCACCGTGCTCGCGCACGTCGATAAGCGCCATCGGTGTACCGGCCTCAATCCGCTTCTGGAGGTCGGCGGGAGTAAGCGTCGGCTCCGTGGGCGGACCGTGCATGGAACATGCGTCAGCTCCGAGCTCATCCATGCCTTCGACCGTCACACTAGCCTCCTTCAGCAGTTATCGAACTTCCCATTCACGCGGCTTGTCGAACTATCCCGTTTCGTGGACTCAGCAGTTGTCGAACTTACCGCTCGCCCAGCGCTTCACCGCGCCCGTATTGAGATCATACTGATAGCGCGGCAATCCGACGAGATCCTGGCCGTACACGTGGATCTCTACGGTGAGCCGATCGCTGGGGTTGCGCATCTCATGGATCTCATCTTCGCGAGGCACCAGCAGTGAGATTGCGCCAGGCTTGACGACGCTAGGTCCAACCGCCTCGAGCTGCGCGAAGTCCTCGCGTGAGCGGTCGTCCAATCGTCGAAAGCGGGTTTCGTGGATCTCGTTGCTCATGACGCCGATCATGCCCCAGGTCTGGTGATCGTGGGGAGCGGCGTAATCTCCCGGCCCCCAGACCACCGAGCTGACAAAGAGGCCGGGCGAGCGATGCAACGCGTAGCTGCCGTGGTTTGGACGGTTGCCTTTCCCAAACGGTACTCGATAGCGCTCTGGGACCGCTTCAGGATCCTGAACGAGACGCTCGAGGAGAGTCGAGCCACGGTCGAAAAGCGTTGCGGGATCGGGCCGCTCGACGATCAGCGCGGACATGTCGGCGATGAATTGGTCCAACGAGTAACGGGTCATCGTCATGATGGTACTCCCGGGAGTGGCCGGTCGCGCGTTATCCAACCGCTTTCTTCAGGGCGTCCTGATATTTCGTCATCGCGTCGTACGACTTGAATTTGAGCTCCTGGAACTCCTTGCCTGGGAGCGGCAGCAGATCGGCTTCGACTCCGGCGCCTTTCGCCCACTCGAGGAACTCAGGGTCACGGATTGCGTTCAGAACGGCCGACTCGAGCACTGCCACCCGATCGGCCGGCGTGTTGGGCATGGTGGTGATGCCATAGACAAACGTCGCCAACGCTTCTTCCATCGCCTCAATATTAGGAACGTTCATCTCGCGCCCCGTCGGCGTGTTGGGGATCAAGGGATTGCGCCGGGGCTCAGCTACGAATATGGGGCGAAGATCGCCAGAATCGATGAAACGAGACCAGGAGGTGATGGGCGAGGCGAAGACGAGATCCGTATCGCCGCGGATGACGGACGGTGCAATATCCGCGCTTCCCTGGAACCCGCCGACATGAACCGCGTTCTTCAAGCCCAGCGCCTCAATAAGGACGACGTGCTGCGGCAGATGGCCTCCAATACCCTCATTG
>DATAPE010000106.1:0-7913 GCA_036265345.1 Actinomycetota bacterium
GCCCGAAGCCAGTCGATCTTGTGCAGGTCCGACATGCCAGGACGCGGAGTGACTCTGCGCGGCTTGTTTGTGGAGGGGCCTTTCCTGGAAGGACGGGACGTCGGGCCATCCTTCGGCTGGCTGTTCGAGGGGGGGCCGGAGATAGCAGAGGCACTCCCACAACCCACCGCGAGCACACCGATCAGAATCGTAAGAGCGATCGTTCGTCTCATCACAACCTCCTGTGGCCAACTGATCGTTGGACGGCACGCCACACCTGTTTGTTCCATCGGTAAGAGGGGACGACTTGTCGACCCGAGTTCTCGACGGGCGCCTGGTAGTCGTCGACTACCGGCCGCGGTTGCCCGAGACATCACCGGAGGTTTGACCTCGCGCTCCAACTCCACACCAGCCGGCATCCCTAACGCAAGGGGTTGAACAGTCGGCTGCTTCGCGGCATGGCGTTGGTGTGAAAATCATGCAGTGGATGCGCTCGCAGAGTTGCAGGAACGCCGCGCTCATGAGTGTCGCCTAACGCCTGATAGGGCCCTCGAGACTCTTGAAGATGCCGAGGACTTCCTTGCTGACCGGGGGCTTCTGACTAGAGCTACCGACTCGGCCTTGCCCAGCCTGTTCGAGGCTTGTCACGAGCCAGCGTATGCACCGGGGAGCGCTGGCTTTGGACAATGGCCGGCGACCAAGTTCGTGTGGTTCGGCCAACTGGGCGCCAAGGGGTATCCCATCCTGAACATCCATCGTGGCAAAAACCTGATGGTGACCGACCAAGTGGCCCGTCTTATCGACCCGATCTGCCGGGCGGAGATCAGGCGCATGGAAGAGATGGATCCCAGCTGGGCTCGGCTATTGCGGCAGCTCGCAGACGCGGGACCATCCGAGCTCGACGATCTACAGAGGGAGCTGGGTCTCAGTCCCAAGGACCTGAAGAAGATCCGCTCCCCGCTTGAACGATGCGGCGCGATCGTCGCCCACAGCATCGTCTACGAGGATCCCCACAGGCACACGAGCGAACTGTCGCGCTGGGACCAGGTCCACCCCACAGATTTGCGTGCTCCCGTGGGCACAGAAGAGGTTCGAGCATCACTTGCCGATCTGCTCGTGGCGGCGACGCGGGCGGCGGTAGTAGCCCCGGAGCGTGAGCTGAGGCGGTGGTTCTCGTGGCAGTGGTACTGGGAGGACTCTCTCGTCGAAGACCTCGTCGCCCAAGGACGGCTGCAACGGGTCGACGGCCACGTCAGCGTGCCGGATGAACAGTGACCTCAAGCGCTGATCGAGGAGGCGTGCCTGCCTTTAGCTATCACTCCCGGCCAGGTGTGCTCCAACGCGATCCTAGACGAGGCGTCCTCAACTCTTTTGGAGTGGGGTGTAGGAAGCCTCCTCGAACATCGCTGATCGAAACCATTTATGAATGTCGCTGCTCGAGGCATCAACGGGAGCACGATCGATAGCTTCCCTGAGCGTGAGCAACGCCTCTCGAGTTGCTACTCCAAGCTTTCTCTCACTCTGGCTGGTGGCGAGCACGTCTTGCGCCATGAGCAGTTCGATGATGATCAGGTCCTCGAGCAAGGCCACCGCCTCATCGGCCTTCCTCACGCTCAGCGGCGCCCCGGTCCCATGATCTTCAGTTCCTATATCGAGAGGAGGAGTATCCAACGTCGCCGGAGCCGCTAGCTGTTTGAGGTCGCTGAAGATGGCCGCGGCGGGATACCTGAGCGAGATACCGTGGATCGCCGGCGCTCGCCTGGCTGGTTCCGAACGCGGAGACGTCGGGCCCCCCGACGGGACTTCTTGAGATGTCGCTAGGTTTTCGAAGAATGCGTCCCAAAGATGGCTCATGCGCCGTTCGCTCAACTGTCCGACATGAGCGAGAGCAACGCGCATGGAGTCGAAGGCCAGCGCCAGTACGATCGGATGGAAGTTGCCGTTGTGGACCATAGCCCTATCGTCAACCGACACGAGAGGGTTGTCGCTGATCGAGTTGAGTTCGGTCTCGACGCTGCGCTGCGCGAAAGTCATTACCTCGCGAAGAGCACCATGCACTTGGGGAGCTACGCGGAATGAGAGCGCGTCTTGTACGGATCGAGGAGCGCCTTCCTCCAACAGATAGCTGCCCTCGAGCGCCGCACGAATGTTCTCGGCGGCTTCGATCTGTCCGGGGTACGGCTTGGCGCGGCCAACGATAGGCAGGGTGATGGAAGGATTTCCTCGGGTCGCCTCGAGGGAGAGCGCCACGGCGACGTCGACGGCGTCTGCGGCCTGAGCGATCTTGGAGATGACAAGGACCGCGTGACCGATCGAGATTGCGTTTGCCGACATCAGCCCGAGTCCGTCTTTGGGTCCGAGAGCGAGCGGCTCGATCTGGGCGCGGCGAAGGGCTTCCGAGCCAGAGATGACGTCGCCGTTGAACTCTGCTTTGCCTTTGCCGATGGCAACCAGCCCAATCGTTGCCATCTGCGCAAGATCTCCTGCACCCACGGACCCTGTCCCAGGCACGATCGGATGTACTCCCGCGTTGAGCATCTCGAGCAAGGTCTCGGCGGCGGGCAGGCTTACTCCTGCACCGCCTCGAGCAAAGCCGTTCAGGCGCGCAATGATGGCTGCCCGGACGAGCTCTGTGGACAGAGGTGGTCCTACGCCCCCCGAGTGCGTCACCAAGAGTCTCTCCTGCTGGGCGCGCAGTTCCTCGTCCGAGAGTCGCACGTCTTTGCCGTGGCCCACGCCCGTGTTGAGCCCGTAGATGGGGTCGGAGTGGGTGAGCGCATCGTCCACAACAGCGCGGCTTGCGAGGATCCGGGAACGTGCTTCGGGCCCAAGTTCGATTTGCTCCCCGCGCACGACGCGCACCAGTTCCTCAATGGCGAGTGGGGACTGGCTGATCACAACGCCCATGCACGACCTCCGTAGGCAGGGAGGGCTGGTTGCCCTTGGCGAACAGAGTAGGGGAAGGCTATGCCCCCGATTTGAGGGTCTCGAATGTCGAGATCAAAGAATGGGGATGTCGGCGGTGAGCACCTCGCATCCATCTTCGGTGATCAAGACGTTCTGCTCGATGCGGATCCCCCCGAAATCGATCATCTCCTCGGCTCGGTCCCAGTCGACAGATTCGCGATGACGCTCCCGTAGCTCTGGATCGTGCAGAAGAGCGGGAACGAAATAGGTCCCGGGCTCGATGGTGACGGCATAGCCCGGGAGAAGAGCCAGATCGATCCGTAGCTTCGCCACCACCTCGCTGTTTCCTTGCCCGGTGTGTAAGAGCTCGCCCGCATCGCGCACGCCCAACCCGACCATGTGACCGATCCCGTGTGGAAAAAACACGGAGACCGCGCCGTTGTCCACCAAGGCATCCGGTTTCCCTCGAAGCAGACCGAACTGCGCGAGTCCGTCCGCGATCACCGTTGCTGCGGTTAGGTGAATCTCGGGGAACTCCATCCCTGGGCGACAAAGGTCGATGGCTGTCTGGCACGCGCTTCGGACGAGTGCGTAAAGCTCCTCCTGTACCGCTGTGAAACCTCCGGAGACCGGGTAGGTCCTCGTTACGTCGCTGGCGTATCCGTGCACCTCTCCACCAGCATCGATCAGTACTAACTCACCAGGCTGGAACGGCCGCTTCGTGGGAGCGAAGTGGAGGACCGCAGAGTTCGTGCCCCCTCCCACGATGGTGTCGAACGCGAGGGCGTCGGCCCCGTTGCGGAAGAACTCCGCCTCCAATTCGATCTGTATCTCGCGTTCAGTCCGTCCGGGTTCGAGCAGGGGACCGATGGCGGCAAATCCGCCGCTCGTTGCGCTCTCCGCGGCGCGCATTCTCTCGAGCTCGACAGGATCCTTCTGTCGTCGCACACGATTGAGCACCCGGCGTGCCTCGGCGGTGAAGTCCAGGTCTGGGGAGATATCCGGCAAGGGAGCGCCGAGCGAAGCTATGCGACGGCCACTGCGCTCCTGCAGCCAGGCACCCAATTCTGAAACGACCACACTCGCCTCGGTCTCGAGCGGTGCGCCCTCCCACAATCGCTCGTCGCGGGTTACTGGTGCAACAAAATCGATCCATCCTTCTTCGGGAACAAACGCGAGCACCCCCCCGGGCCGTTCACGGTCTGTCAGGTAGAAGTACTCCGAGTGCGCCCGGAACGGGTAAGTGATATCTCCCCGACCGGGCAGTGGAACTGGCAGACCTGCGGCGATCAACACCACTTCGTCGGTGAGATTCCATTGTTCGGCTACAGCTTGGCGTCTGCGGTCAAGCTGGGAACCGATGGTCTCGGTCGATTCACTGCCCTTTACCATCCGACGTCATTCTATGGAGCCCGCGCGCCCCGGCAAGTCAATACAGTGGGAGAGTGTAGTTTTCCCGCACCTAGCCACAAGACTCGGGGGGAGTCATCGTGCGTCTCAAGCTGACTGGACTCGTCGTATCCGTTGTCGCCATGTCACTTGTTCCAGCCTCATCTCAGGCGCTGCCATCGTGCGGATCGTGGGGCATCGTCTCCAGCCCCGATGTGTCTCCTTCTGAGAACGACAACGAGCTTTCTGGCGTCACCGCAGTTTCGCCTTCAAACCTTTGGGCTGTGGGTAGATATTTTTTTTCCGAGAGCCCCGATCCTGAATCCACACTCGCTGAGCATTGGAACGGCACCGTCTGGAAGATCGTGGCCACCCCCAATGCCACCGACGTTGTTGACGGCACGAGGTACAACGCCGGCAATCGCTTGAACGCTGTCACCGCGATCAGTGCGAACAACGTTTGGGCAGTTGGCGCGCATGCAACCTTCTTTGACGATTCGGTTCCTTCGAAGACCTTGGTCGAACATTGGAATGGAACCGCGTGGAAGATCGTCGCCAGCCCGAACGTGGGCAGCGGCGCAAATGAGCTGAATGCGATCGTTGCCTTTTCAGCCTCGAACATCTGGGCGGTTGGCACCTTTGCCGAGGGCCCCTCGGACGGTGACCATGACCGGCCGCTGGCTCTGCATTGGAATGGAACGTCGTGGAAATCCGTCACGGTGCCCGCGTTTGGAACCACAAGCCGGCTCTACGGAGTGGCCAAGGTGCCCGATACGTCCCAGCTGTGGGCGGTCGGTGAGTACGAGAAGATTGATGCCGTCACCGGCGAACGCACCGGCGGCGCCCTCATCGAGAAGTGGAACGGCAGCTCGTGGAGAGTAGCCGCAACCACAACGAATTGGGAAAGACTGAACAGTGTCACGGCGATCTCTTCCACGAGCTCGTTCGCGGTCGGTAACTCGATAATGCGTTGGAATGGAACCTCGTGGACGCTGATGCCTAACGCAGTTCCTTCGAACGGCGGATATGAGGTCGAGCTCGAAGCGGTGACGCGAGCCCCCAAGGGGGACCTATGGGCCGCCGGATGGCGCATCGTCCCTGGGACTCTGAGCTATGCGTCCCTGATCGAGAGATGGGACGGTGCAACGTGGTCAGTCGTGCCAAGCGCCGATAGAGGGCGAACCTTATTGCAAGGCATCGCCAAGGCACAGGATACGAATCGTGTTTGGGCGGTTGGTTTCAGCTCCGATCTCACCCCTCACCGCACCCTGGTCGAGACGTACTGCTAGGAACGAAGGTCGCGGAACCTCCTATCTGTGGGACGCTTCGGCGCTTTCCATGAGAAGGCTCACCCTTCTATTGGCGAAAGTCATTAGGTGGCTTGAGTTCGTAGGTCTTTCTCGAAGACGACCATATGCAGGCCGCGTCCTCCGTGATCACGACTGATCGGGATCCCCTCCTCGTCGCCTTCTCCAATCATGAGGTGGAATCCAAGTGCCTTGTGAAACGCGATGGAATCGCGATTACTCGGCGATGTGATGCACCTCACCATACTGCGCTGATCGTCTCGGGCGATGGCAAAGAACAGCTCGTAGAGATGACGTCCCAGGCCTCGGCTCCGGAACTGTGGAGCGACGCCGGCGAAATGGATGTAGGCCTCGTTGGAGTGCGATTGAGAGAGGAATCCGATCAAGAAGGCGGCCAGAGTTGCACGCTGGTGCACGACGAAGCTCGTGTCGTTGAAGTGTTCCAGGAAGAAGCGCTGGACCAACGCGTTTGCGGGTCGCAGCAGGCCATCCCACCACGCGTCAATGGCGTCAACGATCGTGAGGTAATCGTCGACACCAGGATGGCGGATATCGAATCCGGCAAGGGCATCATCCGTGGGACCCAACTGGTCGTCCATCTCACCATTGTCTCTGGACGTCGCCCGGTTGCCAGGAAGCCGATCCACCACAGGCAGGGCTGGTTCTAGGAGATGATCCGCGGAACAATCTGCGCTAAACGGCACGAACTACGGACTTCCTCATCAGGTTTGGCACAGACTTCTTTCTGCCGGCCCTACATTGGTTAGTAGGGCTAAAGGGGGACCCCGAACCAAACAGGTTCTAGGCGCCTGACGCCCTAGAGGGGAAATCAGAGCACGGAAGGAAAAGGAGAATGAGTAATAGGACGAGCGCGCTCGTTGGGACGGTAGCAGTCGGAGTCATCCTGGTGCTCGCGTGGGTGTTGCTGAGCTTCGACAAGACTCCGGCAGACAAGATCGGTATCCGGTACGGGGGTGGGCCCATCGAAGGAGCCCATTTCGAGGGCATCGTGGATCCCGGCCACTCTCTGTATCTCAACGGCTTTATGGATCGTCAGTACCTCTATCCCGTCACCCAGAGAAACTACATAATCAGTCGTCGGTCCGGAGAGGGCGATGTCACCGGTGAAGATTTCGTTGAAGCTCCCTCCAAGGACGGGGTTGCCGTTACCTTCGAGGTTGCTACCTACTTCAAGCTCAACACCGACTTGCTGCGCCGGTTCCACGAGAACATCGGGCTGAAGTACGCCGCCTACACGGAGGATGGCTGGACCCGAATGCTCAACGACTCCTTCCGTCAACAGATCGAGAACGCGATCCAACGGGAGGCTCGAACCTATTCGGTAGCCGACCTGTACTTCAATCGCCGAGTGCTCCAGGACATTCAGAACGGGATCGGTCAGGTGCTGAAAGACAACGTGAATAACTCGCTGGGCGGAGAGTATTTCTGCGGACCGACATTCGTCATCGGTGGGGGGAACTGTCCAGACTTCCGATTTGTTATCAAGCAGATCCGCCCCTTAGATTCGGGCGTCGTGCAGACTTTTGAGGACGTTCGTAAGTCTCAGATCGCTATCCAGACCCGGCGCAACGAGCTTCAGCAGGCGAAGCTGCAGGCTCAGGCGGTCCGGAAGCTGACCCAAGGCCAAAAGCTCACTCCGGAGTATGTCGAGCTGAAAGCGATCGAAGCTGGCAAGGTCACATTCTGGATACTGCCGTCCAACAATCCAGTCACTGTGCAGGCGCCAAAGCAGCCCTAAGCAGAGTCCATCGGGACTGGTCCGGCATCTCGCGGGTTGATTCTTTCCTAAGCTTTCTGAGGCGACTGGCCGCGGCCTCCACTGTCGAATGGGAACATCCATAGGTCGACCCGGGATTGGGGAGAAGAACGGAGCGCCGATGAGGGCATGGACGGCCGACGAGCTCGACAGGATCGAGGAGGCGGACGAGTTGGAGATCGCATCGCTTCGTCGTGACGGCACGTTAGGCAGCCACAGAACGATCTGGGTCGCTCGTGTCGGCGACGATCTTTACGTCCGATCCGTGAACGGGCGGGGCTCGGATTGGTTCCGCGGCACTCAGGTGCGCCACGAGGGCCAGATCTCGGCCGGGGGAGTCGACAAGGACGTGACCTTCGTCGAGGTCGACCCCGACGGCGATATGGCGGACCGGATCGACCACGCGTACCGAACCAAGTACCGGCTCTACGCCGCGAACATCATCGGGTCCACTCTTACAGCCGACGCACGATCCGCGACGCTCAAGCTCGAGCCCCGGTCTTGAGAACCCCCTGATCGCCAACCGAGGATCTTCCCGACATCGAGGGACTTGG
>DATAPE010000107.1:0-2231 GCA_036265345.1 Actinomycetota bacterium
CGTGGCCTTGGGCTACGAGATTGCCGGGTCGATGCAGGAGGCGCAGCTCCTGATCGAGACGGAGCATGACGCCGTGATCGCGGATCATGTTCGCAGGGGCGGCCGCTTGCTGCTGCTTGCCGGCAAGGAGGGCTCACTCAACCCGTTCTTTCCCCACTGGCAGAACGTGAGGGTTCAGAGCCGCGAGGGGACACTCTGGCGGGGCGACTGGGCTTCATCCTTCGCGTGGCTGAGACGCGGCCGCGCATTTGGACACATCCCGGGGGGACCTCTGCTCGACGAAACCTTCGATCGGGTTTTGCCGCGGCACGTGATCAGCGGCTGCAATCTGCTCGATTTTCAGGGGCGAGTCTATGCGGGGCTGGTCGTTGGCTGGATCCACCGCCCGACAGCACTGCTCGTCGAGCGCGCTTACGGGAAAGGCCGCCTCGTCGCGACGACCTTCCGTTTGTTCCGCGACGAGCCCGGCGCTGATCCAACGGCGACGCAGCTCCTCGACGCCATGGTCGCGCTCGGGGCGGGGCCCGCCCGGCACACCGAAAACCTCAAGCCCGAGCTCGAAGCCCTCGGGGCCGGGTAGTTTAGCTCACGCGGCAGCAAGGGAGCTTGCCGCTGCAGCCACCGGAGCATGCTCGACTCGGAGCGGAACCGCCGCGTTAAGGCGCCGGAAGGTGGAGAGCGCCTGCCCCACGACCTGATCCATGTTGTAGTAGCGGTAGGTGGCGAGACGGCCGACGAACCAGACGTCCGATGTTGCATTCGCCAGCTTTTCGTACTTCCTGAAGAGAGCCTGATTCTCAGGACGCGGGATCGGATAGTACGGGTCGCCGCGGTCGCTCGGATATTCGTAGGTCACGCTTGTCTTCGGATGCGACTGGCCGGTCAAGTGCTTGTACTCGGTTACCCGCGTATATTCCTCCGTCTGCGGATAGTTCACGACGGCAACCGGCTGGTGCCACTCCTTATCGAGCGTCGCATGCTTGAAGTTGAGCGACCGGTACGGGAGCTTTCCAAAGCGATAGTCGAAATACTCGTCGATCGGCCCCGTAAAGATCGTCCGGCCGCTGAGCCCGGAGTCGCGGATATCTATGTAGTCGGTCGAGAGCATGACCGTGATGTTCGGGTGATCGAGCATGCGTTCGAACATCCGCGTATATCCCTCGATCGGCATGTACTGGAAGTCGTCGCTGAAATAGCGATCGTCCCGGTTGGTCCTGACCGGGACCCGCGCCGTGACAGACTTGTCGAGCTCGGAAGGATCAATTCCCCACTGCTTCCGGGTATAGCCTCGAAAGAATTTTTCGTAGAGCTCGCGGCCGACCCTGCTGACCACCACGTCTTCTGAAGTCTTGATCTCCTCAACGGGCTCCGCGCGTCCCGCGAACCAACCTTCGAGATCGTCGGAAGAAAGATCGAGGCCATAGAGCCGGTTCACCGTGTCGAGGTTGATCGGGATCGGGACCAGCAGACCATCGACATGCGCGAGAACCCGATGCTCGTACGGGCGCCAGCGGGTGAACCTCGAGAGGTAAGCGAAAATTTGCTCGCTGTTGGTATGGAAGATGTGGGGTCCATACTGATGGATCAGGATTCCGGCCTTGTCGCGGCGATCGTAAGCATTGCCGCCGATATGGCTACGCCGATCAACGATGAGAACGCGCTCATTGCGCTCGCACGCGATCCGTTCAGCCATCACACTTCCGGCAAAGCCGGCACCCACGATCAACCAATCATACACAGGCGACACCTTTCTCAAGAGGAGTGAAAACCGGCCGCGGAGGCGTGCTGCAACTGCGGATCTTTGCCTCCATCGACTCCCAGGTCCGGTCCCACGAATTCATCGCAAGTTGGCGGTCGACGGCCTGAAGCCATGAAACGTCCCGCTCGCGCATCAGCCTCTCGGCCTTGCTCACGAATTCGTCGGCCGAACCGGCGATCTCGACGAGCCCCGCTGCTCCGTAGGGTCGAATCACGTCTCGGATCGGCGTCGAAATGACCGGGAGCCCGGCTGCGAGGAATTCGGGCGTCTTCGTCGGGCTGATGAACCGCGTCGCCTCGTTGATGGCGAATGGCATGATGCCGACGTCCCAGCCGGCGAGATAGGCAGGCAGCTCGTCGTACTGCTTCATGCCCAGCCAATGAATATTGGAAAGCCGCGGAAGGCTGGCTTTGTCGATTTTTACGACGGGCCCGAGCATCACAAGGTGCCAGTCTGGGCGGAGTGCGGCTAT
>DATAPE010000108.1:0-2329 GCA_036265345.1 Actinomycetota bacterium
TCGACGTCCGTCTCGTCATTGAAGAAGTGGACTGACAGCCGCGTCGATCCGAAGCGAGGCGAAACAACAATGCCACGCGCGTTGAGCTCTGCAGCAACCGCTTCTCCGTCTCGCCCAGGAAAGCGAGCAGAAACGATTCCGGAGCGCTCTTCGGCTGCGCGTGGTGTGAGAACTGTCGCGTCGAGACGGTCGAGGCCCGTGATCAAACGCTCGGTTAGCGCCAGGTTGTGCTCGAGGATCCGATCGACGCCGTGCTCGAGAACGTAGTCAATCGAGTGACCAAGGGCAACGGCAGCGCCATAGCCGCTAGTCGAGAACTCGAGTCGACGCGCGTCAGCAGGAAGTTTCATCGTGCGCGCGTCGAGGCGGTAGGGATCTATCACACTGCGCCAGCCAACAAGAGGCGGGTCAAACGACTCCCGCACACCCGGTCCCAGGTAACAGAGGGCCGACCCAAACGGGCTGCACAGCCACTTGTATGAGCCAGACACGACGAAGTCGACTTCGGACACGTCGCCTTCCAGGGGAACAGCACCGGCCGACTGCGTGGCGTCAAGTACGAGAGTGGCGTCGTGGGCGCGGGCGAGCTCCACAAGAGCCTTGATGTCGAAGCGGTGTCCAGTCGCAAACTGAACATGGCTCACACAGATGGCGGCGGTGCGGTCGTCAACCAGACTCGCCAGGCGCTCGAGCGAGAGCGTTGTCGGCTCTTCGCGAGCAGCAACAAGCCGTACTTCGGCCCCTGTCTCCTGGGCTACACGGAACCAGGGGAAGGTGGAGCTTGGGAACTCAAGGTCGATTGAGACGACGTTCGTCCCTCGGGCCGGTCGCAGCCACCAGGCAATCTCAGCGATCGCAAGCGTCGCGCTCGACAGGATGGCTATCTCGTCCGCTCGTACGCCGAGGAGTCGTGCGGCTGCTTCCCGCGTTCGCTCGAAGACGGCGATCTCCGCCTCCTCGTTGAGTGCGACCGTTCCGCGAAGGCTGATCTCCTTCTCCCAAGCCGCTGCCTCACGCTGCACGGCAAGCGGCACGAGGCCGATGGAGGCAGTGTTCAGGTACGTCAGCTCATCGAGAACAGGGAACTCGTCGCGCGAGCCGAGGGCGCGTGTCGTCAGTTGGCGCCGTCCGAGCGTGGAGACTTGGGCGTAACGGCGGCATGTCTGATCCGGGTTAGAGCGCTAGACATAGATGTTTCGGCTCGGGTTCCTTGAAGGGCTCGAAGCTTCGACGTCCTGTGCCCCTCCGAACGAGCGCCTCCGCAAACGCTACGTCTTCCTCTCCTTTGGACCGGCGCGGCCCCCGGAGTCTAGAAGGCCTCCGCCCACGGGCGTAGGCTCTAAGCGATGACCTCCGGGTTCAGCCGTCGGGCCCTGCTCGTCTCCTCGTCGCCGCACTAGCCGCGACGGCCGCTCGCCTAGCCGCTCCGACCGAAGCGCACCCGACTAAGCCCTCCCGCGCACTCATCTGCGGCTCCGAGCGCTGGCGCGTCAAGACCCTGCAAGATCGACCGAAGCTCTACTCGGCGAAGCCAAAGACCGTCGCGTGGCTGATGGGGCTGACACGGCCCAAGCCGGCGCCGAAGACTCGCAGCAACTTCGAGCGCCACATCTACTCGGTCGAGGCCGCGGTCACGGACGTGCTGCAAGAGGACGACCAGGACTTCCACGTGGTGCTCAGGGACGGCCCCGCCCACATGGTCGCCGAGTCGCCGAACGCGCCCTTCTTTAGCAGCCTGCCGCTCGTCTCACGGATCAGCGACCCGTCCGTGGTCGAGAAGCTGCGGCGGATCGTCGGGGCCGAGTGACGGTCGCGGCGCCACGCATCCCGACCGAGACCTGGGTCTTGCCACGGCCGAGGCCGGATGCATACGTCGGTGGCTTCCCGCTCCACTTTGAGCGCCGCCTGTGGAACGTTCTTGGCAGGCCCGAGAAGGTTCTTCACCCCTTCGGTGGACTTGTGGAGATCGGTGATCGCGTTGACCTCAACAAGACGACGACTCCGACCTGGGTCGGGGATGCGCACGACCTCCACTGGATCGAGGACGAGAGCTACGACCTGGTCCTCAACGACCCGCCTACTCCGACGAGGAGACGGCGTGGCTCTACTCGACGCCGCCGCTGCGCTGGAATGTCTGGACGGCGGAGGCGGTTCGCGTCTGCAAGACCGGCGGCCACGTCGCGATCTACCTCGACAAGCAGCCGCCACGCCCCGAAGGGACGAAGCTCGTTCGGCGGATCGTCGTTCTGACCAGGACCTGGCATCGACCCCGCGTCTGCTTTGTCTTCGAGAAGCTCAGCCAGCAGGAGCAGGAGGTCCTCCTACACGA
>DATAPE010000109.1:0-25312 GCA_036265345.1 Actinomycetota bacterium
GGCCGCAGCCTGGCCCGGTAGCTCGGCACCCTCCTCGAGCGAGGGCGGCGGGAGCACAGAGGCCATCCAATCCGAGAGCTTCTCCTTTTCGTGGGTCAGCTCCCTGATGTCGAATTCGGCGTACTCGAACTCCCGGCTCCAGAACAGAGCGTCGTAGGGACAAACCTCGACGCAGATCCCGCAGTACATGCACAACGCGTAGTCGATCGCGAAACGATCCAGGACGTTGCGCTTGCGAGGACGGCCGCCGGCACGCTTTGGCGGCAACGTCTCCTTGTGGGAATCGATGTAGATACACCAGTCGGGGCACTCTCGCGCGCACAGCATGCAAACCGTGCAGTTCTCTTCTTTCAGAGCGATGACACCGCGGGTCCTCGGCGATAGGTCCTGCTTGACCTCGGGATACTGGATGACCGTGTTGTGCTTGAAGAGGTGCTTGAGTGTGACGGCCATGCCCTTGAAGAGCCCGATCCCGAACGTCATCTTGCGTTCTGTTCTCAGTTTTTCGGGGTAGCGGGTGCTCGAATATGCGGGGTGATCTCGATTTCCGTCGACAGGCGGGCTCTCGGGACGTTCGTCGATGGTCATCTGCCTATTTCCACAACCATGAGGGCGCGTACAGTACCCAGGCCCCTGCGGCCAGGATGTTCACCAGGCTCACAGGGATCAGAAACTTCCATGCGAATTGCTGGAGCTGGTCTTCGCGCAGCCGCGGGAATGTGAATCGGACCCAGATCATGAGGAACACCATGAAAGACGTCTTAACGAAGAACCAGATGATCCCCGGGATCAGCGTCAATGGATGCCACGGAACGATGGGCATGAACCCACCAAGGAACAGCGTCGTGATGATGCCGGCGTACGCCACCATGTGTGCCATCTCAGCTCCAAAGAAACCGAAGATGAAGCGCATGCCTGTGTACTCCGTGAAGGGCCCAGTGATGATCTCGGATTCGGCGACCGGCATGTCGAAGGGAGGAAGGGTCATCTCGGCCATAGCGCCGGTGAAGAAGACAATGAACGCCACGAGACCGATACCGGGCGGCCACAGGATGAAGGGCCAGCTCTGCTTCTCGACGATGCCGAGGATCGACAACGTCCCCGCCAGCATCGCGACGACGGCTACCGTCAGGACGATCGGCAGCTCGTAGGCGATCAGCTGCGCGGCTGCACGGAGTGCCCCCAGCAATGAGTACTTGTTGGCGCTGGACCATCCCGCCATCAACACGCCGATGGTCGTGATCGATCCGATCGCCAGCAGATAGAAGACACCTACGTCGAGGTTCTCGACGATCAGATTGCGATCCACCGGTATAACGAGGTAGAGCATGATCGCGGGAACGTAGATGAGGGCGGGAGCCAGGCTGAAGACCCACTTGTCTGCGTTGAGCGGAACGATGTCTTCCTTAAAGATGAACTTGATCCCATCGGCGAGGGTCTGGCCCCATCCGTGGAAACCGCCTGGATACATCGGCCCGAGACGCTGCTGCAGGTGCGCGAGCTCCTTGTGCAGGACGTAACCGCCGATCAACGACACGACGGGAACCGTGGTCACTACGACCACCAACTTGACGGCGAGGATCTCCCATGGAGTGAAATGGATCTCGGGAACGATCGTGGCCAGCGTTATGTGGCTCATCTATCGATGTCTCCCAGGACAAAGAAGAACGAGCCCAGGATCGCGATCATGTCCGCGACGAATGTGTTCTTCAGCACATGCGGAAGGACCGACACGTTGTTGTACGAGGGAGTTCTGATCTTCATCCGGTAGGGACGGCGGTCGCCATCGGAGATCAGGTAGAACCCGAGCTCCCCCAACGGGTTCTCGGTGCGGACGTAAACCTCGCCGGCCGGCGGCTGGATGACGCGAGGGACCTTTCCCAGGATCGGGCCGGGCGGGATGCCTTCGATCGCTTGTTCGACGATCCTGGCCGCCTCCACCACCTCGTGGACGAGGACCCAGAAGCGATCGAAACAGTCGCCGTTGAGACCCGTGTGCACATCGAAATCGAAGCGGTCGTAGACCAGATAGGGCTCGTCCCGGCGCACATCCATGTCCACGTCGGACGCTCGTGCGATCGGACCCGTGACCCCATAGGAGTGAACCGCTTCCCTATCCAGTACGCCGATACCGACGGTGCGCTCCTTGAAGATCTCGTTGCCGATCAACAGGTCCTCGTACTGGTCGAGACGGGCGATGACTTGACGGACTGCCTTCAGGGCGCCGTGGAAGAAACCGCGCGGGACATCTTCTTTAAGGCCTCCGCAGCGCATGAATCCAAAGTGCATGCGGCCCCCGGTCGCGGACTCCATCACGTATTGGATGTCCTCTCGTTCGCGGAAGGCATAGAAGGTGGGCGTGATCGCGCCCAGCTCGGCGCCAAATGAGGCGAAGAACATCAGATGATTGAGGATGCGATTCATCTCCACGAGGATCACACGCATGTACTGGGCTCTCAGCGGAACCTCGATCTCCATCAGTCTTTCGACGGCCATCCACATGGGAAGCTCGTTGCTTATGCCCGACAGCCAGTCCATGCGCGAGATCAGGTTGGTGATCTGCCGGTAATCCCTGGCCTCGACGAGCTTCTCGTAGCCACGATGCATGTAGCCGATCACCGGCTCGGCATCGACCAGTACCTCTCCATCTATCGTCGCCAGCAATCGGAAGACGCCGTGGGTAGCGGGATGCTGGGGGCCGACATTGAGGATCATCGACTGGGTCTGCAGCCGTCCCGACGCGGATTCGGCGACGACTTCCTCGGGCCATTGCACCCGATCTTCGGTGGTTGCCATTCAGGCGGTTCCCTGCATCACGTTCAGCGGCCCCCTGCTGCGGCTTCGTCGGGATCCTTGGCCCCGGGCCACTCTTTGACCTGCGACCGGGCGGGAAGCTTGAACGAGCGCAAGCCAGGATGGCCATCGAAGTCTTCGGGGAGGTAGAGGCCGACCAGCCCCGGGTGGCCCTCGAACTCGATGCCGAACATCTCTCTCGTCTCACGCTCGTGCCAGTTGGCGCCCGCGAACAGCGACGTCAGTGACGGGCAGCGAGGGTCGGCCGGGTCGACGGGCACATGCAAGGTGATGTGGGTTCCGGCGTACTGCGAATAGAGATGAATGAGTACCTCCATCCCACCGCCGGCCTCCTCTCCACCCAGCTCGCTGCGGTCGACCGCCGAGAGGAAGGTGAAGAAGCGGAACTGAAGAGGTCCGTCCCGGAGCGCGCCGATGACCTCCACCAGGCGCTCGCGGGAACACGAAACGTCGAGCTGGCCGAAGTTCAGCTTGATCTCCGAAACCCGGTCACCCACGTGCTCTCGCGCCTGGGCCAGAGCGTCGTCCGGAGCAAGTCTGTTGACCACCGGCACTAGATGCCGCCTGCCAGACCCGGTTGGGGGATGTGAGGGATGACCGCTTGGTGCCCCTTCCAGGTCTCGCGCGTGTCTTCGCCCTGGATCTTTTGCTGCAGCCTGATGATCCCCTGCAGTAGGGCCTCCGGGCGCGGGGGGCAACCCGGTACGTAGATGTCCACCGGCATGATCTGGTCGCAGCCTTTCGTGACCGAGTAAGAGTCCCAGTACGGGCCCCCACAGTTCGCGCAGGATCCCATCGAGATCACGTACTTGGGCTCCGGCATCTGGTCGTATACGCGCCTCAGGGGAGCCGCCATCTTGTCGGTGACGGTGCCCGCCACGACAAGGAGGTCCGCCTGACGTGGTGAGGCGGGGAAGGGGATGACGCCGAAGCGGATGACGTCGAACTTGCTAGCGAATGCCGCTCCCATCTCGATCCCGCAGCAGGCGAGGCCGAATTGCATGGTCCACAGCGAATACTTGCGGCTCCAGTTAAGCAGCGCCGTGACAGGCGGCGGCAGTTTCACCTTCTCCATCACAGCCATTCGAGCAACCTCTTCTTGATCGCGTACAGCAGCGCCAGAGCCAGGATCGCGATGAAGATCACCATCTCGATAAAGGCCTGGGTGCCCAGTCGCTGGAAGATCACCGCCCAGGGGAACAAGAACACCGCCTCGACATCGAAGATCACGAACAGCAAGGCGAATATGTAGTAGCGAACGTTGGACTGAGCCCATCCCGTCCCGATGGGATCGATGCCTGATTCGTAGGTCGTGTATTTGTCACTCCGCGGCACGCTCGGGCGCAGCAGCCGGGAGGCGAGCAGCGTCCCGAACACGATGGCGGCTCCGGCGATCACGAAGATTCCGATGGTTACGTACTGACCGAAGTAGCCCTCAGGCACTCTGCCAACCGCTCCTAGTCGCGTCGAAGGGCAAGGGTGTTCTCCCTGGGTCCAGAAAGTGCAAAAGTCCTGGTACCGGGCCGAAACCTAACATGCAAGGGTTGCTTTCCTCGGCTTCGTTCACTCGTGAAAGCACGGGGCGCGAACAGGTTCGTCACCTTGTCATGCGCGTCCAACTCGACCTTCCACGCGGACCGTCACGGTAGGTTCCGACGGTGCCTCGTGCCCTTGTTATTGGCGGTACCGGGCTGGTGGGGCGCGCCGTCGCTCGCCGCTTGCTCGCGGCCGGATGGCAGGTCGATCTCGCCGGCCGAGATCCCTCCCACATGCCGGCCGATATCGCGGCGGCAGGAGGAACATTTGTTGCCGCAGATCGCGGGGACGGCGATCAGCTCTTCGAGGCGTTCGGCGGCGGCGCAGATCTTCTCGTTGACTGCATCTGCTTCACGGCCGAGGACGCAACAAGGCTGTTGCCGCTGCTGCGGGATGCCGGCTCGACAGTGATGATCTCCAGCAAGGCTGTGTACGTCGATGCAGCCGGTAACCATTCCAACTCGGCTGTCGCCCCGCACTTCAACGGAGCGATCCGTGAGTCGCAGCCCACGCTGACGCCGGGCAAGGGCGACCACGCGACACCTGAGGGGTACGGGCCGAACAAAGTCGCAGCCGAGCGCGTCTTGCTCGACAGCGGCTGGCCGGTCACCGTCCTCCGCCCTTCAAAGATCCACGGTAGCGGTGCGGCAACGCCACGCGAGTGGGTTTTTGTGAAGCGCGTGCTCGATCGCCGTCCTGCCGTGTTCCTCGCGCACCGAGGGTCCGGCATAGATCATCCAACTGCCGCCGCCAACATCGCCGCGCTGGTGGAGGTAGTAGCGGCAACGCCTGGCCGACGGATCCTCAATAGCGCCGATCCCGACGCACCCACAGCACTCGAGATCTCGCGCACCATCGCCCAGCAACTCAATCACGTTTGGGACGAGGTGCTGCTGGATGAACCCGAAGGACCGATCGGCCGCCACCCCTGGGATGCGCCCCACCCCATCATCCTCGATATGGCTGCGGCTACCGCTCTCGGATACACCCCAGCCGGCGACTAGGCGACCACTGTCGCCGACGAAATTCGGTGGCTTGTGTCCGCGGCCGGCGGTGACGGAACGGAGAGCTCGAGCGGCCTCGATCAGACCTTCTTCAGGCCTATGTTCGATTACCCAGCCGAGGATCGGTATCTCGCCTCTCGGACTGGTTGATCCGGGCATCCGAAGGGCCTCGGGCCGGGGCTGCCTCCCGATCGAGTCACCACGACCGGCAAACGATCGCGCCCGGTTACCGGGCTCCCGCGGAAGCCCTTCATAGGATGTTTCGATGCAAGAAACTCAGGATCAGATATCGCTTCGGAAGCTCGTGGTCACCGGCGCGGTGGCAACCACCCGGCCGCCATTCCGCATGCTTCTCCTCCTCGAGCTCCTGATCACGTTGGTTGCAGCAACCATCCCATCCAGCGCCACCGATGCGGCCGCGATCATTGGGAGCCTCGTGCTACTGGTCGTAGCCGCTGTCCTGCAGATCGCCATCCTCCTGGCCGCCGCCACTCGGGACCCCGACCGCAGTGCGGACTCATGGATAGTCGCCACCGCTCGCCGGCGATGCTTCTGGCGCTTCGCCCTCACCCGCGTGCTGATCACGGTGATGGTGGTGGTGGGTGTGGCCCTGATCCTGTTGGGTGGCTCCCGCCTTCCTATGGTCTGGCTGACGCTCTTGGGTCTCGTGGTTGCCCTGGCCTGGGGCTTCGTGGTGGGGTCGGTGGTCGGTGTCGCCGAGCAGGCCGCCGTGCTGGAACGCAGATGGCCATTCGCCGCCATGGCAAGGAGCTCAGGGTTGACGCGCCCTGCCCGGCGCACGATAGGGCTCCTCTTCGCTCTCGCGGTCGTGTCGCCGAACTTCCTGGAAGACCGCGTCCTAGGAGTGCACCTGCTCAGGGATCTGGGCCCCCTCAAGGTGCTGCCCGCCCTGATCGGGGTGCTCGTATCGACGGCCGGGCTCATCGCGCTCACCAAGGCCTACGTGGGGCTCGGAGGGACCGAGGTGACCAAGCGGTAGAGGCGCGCCTCACCCTCCCGCGAAGAACGTTGCCTTTTGGGCAACCTCGAACAGAGGGCCCCAGGCAAGTCCGAAGAACACGGTCGCCGCGGCGCACAGCGCTATCACTCCTCCAGCAAGAGAGCCAACGGATGATGCGGGACGAGCTTCATCGCCCTCCTGCATGTACATGACGACCATGACGCGCAGGTAGAAGAACATCGCGACACTGCTGGCGAGAACTCCGATGACCGACACCCACGCGTAACCCGCGTTCACGGCAGCGCCGAATACCAGCAGTTTGCCGATAAAACCCGAGGTGACGGGTACGCCTCCCAACGAGAGCATGAACAGAGTCAGTGCTCCGGCCAACAAGGGATGGTCGTAGAACAAGCCTTTGTAGTCGGTAAGCCGGACACGACGCTCGTCGCGGCCGGCGAGCACTGCGATCACCGCGAACGCGCCCACGACGGTAAGCCCGTAGGTCGCCAGATAAAAAAGAGCTCCCGAAACTCCCTGATCGTTGGCCGCGATCACTCCTGTCAACACGAACCCGGCATGGGCTATGGACGAATATGCGAGCATCCGCTTCACGTCTTCCTGCACGATGGCGGCGACCGATCCCGCGATCATCGTGACGATGGCGATACCGATCACAAGCGGACGCCAGTCCCACCGCAGAGGGAACAAGATCGCATCGAACAGGCGCAGGATCGCAGCGAACGCAGCGATCTTTGTGGCCGCGGCCATGAATCCAGTCACGGGTGAGGGGGCACCTTGATACGCGTCCGGGGTCCACATGTGGAACGGCACCGCTGCGATCTTGAATCCAAGGCCGACGATCAGCAGCACCGCTCCAAGCGACAACAGCCCCAGATCGGAAGCAGGTGTCGAGCCGAGGAACCCCGTGATCCCCTGAGAAGCGACGCCTTGGGAAACGGAATAGAGGTTGGTGGTTCCGGTAGCGCCGTAAGCCAGCGCGATGCCGAGCAGGAAGAAAGCCGAAGAGAACGCACCCAGAAGGAAGTACTTCATGGCCGACTCTTGCGCCTCGAGGGATCTCCGGCGCGAACCAACGAGCACGTACAGCGCGATCGAGAAGGTTTCGAGCGCGAGGAACATGACGATGAGGTCCGCAGCAGCCGCCATCAACATCATGCCTGCGACTGCCAGCAGTACCAGGGCGTAAAACTCTGACTCTTCGATCGCTTCGTGCTCCACATACTCACGAGCGACCCACACCGTAAGGATCCCGAAGACGGCAAGAGCCACCTTGACGAACACCGCAAAGTCGTCGTTTGCGATAGCACCCGCCAGTTGCAGTTTCGAGGTGTTCCAGGCCGCTATGGCAAGCGCCCCGGCTACCACCAAACCAACGCTCGCCACCGCGGCGAGATACCAGCGCCACATCCTGTTCCCAACGATCGCGTCGGCGACCAGCACGACCAGAGCCGTCACGGTCAAGGTGATCTCCGGGCCGATACCTCCAAGCTGTACGGAAGGCAGATCGAGCGGCATCAGGGCACCCGCGCCGCGCTACTGGAGCCTGAGACAACCGATGTGTGGCGGAGTGTCTGAACCACCCGCGCCGCGGAGGGTTCGATGCGGTCGAGGAAGGGTTTGGGATAAACCCCGATGAAGACGATCAGCGCCACCACAGGGGCCAGCATGGCCACCTCTCGAAGGTTGATGTCGCGCAGCGTTCGATTCTCCTCGCGCGTTATCTCGCCCTGGAACACTCGTTGGTACGCCCACAACAGATAGATCGCCGCCAGGACGATGCCGAAGGCAGCGGGAACTACCCACCACCGATATCTAAAGAAGGTACCGACCAGGATCAGGAACTCACCCACGAATCCGTTGAGGCCGGGAAGTCCGATCGACGACAGCAACACGAACAGGAAGATGCCCGCCAGTATCGGGATCGAGCGCGCCAGACCCCCGAACTCGGCGATCTGCCTCGTGTGGCGGCGATCGTAGATAGCGCCGACCAACAGGAAGAGCGCGCCGGTCGAAAGGCCATGGTTGAGCATCTGGAGGATGCCGCCGGTCATGCCCTGGATCGTTCCCACGAAGATGCCCAGGACGATGAATCCCAGGTGGGCAACGGACGAATAGGCCACGAGGCGCTTGAGATCGCGCTGCACGATCGCCACCAACGCTCCGTAGACGATGCCGATGATCGCCAGAGCCATCATCAGCGGCACGAACTCGCGGGCCGCGTCGGGGAAGAGCGGGATGGCGAACCGGATCAGTCCATACGCACCCATCTTCAGGAGAACGCCTGCCAGCATCACCGACCCTGCCGTCGGGGCTTCGGTATGGGCGTCAGGAAGCCACGTGTGCAGCGGAACCAGCGGCACCTTCACGGCGAAGGATGCGAAGAAGCCGAGGAAGAGCAGCCGTTGGGTACTGAGGGACAGAGGAGTGCTCAGGAGCGACCGGTAGTCGAAGGTGAGCGGCCCTCGAGCGGCGAACGCGAGGGCCAGGATGGCGATCAGCATCAACAGGGAGCCCACCAGAGTGAACAGCAGGAATTTCATCGCGGCGTAGATCCGGCGCTCGTAGCCCCACATCCCGATCAGGAAGTACATCGGGATCAGCACGGCCTCCCAGAAAACATAGAACAGGAACATGTCTATGGCCGAGAAGACACCGAGCATTCCCGTTTCGAGGGCCAGGAGGAAGGCGAAGTAGGGCTTGACCCGCGAGGTGATGGTCCATGAAGCCAGCACTCCCAGCGGCATGAGGAATGTGGTCAACATGACCATCCAGAGACTTATCCCGTCGATCCCGGTCGTGTAGCCCACACCGAACTGCGGTATCCATCGGCGATGCGAGACGAACTGAAAGCCCGCTTCCCCGGTCTTGAACTGAACGAGCAACGCGATCGAAAGAACGAAGGTCACCACCGTCACGACCAGAGCCGCCAACCGGGCCAGCTCGGGCCGGTTCTTCGGCATCAGTCCCACGAGGATGGCACCGGCGAGCGGAACGAAGATCACGATGTTGAGCAGGACCGCGCCGCTCATGCGGCCCCCAGCCTGACCACCACGATAGAGATAAGGATCACAACACCTATGAGGAAGGTGGCGGCGTAGTTGCGGACATATCCGCTCTGAACCCTGCGGGTGCGCTCGGAGATGCCGGCGATCAGCTCGCCGGTCCCCCTGACAACCCCATCGATCCCCCGAGCGTCCAGCGTGTAGGCAGAGAAGTTCGCCAGGGCCTTGCCGGGCAGCACGATCGCCCGCCCGTACAGCTCGTCGACGTAGAACTTGTTGGCCGCAGCGACGATGGGCACTTTCAGTCGCCCGTACAGCGACGCGCGCCGGGCTCTCCCGTCGGAACGCACGTAGAGCAGGTAAGCAAGAGCGATGCCCGCAAGTCCTGCAACGAGCGCAGTGCTGGCCAGAAGCCAGGGAGTCAAACCTCCGGGCACCTCAGAGCGGCCGACCACCGGTTCCAAGAAGTGCTCCAGGATGAGCGATCCGGGCAGGTTGAGCGCTCCCCCCACCACGGATAGCAGCGCGAGCGGCACCAGAGCGACCGCCATGGTCACCGGCGCATCGTGCACCCGTCCGTTGTGCGCCTCGACCTCGTCGGGGACCAACAACGGCCCCTCGAACACGCGGAAGTAGAGCCGCGACATGTAGAACGCGGTAAGCAGAGCGGTACCAACACCGATGGCCCACAACGCGTACTGCCCTTGATGCCAGGCCGAGGCAAGGATGGCGTCCTTCGACCAGAAACCGGCGAGCGGGAAGATCCCCGAGATAGCGAGCCACCCGACCAGGAAGGTGTAACCGGTGATCGGCATCGCCTTGCGCAGGCCGCCCATCTTCCGCATATCCGTCTCGCCGGCCAGCGAATGCATCACCGCGCCGGCGCCCAGGAACATCAGAGCCTTGAAAAACGCGTGAGTCACCAGGTGGAACATCGCCGCGGAATAACCCTGCACGCCATTCGCCAGGAACATGTAGCCCAGCTGCGAGATCGTCGAGTACGCAAGCACGCGTTTGATGTCGAACTCGAACGACGCCATCAGCGCCGCCCACAGCGCGGTGAGCGCGCCGATCCACGCGACGACCGTGAGAGCGCTGCCCGCCTGGAACAGAGGGCTCATGCGCGCCACCATGTACACGCCGGCGGTAACCATCGTGGCGGCATGGATGAGCGCCGACACGGGGGTCGGCCCCTCCATGGCATCGGGGAGCCACACGTAAAGCGGTATCTGAGCGCTCTTGCCGGTGGCGCCGGCAAACAGCAGCAGGGCAGCGACCGTAGCGATGCCCGCGGGCAGATAGGGGCCGGGCCCGAAGAGCTTTTGGGTCTGAGAGAGCAAACCCTTGGTAGCAGCGGCGTTGATAAGGGGGATCGAGAGGGTTGAAGCAGCTTTGGCCAGCACAAAGATCCCGATCAGGAAGGCAAAGTCACCTACCCGGTTGACCAGAAAAGCTTTCTTGGCGGCGTTGGATGCTTTGGCTCGCTCGAACCAGAAGCCGATAAGAAGGAATGAGCACAAACCCACGCCCTCCCAGCCCACGTAAAGCAGGAGCAGGTTCCCCGCCAGCACCAGGGTCAGCATGAACGCCGCGAACAAGTTGAGGTAGCAGAAGAACCGCGGGTAGCGCGGATCTCCTTCCATATAGCCGATCGAATAGATGTGGATAAGGGTGCCCACGCCGGTGACGACGAGAACCATCACGATCGACAGTTGGTCCAGAGTCAGATCGGCGCCTACTCGGAAACTGCCGACGGTGATCCAGTCGAACATATGGACGTATGCAGTTCGCTGTTGTCCCTCATGGCTCAGCTGCGTTGCGAACAGGATCAGTCCTACCAGGAAAGACAGGCCCAGCAACCCCGATGCGAAGACGCCGGCTCGCTGCCCGATCCGCCTCCCGAAGAAGAGAAGCAACAACGCTCCGAACAAGGGAAACGCGATCAGCCACCCAGGATTGAGGAACCAGCTAACTTCCATGCCTCCGGTCAAGTGCGAGCAGGAAGCGCACTGGCCATTGAGGGTGGCCCCCGCGGTCACCACTTCAGCAAGTGGAGGCCGTCGACGTCGGCGCTGTTCCGCCGGCGAGCGATCATCAGGATGATGGCGAGTCCGACCGTCACCTCGGCGGCCGCCACCACCAGTACGAAGAAGACCAGGATCTGACCGTCAACCGTGCCGTGCATGCGCGCGAATGTGACGAAGATCAGGTTGACGGCGTTCAGCATCAACTCGACGAACATGAAGATGACGATCGCGTTGCGCCGAACGAGCACTCCGACCACTCCGATGGTGAACATCAGACCCGCGAGGATCAGGTAAAAGCCGGGCGCAACGGAGGTCATACCGCCTCGCGCTCCTGCTCGATGTGGGTGTCTGACTCGGCCACCCGCGGTTCGAACAGACTCGCCGCGGCGTCGATCCGACGGGCCAGCATCATCACGCCGACGATCGCGACGACCAGGAGCAGCGATGTCGCCTCGAAGGGCAGCAGGTAACGGCTGAACAGCAAGCGGGCGATCGCCTTGACGTTGCCGGGGTTCTGGTTGATCGCGTTCAGTCTCGCGGAACCGCCGCTCCCGAGGCCCGCGAGGTGGATGCCTCGAAGTATGGAATAGCTGACCTCCGCGGCCAGCAGAAGCCCCAGGCCGATCGCGACCTGCCGCTGTCCGCGAAGCGGCTCGATCAAGGCCTCACGTTTGTCGACGCCAAGCAGCATGATCACGAACAGGAACAGCACCATGATGGCGCCCGCATAGATGATGATCTGCATCGCAGCCACGAAATAGGCGCCCTGCAGCAGGAACGCCAGTGCCAAGGCGACCTGCGCCACCACGAGGAACAGCGCAACGTGAACCGCGTTGGGCGAGAACAGCATCGCAAGCGAGGCACCGAGAGCGACGATGAACATGACGCCGAAGATCAGCACGCTAAGGTTCACCGGATCTCCCCCGTCTGCTCCCACACGAGATCTCTTCCCGGAGGAAGCTCCTTCTTGCTGACCCAGTGACGCACGATGGGTGCATCTACGATGAGTTGATCCTTCGTATAGATCAACTCTTCGCGCGAGCTTCCCGCAAGTTCATATTCCGTCGTCATCAACAAGGCCTCGGTGGGACACGCCTCGACGCAAAGCCCGCAGAAGATGCACCGGAGATAATTGATCTGATAGATCTGCGCATAGCGTTCACCGGGCGAGAAGCGCGCGCCGGGCTTGTTCTCCGCTCCCACCACATAGATGGCATCCGCCGGACAGACGCCGGCACATAGCTCGCATCCGATGCATTTCTCGAGGCCATCGGGATGGCGATCGAGGACGTGCCTTCCTTTGAAACGCGGGAAGGGCTGCCGCCGCACCTCCGGATAGGACACTGTGTCCTTGCGGTGAAAGGTGTTCTTGATAACGATCCGCATGCCGTTGAAGATCTCAGGTAACGCCACGGAGTCTCCTTTGAGGAGTCACGGCCTGCGTCAAGCGGGGGTCGCCTCGTCCCACCCAAACAAGCACCAGAACAAATAGAAGTCCGAACACTCCGAGGCGGACACCCCGGGAGACGCCGTTCGTATTAACGACCGCCGTAACCATGATCCACAGCAGGGCCGCAGGGATCAGGCGCTTCCAACCGAGCCACATCAGGCGGTCGTATCTCAGCCTCGGAAGCGTGGCGCGTACCCAGATGAAGAGATACACGAACACCCCGGTCTTCAAAAGGAACCAGAACAGCGGCCAGATCCAGGGAAGGAAGTGATGGAAGATCGGTCCCTGCCATCCACCGAAGAACAGCGTCACGGCCATCGCAGCCACTACAACGACGTGTATGTACTCGCCCAGGAAGAACATCGCAAAGCGGATCCCCGAATACTCGGTGTGGTATCCGGCGACTAGCTCGCTCTCGGCTTCGGGGAGATCGAACGGAGCGCGGTTGGTCTCCGCGATCCCGGCGATCATGAAGATGAGAAACGCGGGCCATTGCGACCAGATGTTCCACCTGGGCACGTACTGGAAGACGTGCGAGACCTGCTCCAGAACCGGGATGCCATCGAAGAATGTCACGTGGCGGATGGTCCCGGCCTGTGCGGCCACGATGTGCACGGTCGAGACACTGCCGGCAACGAGGGCGATCGGGACCAACGATAGGCCGAGGGCGATCTCGTAGCTGATCAATTGCGCGGTGGAGCGAATGCCGCCAAGCAAGGGGTACTTGGACCCCGAAGCCCACCCTGCGAGAACGATCCCGTAAACGCCGAGCGATCCCATCGCAAGGAAGTACAGGATCCCGATGTTCAGATCGCTGATTATCAGCCCGACGTGGTGGTGTGCGACCGTAACGGGGGCTCCTACGGGAACCACCGCAAAGGCAAGGAACGCCGGCACCATGGTCAAGAGTGGGGCCGCCGCATACGCCCACTTGTCGGCGGTGATCGGTCGGAAATCCTCCTTGAAGAAGAGCTTGATGCCGTCGGCCAGAGTCTGGGCGAGACCCCACGGCCCCCACCGATCCGGGCCGATCCTCGACTGCATGTCGGCGAGCACTTTCCGTTCCGCCCAGATCACGAGCAGCGTGACCACCAGAAGGGCTACGAAGGTGACGACCACCTTGATCAGAGAGATAACGACGAGGGCGGTGACGATGGAGCTCACGCCGGCGACACCTCGACCATGGGATCGATCCCACCCATCAACCGGTTCGCGCGCAGACCTTCCTGATCGTAAGGAACGAACACTGCGCCGGCCACGATGTCGCCGGCCACCACAGGAAGCCGAACCTCGAAGCCATTCCCCGACACGAGGACCTCATCACCATCGGCGATCCCGAGTCGCTTGATGTCGATGTCGCTCATCTCGACGAAAGCCTTGTGCTGGATCCCCCGTAACGACGCGGTCTGGGACACCATCGCACCCTCGTCGTAGATCATCCGCCCGCAATAGAGAACGAACGAGTTGGAGGGCGCGCCGTCCGAACCACCAGCGCCCGCCCCGCTATCGACCGGTCCTTCGGCGGTATCGACAGGCGGAGCCGAAGGGCGGTCCGATCCTGAGGAAGCCTCTGCAGCAGGCGCCCCACCCGCAGGGTGGGTCGCCTGGGAAGCCGCTGACGCAGCATCGAGGCCGCCCGCAGGCGCAGCCGGTACCCCATCGGGAGCCGGTAGCTCCGGGACCGGCGGGATGAATCCTGGGCGCTGCTTGGCTTCGAACGCGCGCAACTCCCACGAGAGAGGCCAATTCTGTCCCGTCTGGAACGGCGCCCCGGAACGATGACCCTTGGGGTACTGCCCTCCCGGCCCCCCGATGGCAGCCTCGCTAGTCCCCGACTGCACTCCGAGCGCAGGTTCGTAGAACGGCGCAGGCATGGGGGCCCGTTGGCTGAGATTGGCGATCTGCACTTCGGCATGGGTTGGTACCTGCTTGCGGATGTCCTCCCACATGTCTTCGATGCTGTGCCAGCTCCACTCCTGACCCATGATCTGGGCGAGGCCGGCGCAGATCCTCCAAGGATCCCGGGCGGCGCCGGGAGGAGTCATCAACCGCTCGAGCTTTTGCAGACGCCGTTCGAGGTTGGTGAAAGTCCCCTCCCGTTCCGCGTAGGCGGCCGACGGGAGTACCACGTCGGCACGCAGCGCAGTCTCGGTGGGGAAGAGCTCAACCACGATCGTGAACGCTTTACTCTCCAGTGCGCGCTGCGCCAGCCCCCCGTCGGGGAAGTCGGCCACTGGGTCCACACCGATCAGCAGCAGTGTGTCGATCTCGCCCGCGACCGCCGCCTCGAGGATCGCGCGTGTGTCTTTGCCCTCGGATGGAGCGTCGCGGTATCCCGCGTCCATCAGGGGATGGACCCCCATGTCGAGCAAACCCTGTGAACCAGCATGGGGCGGGCACACCAAGACCTTCGCCTGGTGCTCGCGGGCCAACTCGACGACTGCTCTCACCGTGTCACTCTCGTCCCTGCCGGGAGCCGCCGGCCCCCAACAAACCACCATGGGACCGTCGCCCGCCTGCGCCGACGCTCCGGCGATCGCCGTGGCCACGGAGAGCTCCGGATCCGAAGGACGGATCACTCGGTCGGCGAATTCATCCAGCGAGATGCGCCGCGGCGACACGACGGTGAGGTGCGCGCCGCGATCGAGCACGGCCTTGCGCAGACGCAGGAACAGAACTGGTAGCGCTTCTTTGGGATCGGGGCCGATCCACCAGATGGTTTTGGCGTCCTCGAGATCGTTCAGGGTCGCGCTCGATCCTGCGACACCCTCCAGCGACCGGAACAGCTCGTACGGGGCTCCGGAATCCTGGATCCTGGAGTCCACGTGGGGAGTCTCGATAACCGAACGGGCCAGCCGCGACACCGCGAACGCGTCCTCCGTGGTCAGATGACCACCCGCTATCACACCGACGCGCTCCTTGCCTGCAAGCTTGTCGGCGACGACTTGCAGCGCCTCACCCCATGACGCGGATGCGAACTTGTTCTGCCTGCGGACTAGCGGTGTGTCGAGCCGCTCCTCAGCCGAGACGTAGTGGTACCCAAACCTGCCTTTGTCGCAGATCCAGAAGTCGTTCACGTTCTCATTTGGCAGCGCCTGGCAGCGAACCAGCCGGCCGGAACGTGATTCATTCGTGATAGGGCAGCCGACCGAGCAGTACGCACAGACGCTCGGCGCGGTCTGCAGATCCCACGGCCGAGATGCAAATCGGTACGGCAGTGAGGTCAGCGCGCCGACGGGACAGATCTGGATCGTGTTGCCCGAGAAGTAGCTGTTGAAAGGCTCGTCGCTGAAAGTGAGGATCTGTGTCCCCGGCCCCCGATCCACGAGCTGGATGAAACGATCACCGGAGATCTCGTCGCAGAACCGAACGCAGCGCCAGCACAGGACGCAGCGCTCCCGATCAAGCACCACGAGGTCCGAGATCTCGAGAGCCTTCTCGTAGGTTCGCTTGGGCTCGATGTACCGGCTCGCGCCGGGGCCATGCCGGTAAGTCTGATCCTGGAGAGGACACTCCCCTCCCCGGTCGCAGATGGGGCAGTCGAGGGGATGGTTGATCAGAAGGAACTCGAGCATCCCTCGCTGTGCGTCGAGCGCTTGCCCGTCGACAGTGTTCACATTCATCCCGTCGTCTACGGGTGTCGCGCAAGCCGGAAGCAGCTTCCGTTGACCCTCGACCTGCACGAGGCACATCCGGCACACGGCGACCGACTTCATACCCGGGTGGTAGCAGAAGCGAGGAACGAAGATGCTCATCTCCTCGGCAACGTCGATCAACATGCGGCCCTTTTCGGCTTGGACCTGCGCCCCGTTGATGGTCACATTCACCATGTCTTCGGGCATCAGCCGCTGCTCCCGTCGACATCATCAGATTCCCGGTCGACGTCGATGCCCGCCGACGGCTGCGGAGAGACTCCCGCCGCGCCGAGTCCCACTCCGCGCCCAGCTCCTACCAGCTCGGTCCCTTCGTGATCAAAGGGGCAACGACCATCGACGACGTGTTGCTCGAACTCTTCTCGGAACAGCTTCACGTTGGATCGCAGCGCCCACGCAGCGGCGTCGCCGAGGGGACAGAACGACCGCCCATCTATGCCGTCGGCGATGTCGAGGAGCAGATCCATGTCTTCGTCGCGCCCGAGACCATGCTCGATGCGCTCGAGAACCTTCACGGCCCACCATGTCCCCTCGCGGCAAGGCGTGCACTTCCCGCAGGACTCATGCTCGAAGAACTCGGTGGTGACCAATGCGTTGCGCACCATGCACGTGCTCTCGTCCATGAACACAACCGCGCCCGATCCGAGCATCGTTCCGGCATCCTTCAGCGCCTCGAAGTCCATGGCAACATCGGTAGAGGTGAGAAGCGGGGCGCTCGCTCCCCCCGGGATGATCGCCTTGAGCTCGGCACCGGCCCGCATCCCGCCGCCGAGGGCGAGGAGGTCCGCCAGGGAGGTTCCCAGCGGTATCTCGTAGTTCCCCGGCTTGTTGATGTGGCCGGAGACCGAGAAGACCTTCGTGCCGGGGGATTTCTCAGTGCCCCACTGCTTGAACCAGTCCGCGCCGTTGGCGAGAAGAGCCGGGAGAGTCGACAAGGTCTCGGTGTTGTTGATCACGGTCGGCTGCCCATATAGACCCTTGATCGCCGGGAACGGGGGCCGAAGCCTCGGTTGGCCCCGATAGCCTTCGAGTGAGTCCAGCAACGCGGATTCCTCACCGCAGATGTACGCGCCCGCACCGCGGTGCAGGATGATGTCGAGGTCAAAGTCCGATCCAAAGATCCCGGTTCCGAGGAACCCGCGTTCGTAGGCCTCCGCGATGGCGCGATCGAGCCGCCGCGACCCCAAAGAGAACTCCCCCCTGCAATAGATGAACGCCTTGTTCGCCTGGCACGCCCACGCGGCGATCGCGATGCCCTCCAGCATCTGGTGGGGGTCGCGTTCTGCGATCTCGCGATCCTTGAACGTGCCGGGTTCACCTTCATCGTGGTTGACCACGACGTACCTCGGAAAGACATCCTTGGGGATGAACGACCACTTCACCCCGGTGGGAAATCCGGCTCCACCCCGACCCCGGAGACCCGACTCCTTCACGAGCTCAACAGTGTCTTCGGGTGACATGTTCGCGATTACCGACTTCGCGGTCTCGTAACCTCCGTCTTCCAAGACGCGTTCCAGAGTCCAGGAGTCGGATGGATGGGTCCGGGCGCGTCGAAGAACGACGTGGGTCTCGCCGGGCCCGCCGTTGGAGGCGTCAGGCATCCTGTTTCTCGCCTTCGACCTTGGGTCTGGTACCGGGAGCCGTGTCGGCGCGAGGAGACTCACCACCGACCGTTCGGCCCTGCTCCACGCCGGCCTCGGGGGTTCGCATCCCTGCGACTGCTATCTCGCGTGCGATCTCCTTGGCAGTTTTTACGGTGTCACCCCGCACGCTCAGCACACTGTCACCGGCCGCGAGCTTGTCGACGAGGGCGATGGCGTCCTCGGGAGTGACCCGATAGAAGTCTTCGTAGTTGATCTGGAGGCTGGGAGCCCCTTCGCACGTGGCAAGACACTCCGCCGCCTCCAAGGAAAATCTGCCATCGTCTGTCGTGTCTCCGGCAGCCACGCCGAGACGATCTTCTAGGGTGTCCAGAACCTTGCGCGCTCCGAGGTGGGTGCAAGTGATGTTTCGGCACACCGAGATCAGATACTCCCCTTGGGGGCGCTTCTTGAGCATCGTGTAGAAACTGGCCGTGGCCAGGACCTGCGCCGAAGTCAGGCCCAGGATGTCGGCGACGTCCTTCATCCCGTCCTCGCTCACATAACCCTCTACCGATTGCACGAGGAACAGCAGCGGCAGGGCCGCCGAACGCGCGTTGGGGTACTTGGCCACGATCCCGTCGATGTCACTGCGCATGTCGTCATCGAGGACCCTCATCGGTCGACGCCGCCCATGATCGGGTCCAGAGAAGCGATGATCGCGATCAGGTCCGCGACCAGGCCCCCACGCGCCATCACCGACAGCGATTGCATGTTCACGAACGAGGGATCTCGCATGTGCATGCGGTAAGGGGATGAGCCGCCCTCCGATACGACGTAGGCGCCCAGCTCGCCGCGGGGCGACTCGGTCGTCACGTAGGTCTCACCCGGGGGCACGGTGTATCCCTGCGTAACGATCTTGAAATGATGGATGACCGCTTCCATCGAACTGTTTAGCTCGGAGCGCGGCGGAGGCATGATCTTTGGATCCATCACCTTGAACGGTCCGCCGGGCATACCGTCGACCAGCTGCTCGACGATCTTCACGGACTCGCGCATCTCCCGCATGCGAACCAGGTACCTGGCGTATACATCCCCTGCGGTCTCCACGGGGACCTCGAACGAAAGATCACCGTAAGCCTCGTACGGCATGTCGCGGCGCAGATCCCAGTCGATGCCCGAAGCACGCGCGATGGGGCCTGTAACGCCGAGCGCGAGTGCATCCTCCTTGCTCATGCCGCCGATGCCCTTCGTGCGTTCCAGGAAGATCGGATTGTGAGAGAGCAAGCCCTCGTAGTCGTCGAAGCGGTCGGGGAGCACCTTTAGGATGCTGCGCACCGATTGTTCCCATCCCTCCGGTAGGTCTTCCCAGACACCTCCTGGGATGTGATAGCCGTGATTCATCCGGAGCCCGGTGACCATCTCGAAGAAATCGATGAGCAGCTCTCGTTCCCGGAAGCCGTAGAACATCGCCGACATCGCACCCATGTCCAGACCCTGGGTCCCGAACCAGATCAGGTGCGACGCGATGCGGTTGAGCTCTGCCATCATCGTGCGGATGTACTTGGCGCGGGGCGGAACCTCGATGCCGAGCAGGCTCTCAACCGCGCTGGAGTACACCTGCTCGTTGAAGAAAGGCGCCAGGTAATCCATGCGCGTCACGATCACGATCGCGGCGCGCCAGGTCTGGTCCTCGCACTCCTTCTCCATCCCGGTGTGGAGGTAGCCGATCAGTGGAAGGCACTTGATCACCGTCTCGCCGCTCAACTCGAGGAGGAGCCGCAGGACGCCGTGGGTGGAGGGGTGAACCGGCCCCATGTTGATGACCATGCGGTCCTGGTCTTCGTCGAAATCCTCGACAAAGGCACCCTGTCCGCGCCGTTCTAGATCTGCGATGATCTGGGCGGCCCGGCTCACGAGTGGTCCTCGTCTTCTTCCGGCGACGCTCCGATCTTGGTATCGCCAAAGTGGCTCAGCCCGCCCGCGGCTTGACCTCCTTCGATCTCCGGCTGTCCCAGGCGGTCGACCGCTACTCCGGCTTCCTGGCTATTGGGCTGCTGGTGGGGCGAATCGAACTGCAGGAAAGGCTGCGGGATGAACTCGATCGGAACTTTGCCGACGCCGTAGTCCTTGCGCAGCGGGTGGCCTTCCCAGTCGTCCGGCAGCATGATCCGCGTCAGGTTCGGGTGACCCTCGAAGACGATGCCCATCAGGTCGAACGCCTCCCGCTCCATGAAGTCGGCGCTCGGCCACAACTCGACTATCGATGGGATCGCGGGCGGATCGCCGGCGGCGGCAACGTGCACTGTTGCCCGCTCGCGTCGCTTGCGGTGAAGGAACTGGGCGACGATCTCGAATCTGCCCCCCTCGCCCCGTGTAAGGGTCAGGCGGTCAACCCCACAGAGATCTGCGAGCCACCAGCCATCCTCGGTCAGCGACCGAGCGAGATCCGGCCACGCCCCGGCATCCACCCACTTCGTTTCCACGGTTACCGCCTACGTCCGGTCAAGCAGTGACCCGTGCAGCCGAGTAGTCGCCACGTTGGATGGCTTCGTGCAGCTTCATGATGCCGTCGATCAGCATCTCCGGACGGGGCGGACAGCCCGGAACATAGATATCAACCGGAACGATCTGATCGACGCCCTGAACGACCGCATAGTTGTTGAAGACGCCCGCGGTGGAAGCGCACGCACCCATGGCGATCACCCATTTCGGCTCGGTCATCTGGTCGTAGACCTGGCGCAGCACCGGCGCCATCTTCTGAGAGACCCGGCCGGGGACGATCATCAGGTCGGCCTGACGCGGCGAGGCGCGGAAAGCCTCCATACCGAAACGAGCCAGATCATGCCGCGGCATGGTGGTTGCCATCATCTCGATGGCACAACAGGCCAATCCAAACGTCGCCGGCCACAGCGAGGACTTCCTGGCCCAGTTCACTATCTTGTCGAGGCGTGCCGTGAGGAAGTTCGCACCGAGAACGTCGCTTACTCCGCCCATTCCAGGCCCCCTCGTTTCCACACGTAGACGTACGCGGCGAACAGCACGACGATGAACCCGAGCATCTCGACAAGCCCGAATACCTTCAGCTCTCTGTAGGCGACGGCCCACGGATAAAGGAACACTGTCTCGATATCGAAGACGATGAACAGCATCGCCAGCAGGTAGAACTTGATGGGGAAGCGCTCGCGATCGGTGGAGGTCTCCGGGTCCGGCACGATCCCGCACTCGTACGGCTCTTCTTTTGCGAGAGAGCGCTTCAGCGGTGACAGCTTCGAGGCCACCAACATCGAACCGGCTGCAAAGCCAGACGAGAGGATCACAAGGAACAAGATCGGGAGGTAAGCGGGAAGCGTCATGGTTTTATCTGAGCCAGCTTCTTGAGCAGTTTGAGTCCTTTCTGCCGGCCGCCGTGCGCCGATGAGTCCTCGAGGTTTGCAAGGATGGTCAACGCGAAGTCCATCGCCCCCTGCGAGCGCATCCCCGCGCTCACCAGCCGCTCCATAAGCACGGGATGCCCGATCAGTTTCACGAATCTGCGTCCGAGCCGGTAATAGGGGCCATAGGTCTCGGTCAGCTCGCGGGTGTAGCCGTCGAGCGAGCGCGACGATCCGAAGCGCAGCGCGTCGTCGATGTGTCTGGCGGCGATGCGACCTGTCTCGTAGCCGTACGCGATGCCCTCGCCGTTGCACGGGTTGACCATTCCGGCAGCGTCGCCGGTGAGGACGAAACCCGGCCCATGAGGGGGCCACACGCTTTGGCCCATGAACAGACGCCCGGCGCGCGGCTTCGACGCCACCGTCTGGGCATTCACGTCCCAGTCCGGAGGAAGTTGTGAGATGAAATGGGTCTGGAGGGCGTGGAGGTTGATGTCACGCCATCCCCCGAACGTCGACAGCAGACCGACTCCTGCGTTCACCGTCCCGTCGCCCACGGGGAATACCCATCCATAACCCGGGAGCGAATCCTTACCGGATCTCACATCCAGATAGGCCTCGAACCATCCCGAGCTCTGCATGGGAGATTCGAAGTACTGCCTGATGGCGAACCCCATCGGGTAATCGAGATTCCGTGTGCGCCCCAGGGCTGTGGCGAACTTGGTAGCCGCCCCTTCGGCGCAGATGACGAAGCTCGCCGCGACCTCTTCCTTTTGGCCGTCTCGGCTCGCGACCAAGCCGGTAACAGCGCCCTGATCGTCGAACACGGGCTTGGTGGCTTGGGTTTCGTAGAGGACCTTGGCCCCCGCCGCCTCCGCGTTATCGAGCACGATCTGGTCGAGATCCTTGCGTGGTTTCACCAACCCGTAGTTGCAGAACTCGTCGAGCTCCGGGAAAGGAAGCTCCAGGGTGCGACCTGCGGCATGGACCCGGAGGCCCCTGACCCTCTCCCAAGTTGCCAGCTCTGAAGCCAGACCCATCTCCTCGAGGACCTTGACGGCCCGGGGGGTAAGCCCGTCTCCACATGTCTTCTCACGGGGGAAGGACTTCTTCTCGCACACCAGGACCGAGTAGCCGCGGAGCGCCAGCAGGTGCGCCGCCGCGGCGCCGGAGGGACCGCCGCCGACGATGGCAACGTCGACTTCTGTGGCCACTGCGGCTACCCCCTTCCGCGGGTGATCGGGGCTCGATCCCGAGCTTGTGAAAGTTTTCACGAGCGCGCCCTGCGAGTCTAATCCCGTTTGCAGGGCGGGGTCCTTCGGAAGGGTTACTTGACCGTCAGGGTCCCGTTCATCGTGTCGGGATGGATGTCACATTGGAAGTAATAGGTGCCTGCCTTCAACGGGTTGACCTTGTAATCGGTGGTCGTGGGTCCGGTGATCAGGTTGCCCTTGAACAACTGCTTGCCACCCTTCTTGTCCAGGATCGCAACGTTGTGGGCGGTCGAATCCTTGTTGTCGAAATGCAGCGTCACCGGTTGATCCGCGGGAAAGCTGAGGGTAGAGGTGCTGAACTGGACGTTCTGGGCGGTGATCGAAGGACCGCTCGCAGCGGTGCTGGAGGACGACGGCGAGGGGCTGGCTCCCCCCTTATTGACACCGGCAAGGATCGCGATCGCGGCTATCGGGATGAGCAGGTAGAGCAGCGCCAGTCCGGCGCCTCCCCGAGAGCGGCCGCTGCTGGAGGCGGTCACGGCCGGGACCCCGGTGGCGACCAGGTCGTCGATGAGCTTGCGGCGCTCGTACATCGCTTGCTGGCCGGCGAACTGAGCCTCCGTGGCGGATTCGTCCTCCGGACGGAGGCGGGTCCCCGTCGTCGTACCGGCGGAAACGCCCGACGGAAGGGGCGCCGCAGCGGCCGGGGCAACCTCCGCCTGGGTCGGGGTCGGAGCCGCGGCAGCTGCTACCGGAACCGGCGCTGTCGCGTCCACCGGGGTGGGGGATGGGAGAGGCTGCGTAGCAGAGGCGGCGGGCTGCTCGGCCGCTGTTGGTGCCGGTTCGGCGACGGGCGCCGGGGGGCCAGGTTCGACGGCCGCCGGTTCCGCGGGGGGTGCCTCCTCAGCCGGAGCTTCGGCTGGCGGCGCTTCGGCCGGCGCCTCCTCCGCTACCGGAGCTGCCGCCTCTTCGTCGCCTGCCGCTGCCGCAGCTTCGCCACCTTCGAAATGGGGCTGGGCCCCCGGCCACCACTTCGCTTCTTTGGGAGTCGGAGAACCGGCCTCGGCGCGCGCCCGCGCAGCCTTCGCTCGGCCCTCGGCTACCGCGGGGGCCGAGCCCTTCTGTTGCTCCTCGCTCAAAACCTCCGCATAGATCTGTTCCGGGTCCACTCAAGCTCCTGTTCGGGGATGAGGCGGCCCAAATCTACATGCGTCCAAGCGCAGGCTCCATCACTAGAGGACGGATCGCTCAGTCCGTCCTGTCGATCGCGGCGGACATGAGCGCGCTAAGGGCCACGCGGGACGCCTCATCGATCGGTGCGGCCGCCAGTGCTTCGGTCGCTTGACCGCGAAGGGTTTCGATGAGCGCTTCCGTAGCGGCCTTGGCGCCGGACGCTTCCACGACGTTGCGAAGCGCGTCGACATCTTGGGCCGAGAGCGACCGGTCCCCCCATCGAGAGGCAAAGGCTTGCCGAGCTTCGGGGTCGAGCGATTCCACGGTCTTGACGAACAGCAGATTGCGCTTGCCCTCCCGGATGTCGGTCCCGACAGGCTTGCCAACGTCGATCGGATCGCCGAACACGCCCAGGAGGTCGTCGCGCAACTGGAAGGCTTCGCCGAGAGGCTGACCGAACGCGCGTAACGCCGCGATCAGCCCGGGCGAACCCTGTGCCAGCGTGGCCCCTAGAAGCAGGGGCTTCTCTACCGAATAGCCACCGGACTTCATAGTCGCGATCAAACGGGCTCGCTCTTGCGTGATGACACCCTGTCCCGCAGCCATCACATCCAGGAACTGACCAGCTATGACCTGTTGTCTCATCTCCGAATAAACGGTGAACGCGCGCGCCATGTCGGTTGGACCGAAGCCGCACGTCATGAAGAGGTCGTCCGCAAGGACCAGGGCGAGATCACCCACAAGGATCGCGACGCTCGGGCCGTGCTTGACGTGCACTGCCGGTTCACCTCGGCGCTCGTCCGACGCGTCCATGATGTCGTCGTGAACCACGGCGAACGTGTGTAACAACTCCAGGCTTGCAGCACACTTCAAGATCGCCTCGTCGTTCGTTCCCGAGGCGGCGCGATAACCCCAGTAGCAGAATGCAGGGCGGAGCCGTTTGCCGCCGGCGGTCAGGATCCGCTCGATCTCGTCGATCAGCGGAACGGCTTCAGGAGATGCTCTCCGCCTGTCTGCAAGAAACGCCACCAGGATCTCGTCGACCCTCGCGTGAAGCCCGAGGATCGGATCGGTGGTCATCCTCCAACCTGGTTGATGGCAGCGGCAAGCTCGCCCGGAGTCACCGTCCCCTCGAACTTGGCAGCCACTCGCCCGTGGTTATCGACGACAAAGGTCCACGGATCGCTTCGCAGCCCCCATTCCCGCACCGCGGTCGATTCTGGTAACGAGGTGGGTACGGCCGGTAGATGTCCATCGTTCGGCAACTGGTAGATCTCGACGTGGATGAAGGTCATGTGAGGGAACCGCTTGGATACGTGCTTAGCCACGTCCAGCATGGGGCCGCACAGCTCGGACGTGCAATATTTCGGGGTTGCGAATACCACGACGAACGGCTTGCGGGAATGCACCGCCTGAGCGATCGAGACCGAGTAGAAGCGCGGATCGGGATGAGGATCGGTGGTGATGTGAACGAGAGCCTTTCCGCTTCCGGTAGGTGAGTTG
>DATAPE010000110.1:0-3508 GCA_036265345.1 Actinomycetota bacterium
GCCGCTCGAAGGACGGGACTCAAAGCGGACGGACGGAATTCCGTAATCTGCCGGTACGGGAAGCGCCGCGCGCCCGTCGCGAACGGGATCAGGAACTCGATTCCCTGCCGGATGCTCCGGCCGTCGGCCGTCTGATAGTTCCAGAGGTCCACGCCCGCAAGGTTGCCGAGCTCGGCGAGCTCCACGAACGCTGTGAGATCGAAGATGCTGTAATCCCACGCGCGCGTGCGTTCCAGCTCGCGCGGCTGGCGGCCGTCCGGCTCGAATTCCTCTCCGATCGCTGTACGCGATCGCTCCAGTGTCGTGCGCGCGACATCCATTTGGCCCGTGTAGATGGCGAGGGCGGCCACCTGCGCCAGGTACCAAGTCTCCTGATTGTTGCTTTTCTGAGCTTCCTCGCGCCCCAGTTTGCTCTCGAGGAGCCACGTCAGGTACGCGCGCATCCAATCCCCGAGCGCCGCGTCGTCCGCTGCGCTCCACGCAGCCGAGCCTCGCAGGACCGTCACAGCGCCGACGATGTCCGCCAGCCATCGGGTTTCGATGATGCCCGATGGACGTCCGTCGGCAATGCCCGGAATGCCCTGGCCGAACTCCAGGTTTGGATTCATTCGCGTGGCGGGGTCGAGGAACCAGACTTCGATGAGGCGCGCCGCGTGCTGCGCGTAATCCTGCCGGTCCGTGAAATAGAACGCGAGGGCCAGCGTGGTGACAGCCCTTCCGAGGACGCCCAGATTCTGGTGATCGGTGATTCGGTCGACCGCCGGGTTCCGCTGGCCGTCCTTGCGGATGTAAGGTTTCCCATCCGGCCGCGAAGGGTCTGGCCACCAGTAGGGCGCCTGACTCATGTAGTCGTGCTTGTCGCCGCTCGGCGGCGTGACGCGCTTGTCCATGACGGACAGCGGTTCGAGAGTGAGGGCGCGGTTTGCATCTGTCTGGAGCGCGCTGAGCGCGGGTTGAAATTGCGGTTCTCCCCGACGCAGGCTCTCACGCACGAGCGCCGCATGTGCGCTGTCCACCATCACGAGTTGATGGCTGGTGGGCGGCTGCAGTGGTCCAGGGTTGAGAAGGGGAAACCCGGGCGGGAGCCAGCCGCCATTGACGCACACCCAGTCAGCGCCCGGCTGCACCGTTCGACAGCTCGCCGGCGGAGTGGGAGGCGGTGCGCCACCACTCGCAAGCGGACTGTCCGGCGGCACCCAGCCGCCATTGACACACACCCAGTCAGTGCCCGGCCGAACCGTCTGACAGCTCGCCGGTGAATTGGGAGGCAGACCGGGTCCACCGGTGGCAAGCGGACTGTTCGGCGGCACCCAGCCGCCGTTGATACACACCCAATCAGCGCCCGGTCGAACCGTCGTGCAGCCCTGCGCTTCTGACACGGCGCTGTGCCCCAAGCTCAGAGCGAAGAACACGAACGCCACAGTTGCCAGCGGCCGTAGAACCCTGGACATGATGTTTCTCGAGCATTAGTTCAGCGACGCGCGCGTCCGCGAGTCGCCGCTCTCTTCTTCTCGCAATGGTTGGACCGGGTCTCGCTGGCTGAAGGCGGAGCCCATACTGAGGGGATGGCCGGGAGGCAGCCACCCTCCGTTGACACACACCCATCCAGGACCGGGCTGCACGGTCGCGCAGCTCGCCGGCGGATTCCCGGGAGAAGTAGGAGGCGGTGCCGGTGCGCCGGTGGCCGGTGCGAGCCCTGGGGGCAGCCACCCCCCATTGACACACACCCAGTCAGGTGCGGGCTGAGCGGTCGAACAGTTCCCCGGCGGAGTCGGGGGTGGGCCTGGCGCGCCGGACGGAGGTGCGAGCCCTGGAGGGAGCCAACCGCCATTGACGCACACCCAGTCAGGCGCGGGCTGAACACTCGAGCAGGTCCTGGGCTGCGCTGGCGTGGCAGTGCCTGCAAGAGCAACTGTCTGCGCGAGCGGTGTGTCCGCAGACGATCCGCCGACGGAGATGGTGTAGTCACCCGCGGCGGTGCTCCAGCTTCCATTCGACCAGCCCGGCGCCGGGGCATCGTTCTGCGGGACCCAGTACGAGAACGGGTGGTTCGATGCCGCGCCGTCGATCGTGACGGTGACCTGCTGGCTTGCGCCCGGCAACAAGTCGACTTTCTGGAAACCAGCCAGGCGCTTGGACGGCTCACCCGCCGCAGGGGGCAGCGTGAGATAGACCTGCGATGCCTCCGCGCCTTCGCGGTTGCCCGTGTTCGTGATCGTATACGTGACGTTCAATACCGGCTCGCCCGACTGACCGGTCGCGCTCGCGACCGACAGACCGCTGTATGCGAAGGTCGTGTAGGAGAGGCCGAAGCCGAATGGGAACAGCGGCGCGACGTTGTTGGCTTCGTACCATCGGTAACCCACCTGCAGCCCTTCGGTGTACTGCGGCGACAGCGTCTCGTCGCTCGACCAGAACGGTGGCGGTCCCCACAATCCGGGGAACTGCGCGGTCGTGGCATACGCGGCTTCCCGCTCGGAGTTGCCGAACGTCACCGGCAGCTTCCCAGACGGGTTGCGCAGCCCGAAGAGCACGTTGGCCACGACGTTGCCGTCTTCTTGGCCCGGATACCACGCTTCGACGAGGGCGGGCACCTTGTCCAGCCAGGGCATGAGGACCATGCCCTCGGTCTTGAGGACGACCACCATCTTCTGCGCGATTGCTGAATCGGCGGTCAACTCCTGCATCAGCGCGTCCTGATCGGTCCCCGTGCCTCGCGGCGGTGTGGGCAGGTTGTACTGGCCCGGCGTCAATTCGTCCCACCCGCAGAAGTCGAGATTGGCGGGCGGAACGATCGGCAGGCGGAGCGTGTCCCGATCGCATCCTTCGCGCGGGTCGTCGCCGACCATCACGATCACGACGTCCGATTTCTTTGCGAGTGCGACGGCGTTGTCCAAGTCCGCCTTCGTGCCCGTCCCGCCTCCGCTCTCATAGGTCACCGTGGCCGTCGAACCAAGCGTGCGCAGGACATTCTCGAGCCCTTGCTGCGGCGTGACCGTATAGGGAGCGTTGGCGAATGTCCCCCGGAAGGGCAGCTTAGCCAGGCCGGCGAACCATGTCGGGCCGATGAGCGCGACCGACTTCAGCGTGGCTGCGTTCAGCGGCAGGAAGCTGTTCTGATTCTTCAGGAGAACGATCGACTCCTGCGCGATCTCGCGAGCGACCAGGCCATGGGAGAAGAAGTCCGGCGTTGCGCCGAACAGCGCATCGAAGTCGACATCGAACTGACCGAACTTGAACATCTGGACGTACCGATGCCGCAGCATCTGGTCGATGTCGCTGATCGTGATGGTGCCGGCCTGCAATGCGGCCCTGATCCCCTCGCTGCCCGGATTGTTCCTGGACCCTGGCTGCGGGTCGAGCGAATACTGCAGCGGAACCTGATGCGAGAGCTCCCAGTCCACCCCAGCTTTGATCGACGGGCCGAGGTCGTGCAGCGCGCTTCGATCGGTGATGACGTATCCCTGGAATCCCCACTGCTGCCGCAAGGTCGTGTTGAGCAATTCCT
>DATAPE010000111.1:0-9997 GCA_036265345.1 Actinomycetota bacterium
CTCCGCCGTGGTGACGAGCGGATAGAAGCCCTGCGAACGGATCTTGGTCTGGAGTTCTTCGAGCTGATCCTCTGCGAACTCCTTCGAAGACATCTGTTCGCATCGATAGCCGTTCGATGACTTGACTATCGGGACTACCGCCTTTCCGGTGATGTCGCCTCCCATAACCAGAACGTCCGCTTCGTAGAAACGGCCGGCGTTCACGAACTTGCGCCACAGGACATCGGTTCCGTGCACGTCGGAGGCGTAATAGAGGGTCAGGCTCATCGAACCACCTCCTCTGGCACCTCGTACCACTTGACTCTTCGTCCCACCCGCGCTCTGACCTTCCATCGGGCGGTCTTGGGGGCATCCGTCATCGCTTGGGTGAGCGCATCGATCTTCGCCACAAGCTCGCTTCGTTCCGCCACATCGAGATCGAACTCGTCCACGACCTCACGAGTGCGGCCGAGATTGTCGTTGATCGTCGTGAACAGCCCCCAGTCGCCACCGCAGAGCTCGCACACCCTTTGGACGTTCAGACTATGGGGACCATCCTTATCGGCGAGATCGTGGTCCCACAGCAGCATCAAGGTGTCCGATGCGTCTTTCCGGTTCAACTCGGCGATCTGGAGCTTGGTCAGCAGTAGATCTGCCGCGGGGAGGGTGGGAGCTTCGACCTCGATCCGATCCCCCAAATCCAACTTGTGAGACATATCGAAGGCGTCCAGGAAGACATCGACGTCGTAGCTGCCGTTGGCCGAGTGATAGAGCAGACGGCCGGCTCCATGGGTTGCATTGAACACTCGCTCGGGCTCATACCCTTCGTTTTCGAGGAGGTCTCGCAGCGCACGCGACGAACGCTTGTAGGCCACGACATCGAGGTCCTCGAACTCTCGGCCGAAGAGGTGCCGGGCTCTCTCCGAAGCCCGGCACCAGATGGCGGCACCCCCGATCAACCGCACCGGGATGCCACCATCCTCTGCAGTCTCTACGAGACGCAGAGCTTCTGAAGCGAGAAGCGGTTCGGTCATTCAGGTGGTATCTCCGCAAACGTCCTGTTGAGCTCGATCCCCTGGCTACGACGATAGGCACGGATGCCGATGTAATAGACGATCGCGATGATCGGAGCGGTGAACGCCTCGAGCATCGGCTTCGCTCCGAACGTCCCGCCGAATCCCGTGTGGAAAGCCGTCCAGATGACGAACGCCCACGCCAGTCCGGAAACGATCGCGACCAGCGTGATCGTCGGCACACCTGAGATCTGCCGCTGCGCCCATCCAGGGGAACTCGAATGCAAAGTTGGATGGCGCCATGGAGCCAACGCTGCAGCGATCGAAACGATGATGAACGCGAACCCCATCACAGCAATGATGTTGAGCAGATAAGCGCCGAGACCCTGGTAGATGTTGAGGTAATTGAGCACCTCAACCACGCAGGCGATAACAATCGTCGCTATCACCGGAGTGTGGAATCGATCGGAGACTTCCGTCAGCTTCTCGGGAGCCAGTCGATCGAAGGACCACGAGAACAGATTCCGGGTACCAAGCATGAACCCCGTCGGTGTCCACCAGAGGATCGCCAGGACGAAGCACAAAGCGATGAAGCTCGCGATCCAATGCGGCCCCGGCAGGAAGTTCGCCAACGCTGCCAGATACGGAGAGAACGCCATGTGCCAGTGGCTGGAGCCGTCGCCGAGCCCCATGAACACGACCGATCCAAAGAACTTGAAACCGAAGAACTTGTAGATCAAACCAACACCAAGCATGTAGATCACCGCAGAAGCAAGCAGCCCTCCGATGATCGAGGTCACGGCCGTACGCCTAACGTTCTTGATCTCGCCGGCGAAGTAGCCCGTCCACTGGAAGCCCGTGTACACCTGGAAGCAGTACACCATCGCGAACAGTGTCGCCGCCCATCCGATACCACCCGCCACCGAGAATCCGAGTGAGTGAGCTTGGGTCACGACGCTGCTGGCAGTAGTAGATGTACGCGCGTGCCAGTTGGCAAGGAAGTCACTGTGGCTGCCGACGAGCATTGCGATCAGCCACGCAGCCATGCCCAGCCAGACCACGGCGAATAGCACTTTCATATATCGAGCCACGGCCCTGACCCCAAGGATCATCAGCCCCGCGAACAACGCGGTGAGGATCGTCGAGATGATCATCATCTCGCCGTTGGAAGGCGCCGTCAGATAGTGACTATGGAGTCCCATCACATACGCCGCCGCGGGTCCCACAGTCGCCAGCATGAACGTGAAGTTGAAGGCCACCCACGTCAGGAACACGAAAGTCAGTGAGAAGTTCACGACGAACCCGAGGAACGGGCTGAGCGTCCTCGAAACCCACACATAGTCGCCTCCAGAACGCGGCATGACTACGGTGAAGTAGAGATACACCAGTCCGAAGCAAGCCACCAAAGGCGTTGCTATGAGGAACGAAAGGAACATGTTGCCGCGCGGCCAGAAGACTGGCGCGAAACCCATCACCTGCGTGATCCCGACTGGTATCAGCACCGCCGAGAACACCAGGTTGAAGGCGTCGAACGCGCTGAGCTCACGGACAAGACCGGTGGCGTTGCGGACGAAGAGCCCCCGGCCGCTGGTAGTGATCAGAGGCCCTGCCTCTGCTTCTTGCATCAGATCCTCCTCTCCCCTAAGACGGTTGGAAAGTCGGAGCAAGCCGCCCTCTTGACTCGACCCGAACAAGTGACGACGAGTCAGTCCATGAAGGCACCTCCGTTGACCGACACGGCCTCGCCGGTGACGAATCCGGCGTCGGACCCTGCGAGGAAGGCAACTACCCGCGCCACATCCTCAGGGTCCTCGACTCTCCCCATTGGAGTGTCGTTGATGTACAGACGGCGTACCTCCTCCTGGTCCACGCCCCGAAGTTCCGCCTCCCAGGCAACCTCACGCTCCTGCATGGAAGTCGCCACGTAACCGGGACAAACCGAGTTGACCCTGATCCCGTGAGGCGCGAGCTCGTAGGCCATCGCTTGAGTAAGGCCGATCACGGCGAACTTGGATGCGACGTAGTGGGAGAGGAAGGGCACGCGGCCCTGCTTGCCCGCCATAGAAGCCACGTTGACGATCGCGCCGCCTTCGCCCGTCCGCGTCATGCGCCGCGCCGCCTCTCTTCCGCACAGGAACACGCCTTTGGTATTGACGTCGAAGGTCCTGTCCCACTCGTCCTCGTCGACGTCTACGAATCTCCGCATCGTCGACACTCCCGCGTTGCACACCCACAGAGACAAGGGCCCGAGCGCTTCCTCGGCCCGGCTTGCAGCTTGCTCGATGGACGCGGAGTCGGTGACGTCGAGCCCCGTATAGAAGGTGTCGAGGTCAGCTCCCAGCTTCGCGGCCGCCTCCTCATCGATATCGGTAACCGCAACCTGGTAACCCCGTCCAGCCAGCTCTCTGGCGATAGCCGCACCGATACCCGTTGCCGCTCCAGTCACCAAAGCGTTCATTCCGCAAGCGCCTCAGGCGTGGATATGTCTGGAAAGAGTCCGGCGACGGTCTTCATCAGACCACTACCACCTCCACGTCGACAGAACGGAATCCATCGAGAACCTCGGGCTCGGCTTCTTGGTCGGTGACGAGGACGTCGACGCGATCAAGCGGCGCGATACGAGAGAAAGCGACCTTTCCAAGCTTGGTGTGATCCGCGACGACGATGCAGCGGCGAGCCGACATCAGTGCATGTTTCTTAACTCGTGCGTCTTCCGGGTTGAACTCAGTGAGTCCTTCCTCGAGGTCGATACCTCCTACTCCCATGACGAACGAATCGAAGCGGAGATCGTCGAAGGCTCGCTCGGCAAGATCTCCCACCAGGGACATCTCTCCTGGACGGACCACTCCACCGGTGCTCATGAGCTGGATCCCGTCGCCGCTTGCCAACAGGTCCATCGCACGGATGCTGGCTGTAAGGACCGTGAGGTTGTGGCGGCAACGAAGCGCTCGGGCGGTCTCGAGAACCGTCGTACCTACGTCGAGGATCAGGGTCTCGCCATCGCCGACAAGACCGGCGGCGGCTTCACCGATCTTTCGCTTCAGCTCGAAATTGCGCTCCATCCGGGCGGCAAAGGGAGGTTCGTAACTGCGAGAGACAAGGCTGATCGCACCTCCGTGAACGCGTTTGAGGAGGCCACCCCGGGCGAGAGCGTCCAGGTCGCGCCGGATGGTCATCTCGGAGACACCCGCGCTCAGGCTGACCTTGGAAACCGAGACCTCGCCTTGCTGTTCGAGCAACTGGAGCACGAGCTGGCGCCTATTCCGCACATCCATCGTGTGCGACTTTACAGATTGAACTGTTCGACCGCAACTTGGATGTGTGCGTTTCGCTGCCGGGAGCAGATCCCTGCGGACGGGGCCGAGGCCAAGATGGACACGGTTTCAGTCGCGCCCTTTGGAGCGCTGAAAAGACTCTGCCATTGCTGGGTTCAGTGGGGAACGGGGAGCCATGACACGTGGCCGGCCAGCAGCACGTAGCCGATAAACGTCGTGGCATCGATCAATGTGTGAGCGATAACCAGAGGGAGCAGGCGACCGTAACGTTGGTAGAGGCGGCCGAAGATAACGCCCATAGCTGCATTCCCGGCGAATCCGCCCAACCCTTGGTAGAGGTGGTACGACGCTCTGAGGAACGCGCTCACCGTTAAAGCTCGCGAGTCGGTCCAACCCATCTGTCGGAGCCGGTGCAGAAGGTAGCCGACGACAAGAATCTCTTCGAGGACGCCATTTTGCAGCGCTGACAACACCAGCACTGGAATCTTCCACCAGACCGACGGCAACGTCTCGGGAACGATTGTGAGATTGGCACCAGCCGCTCGCGCTCCCAGATATAGAGCCAGTCCCAAACCACCAAGGAGCAGGGCCAACCCGACACCGGCAGCAGCATCCGGGGCAGGGTGTGACCCATCGAGGCCGATGTCGTGCGGCGACTCCCCGGAGCGCTTGAGGAAATGGAAAACCAGGGCAACAGGCATCAGGGCGGCGACCACGCTGACGAGCTGAAGCGACAGGTCGATCCACGGCCGTCCGGGAGCTTGCGAGCCGATGAGTACCGCTTGCTGCTGGGGCAACCGGTGACCCGAGGTGAGCGCGCCCAGAAACACGATGACTGCTTCTACGGCATCCCGTCCGAGGGAGAGAGCGAAGACCAACCACACCTCTTGGACCAAGGTCGAGCGGGACAGGTGCGGAGCCGGCTCACTGCTTGGCTTCGACGCCTCGGGTCTATCCGCGCGGTCCGCGGCTCGCCCTTTCTGGATGCCCACTCATCTGTCTCATCAAGCAGAGTGGGAGGCCATTGATAGCTGGAGAATCCTAGATCGACCTAGCTTCATAGTCGCCCGCAATCTGATCCTCGGTGGGAACGAGAAGATCGACCTAGCGGCGGAGAACAGCCAGTGGCCGGACGCTTTGGTCGGTCTCCTCCTTTGGTCGGTCTCCTTCACCCTGAAGGATGACGTGCACGATCGAGAGAAATAGCTGACCGCCTCAATGTGACGCGCGCGCTGCCGATGGAAGAGGAACCCCTTCCTCGATGAACCAGGAGCCCCATCCAATGAACAGCTCGCGACCGGCAGCCCCACCCAGGAAGATCCGGCCCCCCGGGCGCCGCGTGGGCGGGAGCGCGTTCACCAGGGGGTTGGCGCCTCTGATCGCTGCGGTGTTGGTGATGACCCCGATCGAGTCCGCGATCGCAGGCCGGGCCGTCGAAAGCTCTGTGGCCACGATCACCTCGCCCGAGGATGGAGCCTCTGTCACGGGCAAGGTGAGCATCGCTGCATCTGCTCCAGCCGACACCACCTCGGTCATCTTCGATCGGTCGACCGATGGGGGGAATCACTGGACGGTGATCGCCACCGACTCCACCTCCGACAACGGCTGGGATTCCGTGTGGGACACGGGGAAGTTCTCTGGAACGGCTCTACTTCGAGCGCAGGCAACCACCCTCCTCGGCGACGAGACCGACATCATCACGGTGCGCGTTGACAACGCTCGCCCGAAGGTCGTGCTGAAGACCTCCCGCCACGCCTTTTCTCCGAATGGGGACGGTCGCTACGACAACCTACGGGTGAAGGTTCGCGCCACCGAGCGGGTGACTGTGAAGATAATGGCGAAGAATTCGAGGGGATCGACGATCCGAGCGTGGAACCTGAAGCAGGCTCGCCGCCGTCACTCCTTCAACTGGCTGGGACGGGCCCATGGTTCGCGGGTATCAGATGGACGCTTCCGATTGAAGGCTGTAGCCACCGATGATGTGGGTCTGAAGGACAGCGAGTCCCGAGTTGCCGTAGTCGATACGAAGGCGCCGAAAGTGAACCTGGAATGGGACCGGCCAGAGCCACTTCGGAATGGGTCGCGCGTCCACGTGAGATACGCCCTGCGAGATCGGTCCAGTCACTTAAAGCTTCGTTTCCGCGTCAAGGGAGACTCCGTTACGCGGATCATCCAAGCAGGACATCGCTCACGTGGCACTAGAACACTCCGTCTGAGGTTCACGCGCCGTCGGAACCACCCACTGCGCACTGGCCTCTATCACGTTCGCGCGGTAAGCACAGATCGCGCCGGCAATGTGGGCCGGTCGCGGTCAGCTCGTCCGTGGCGAGTGCTGCGCGCGGGGCGGCCGCACATCTACCGGAGGCTGGAGGATGTCGGCCATAGGGTCGCCCTGACCTTCGACGACTGTTATGACACCAGCGGGTGGAAAAGGATCCTCGAGATCCTGCACAGCCACCATGCCCATGCAACGTTCTTCTGTAACACCATTCACATCGTTGCCCACCCTCGTCTGGCCCGGAGGACGGTGAGATGGGGAAACGCGATCGGAGCTCATACCCCTCGCCACGACCTGTTGACATCCCTTTCAGCGGCTGCCACCGAACGACAGCTGCGGTCCGACATCGCTACCTGGTGGCGCGTGGCCAAGAAGACGACCGCCCCGTACTTCCGTCCTCCGTATGGCGCCTACAACGGCAACGTGCTGGCGGGAGCAGGAGCCGCCGCCAATACCCGCGTCATCCTCTGGGACATCGATACTCAGGACTGGGCCCTCCCAGGTTCAGGTGTCGTGGCCGCGCGAGCACTGCAGGCGCGATCGGGAAGCATCGTGTTGATGCACGCCATCTCCCAAACGGCCGGCGCGGTGCCTAGCATCCTTGAAGGTCTGAAAGGCAGGGGCCTGTCTCCGGTCACCCTCCCCCAGCTCTTCAACGCAGCGAGAAAAGCGCACTCGCTGCAACGAAGTGAGTCTGTTCGAAGTTCCTGGCGGGGGATCTACTTGGCCCAGCGGGCTGCAGCGTTCGCCAGACGGTCCGGCATGCCGACGACACCCAGAAACAATCGCGGCATGGAGTAACGCTGGAGATCGCGACCTACGTCGTTCACACCCGAATAATCTAGTGGTACGCGGTGAGACCAGCCTTCACAGAGGCGACCAGGAGGAGGCCATCGGCGAACACGGGCTGGGAGAAGACCCTGTCGGTGCCTAGCCGGCGCAGGACTGCCCCAGTCTGCGCATTCACCAGGTAAACGCCATTGGTCGCGGAGCTGTTGCTGTCGTAGGTAGGCACCGCGAGCACTCCGGCGCTGTCCAAGGAGGCCGACGCCAGCGCCTGAGCCCCGATACCTGTCTCCCATTGAACGGTTCCAGTAGCGGCATCCAAACGGCGCACGCTGCCCCTAAAAGCGGTGCCTGCGATAATCGTTGGGCCCCCCGGTTCATACAGGGCCGTGCCGTTGACGATGGGCGCGGCGAAGCAAGTGAGCGTGCCGGGGGTTTCGATCTGGCGGCGCCACACCGGACCAACCGAGAGACTGTTCGCACGCCACACGTAGAGCACACCGTTCTTGTTGCACGCACCGACCAATTGCGTCGACGTACCCGCCAGGGACGCCGAGAACAAAGTGGGTGATCCTCCAAAGTCTGAGTCAACCGGCAAATCCGATGGCGGGATCGTCCAGATATCGGTGCGTGCCATCGTCGTACCGTCTAACCGCACGATGGAGTACGCGTCCCCTTGGTCATGGCCGGCGATCTCATCGCCGTTGCCGGTGGTGGCAAACACGGACTTCCCGTCGGTGGTTGCAGCCACGCTTGTCCAGACGCTGGCGCCGATGTGGCCCGACCCGATCGACCAATAGTGATGCTGGATCGTTCCGTTGGATTGGGCAACCTCGATCACGCCACCGCGAACGAGTGGCTGATCGCACTGTGACGACAGCCCGACGTAGATATGCCCGCCTACCAGAGTGGGGGACGACCATCCGTAGTACGCATTCTTGGTGGTGGAAGTAGGTGTGAGCTGCTTCTTCCACACCACCGCTCCGGTCGCCGCGTTAAGGGCGTACAGCGCGCCGCTGGCGCTCTGCACATAGACGGTGCTGGCGCCACCCCTGGAGGGATCAGGTGCAACGGTCGCAGTGGAAGTGATGCCCCGCGATCCGCAGGTGAGGTTGGGGGTATGCCCCAAGTCGCGCGACCAGACGCGCGTGCCCGTCGTCTCTGAGAGGGCGTAGAAGACGCCCGTATTCGACCCGATGAAGACGCGGCCCCCCGCGATCGTCGGGCTCGCATACAACGCCGCAGCAGGCTGACCGCTCTTCGCAGCCGGAGGCGTCCAATGCCATGCCGATGTCAGGTTGCCAGCGTTGGCCGGCGTGATAGTTGCGTCGGCGCTGATGGAGTTGTGGCTTGGCCCTCCAAGGTAGGCAGGCCAACCACCCGCCACCGCACTGATCGCCGAACCTGAAGCCATAACGGCGATCGCCGCCCCCACCGCGATGAGTCCCCAACGCCGCACCATCCCCAGAGCATCCCACCCGGTTCGAGAAGGATGCTCGGCATCCACTGTCTATCTCTAGGCGAGATGTCACGAGATGGCCGATAACAGTGTTGAGGATTGCACAACTCGAGTGTGGCTTGGTCCGCTGAATACCGATCGCATAAGGCGCACCCTTCTTCTCATCGCCGATCTGTAGGACGCCCCCAGACGGTGGGGACGCCTGCGAAGGAAAGGGTGAGCCGCCGTGAGAAAAGCATCTTCTGCCTCGCTACTAGCGTGCCTCGCCCTGATGTTGGGCTCCCCCGCCTTTGCGCTGTCGAGCTCCTCCGCACAGGCAGATTTCACTTATGGCGCCGGTGCGTACAGCGCCACGGGACCCGCATCCGCACAGAACGGAACGGGGATGGAGGCCGAGAGCAAGCTCTTCTATACGCAGAATGGGACCTGGTGGGGGATCCTCGGCACCGATAATCCCGTGTCTGGCGTCTTTCTCTATCGCCTGGTTAACCATCAATGGCAGCAGGTTCTTCGCCTCCCCGGCTCGGATCCGTGGATGAAAGCAGATGTCCTTTATGACTCCCTGTCCTCCAAGCTCTATGTCTCTCTGCGCGACAGCAAGTCCCTAACTGGGAACCCACGCGTTAGTCAGTTGTACGTATATCGCTACGGCAGCGACGAAACGTGGACCCTTCAGTCGGGGCCAACCACGATTACCAAGAAGAACCCACGCAACCTCACGATCGCCTTAGATACTCAGGGACGTCTGTGGACCAGCTATGAAACCGGGGGCCTCATCACGGTTGGCCACACCCAACCCGGGGGCACCTCCTTCGTCTTTACGACAATGGCGTGGACACCGGTCACCAGCAAGGACACCTCGGCAGTCATCTCCTTCGGAACCGCCTTGAACGGATACAAGATCGGCGTGATGTGGGACGACACGGTCTCCCAGAGATACATGTTTGCGTGGCGCGCAGATGCGGCTGACCCAACAGGCCCCTGGAACATCGAAACCGCTTACGGTGGTGGTGTAGGTGGATGTCCAACCCTCACGACCTCGGCCTGCGCCAATTACCACATCAGCCTGAGGGCCAACGGCGACGATGTTTATGCGGCTCTTAAGCTCATGAGTCAGAGCTCCACCAACCGCTTAGACCCTCTGATCGTTCTGGTCCACCGAACCCCGACTGGGTTCTGGGGGGCCTCCACGGTGAGCTATGTAGAG
>DATAPE010000112.1:0-3857 GCA_036265345.1 Actinomycetota bacterium
CGCTGGCGAAATTCCCGGCGGAGAACGACAAGGGGCATCCCGGCAATAAACAGTGGGGCGGCCTCACTCCGCTGATGTTCGCGGCGCGGGACGGGGACCTGCAGACCGTCAAGACACTGCTGGCGGCAGGCGCGCAGGTGAACATGACCAGCGAGTTCGGCTGGACCGCGCTGCTGGTGGCGACCCAGAACCGCTACTACCAACTGGGCGCCTATCTGCTGGATCACCGCGCCGATCCGAACATCGCCAATGATGGCGGCTGGACCCCGCTCTACATCGCCACGGACAACCGCAACATCGAGGGTGGGGACTATCCGACGCGCAAGCCGGATATGGATCACCTGGACTACATCAAGCGCCTGCTCGCGGCGGGCGCGAATCCGAATCTGCGCATGCGCTCGAGTACCGAGACGCGCACGGTGTTCACGCACCAGTGGCTGAACGAGGAGGGCGCGACGCCCTATCTGCGGGCGGCTCAATCCGGCGACCTGGTGTTGATGAAATTGTTGCTGGAGCACGGAGCGGATCCGACGATCTCGACCGAGCACAAGGTGACTCCACTGATGGTGGCCAGCGGGATTGGCTGGGTGGAAGGCGTGACGTACGAGTGGTCGCCGCAACAGACGTACGAGACCGTGAAGTTTTTGTTGGATCAGGGAGCGGACGTGAACGCTCAGGACACGCTCGACGGCCGCACGGCGCTGATGGGGGCCGCCCACAAAGGACGCCCTGATGTCGTGCAACTGCTGGTGGATCGGGGAGCCGACCTTGGGCTGCACGACATCGGCAGCCGCGACAGCATTCACGCGTTAGCCGGCGCGAGTTGGCAGGCCATCGACTACGCTGACGGGTTGGTGCGCGTGGGCGTGCAATCGGCCATCGCGCATCCGGAGACGGCCGCGCTGTTACGCAGGCTCATGAAGGAAAAAGGCCTCGAAGCACCGCCCGAAGGGCGCACCCTGGCTTCGATCTGTGTGACGGACCTATGCAGATGATGTTGCGCCAAACTCTTTCCCGGGCCTGGGCGTTCGGTGTCTCGTTGCTCGGCGCAGCGGCCGTGGCCGCGATCGCTGGGACCCCGCCCACGGCGCCTGATTCCCGGACGGCATCGGTGAACGTCCCGCCGTCCGCTCCACCGGCAGCTCCAGCCCCACAAACAAGCTCCCACGCCCCAGCGGCACATCCCGTCAGCTCACCATCCCCGGCGACACACCCGGGCTCGCAACCCGCGGCCCCGCTGACTGCCGCCGCGGGGCGGGAACTGATGGACAAGTACTGCATGGATTGCCACAACTACCCCGATTCCGCCGGGGGTGTGGAATTCGAGGTCTACGATCCGGGCGCGGCGCACGATGACGCGCAGCTCACGGAGAAGATGTTGAAGAAGCTGCGCGCGGGAATGATGCCGCCCGCGGGCAAGCCACGGCCGGACTTGTCGACCGTGCAGGCATTCACCACCTCGTTGGAGGCCGAGATCGACGGGCATGCCATACCCGACTACCACGAGCCCAGACTTCATCGGTTGAACCGCGCGGAGTACGGCAATGCCGTGCGCGATCTGTTGTCGGTCGACATCGACGCCACGCAGTTCCTGCCCGTGGACGATTCCAGTCGCGGCTTCGACAACCAGGCCGGCGCACTGACTCTGTCGTCTGCGCTGTTGGACGCGTATATCTCGGCGGCCGCCCGGATTGCGCGTGTGGCGCTGGGGACAGCGACGGCCCCGACGCAGGTGATGTACCGAGTAGCGGAAGACACCACGCAGAACTATCACGTAGAGGGACTGCCGTTCGGCACGCGGGGCGGACTGGCGATCAATCACACCTTCCCTTCGGATGGGACGTACACAATCAAAGTCTTCTCCGTGAACCTCGGCAACATGGGGAATTTCCGCCCCTTCGGCGAGATCCGCGGGGAGCAATTGCTGGTGTACCTGGACGACCAACGCATTGCGCAGGTCGACTGGGACAAGGCGCTGCACGTGACCTCTCGTTTCGATGAGGAAGGTTCCGGCCAGCTTCACACGATCGATGTGACTGTACCCGTCACAGCGGGCGAGCACCGGATCGGGGTGACGTTCCTGCAGACGAACCTGGCGCCGGGCCTGGATATGAATCGGGCGTTCGACCGCAGCACCATCGAGACCGGAGGGCTGCCCGGGTTCACATTTTATCCCCACATCGGCAGCGTCCGCATCGATGGTCCGACTCAGGGCAGGGTCGCCAAGGACTCCCAGAGCCGGCGGCGGATTTTTGTCTGCCACCCGAAGGCTGCGAGCGATGAAGCCGCGTGCGCGCAGAATATTGCGCAGACGCTGGCGCGGCGCGCCTATCGCGGCGAGGACACCCCGGAAGATGTCCAGACGTTGATGAAGTTCTACACCGCCGCGCGCCAGAAGGGCGGCTCGTTCGATGATGGTGTGGAGGGACTCGTGCAGCGTGTGCTGGCCGAGCCGAAATTTCTCTTCCGCATCGAGGCTCCGCCCGCCGGCACGGCCCCCGGCGCGGCTTATCAGGTGAGCGACAAGGATCTGGCCTCGCGACTGTCCTTCTTCCTGTGGAGCAGCATCCCGGATGATCAGTTGCTGCAGTTGGCGCAGCAGGGTCAGTTGAGCAAACCGCAGGTGCTGCGCGCCCAGGTGCAGCGAATGCTGGCCGACCCGCGGGCGGCCGCGCTGACCAGGAACTTCGCAGGCCAATGGCTGGGACTGCGCAGCCTCTCGGGTCACCAGCCCGTCGTCGATCAATTCCCGGACTTCGATGACAACCTCCGGCAGGCCTTCCGCGAGGAAGTGGAGCTGTTGTTCACGAGCGTGCTGACCGAAGACCGCAGCGTGCTCGATCTGCTGACCGCGGACTACACGTTCCTCAATGGGCGCCTGGCTCAGTTCTACGGAATTCCCGGCGTAAAGGGCAGCTACTTCCGCCGCGTGCAGCTGGATGCGAGCCAGAGTGCGCGGTACGGACTGTTGGGGAAGGGCGCGCTGATGACGGTGTCCTCCCAGCCGGGCCGTACGTCGCCGACGATTCGGGGCAACTGGGTGCTCAAGTTCCTGATCGGCGTCCCGGCGCCGGACCCGCCGGCGAACGTGCCGTCGCTGCCGGTCAAAGTGCTCGATCCCGCGGGCAATACGCGTGCTCCCACGATGCGTGAGCAGATGACTGTGCACCGGGCGGACCCGCATTGCGCGGGCTGTCACCAGATCATGGATCCGATTGGATTCGCTCTGGAGCCGTTCGATGCGGTGGGTCACCTGCGCAAAGTTGACGGAGTCACGCCGATCGATGCGCACAGCCAGATGTACGACGGCACCCAGGTGGATGGCCCGGCCGGAGTGCGCGCCTTCCTGTTGAGGCATCAGGACCAGTATCTGCGCAACGTGACACAGAACCTGATGACCTACGCCCTGGGGCGCGGGATGGACTACCGGGACATGCCTGAGATGCGCGCCATTCTGCGCAGCACGGCTGACGGCCACTACAAGCTCAAGGACCTGGTCGAAGCCGTCGCCACCAGCGACCTGTTCCGGATGAACACCGTGCCGAGCGCCAGCTCTGACAGCGAAGAGGCTGCGCCGGAGGCCGACAAGCCGAAGACAGCCACGAAGACCGCCGCCGTGACGCCGGCGACTTCCGTTGAGAATCCTTCCGCGGGAGGACAGTGACGATGCCATTCCTGACGAATAGGACTCTCCCCCGACGGACGTTTCTGCGCGGCATGGGTACGACGCTCGCGCTGCCTTTTCTGGAGGCAATGCTGCCTGCAGTGAGCCGGCGCGCCTCGGCAGCTTCCGCACACCCAACGCGGTTCGTCGGAGCGTTCATTCCGCATGGCGCGGCTCCGGGTTACTGGGTTCC
>DATAPE010000113.1:0-4915 GCA_036265345.1 Actinomycetota bacterium
CTTGAGCGAGCAGGACCTGACCGAGATGGTCAAGTGCATCCGACTGTGCTGGGACTGCGCCGATATCTGCACCGCCACTCTCGGAGTGGTAAGCCGCCAGACGGCCTACGACGCTCGCGTCACCAAGCCGCTCCTGGAGGCCTGCATCGCCACGTGCAAGAGCTGCGGCGACGAGTGCGAGCAGCATGCCCAACACCATGAGCACTGCCGGGTCTGCGAGCAGGCCTGCCGGCGCTGCGAGCAGGCCTGCCGCGAACTACTGGGCGCGTCGTAAGGTCGCCGAACTGGGATGTGTTACGGCTAGTCAGGCTGGTTGTCCTACCCCTGTCGTCTCACTAGGCGAACGCCGGCGCCGATCGGTCTTGAAGAAGGTCGGGGAATGCCGGCGGGGCACACGTAGCCTCCGTTACGCCGTCGCTGCCTCGATCTCCCCGAGGATCCTCGTTACTCGGCGGCGCGCGCCCAAGACATCAAGTAACGTCGACGAGGCCGTGAGGTGGCGCGAGATGCACAAGCGTCACCTGACAGGGTCGCTACGATGAGTGGCTCTGGAAGTAGGAGGTGATTGCCATGGGCATGCTCCTCATCCTGCTCGGTTTGGCAGCGGCTGGCCTGGTGGCCGATTTCGTTGTGGAGAACGACCTGACCACGGCTCCCAACCAGACAGTGAGTCTCCTCGGCGGTTCATTCAATCTCTCGCTCCCCGAACTGGTACTCGGAGCGGCCGTCCTCGGAGCTCTTGCCGTATTCTTGGTGATGCTCGGGCTGGGTCTCCTCCGCGGCAGCTGGGGCCGCCGCAAGGCCTTGAAGAAGCAGATCGCCGATCTTCGGCTCGAGAACACCGAGCTTCGGTCGAAGGTGAACCTGGGGACCGCCGTAGGAATGGGGCCGAGCCAAGAAGGACCGCCCGATGCCGACGAGCAGGACGGAAGCAGCGGGCCGCAAGCCCAATCCAAGCCGTAACCCCAAGAGATGAAGCGCCCACACCCGAGGCAACCGCCCCACCCAGCTATGGCCGTCTCATAAGCGCGAGTCCCGCCAGCACAGCGACCAGACTCAGGACCGCCAACGCCGCGCCGATCCAACGAAGCTTGTTTCGAATGGACGGGTCGTCCTCAGGTGCCGCGTTCGGATCCACGCCGAGAATCTGCTGAAACCAACTGCCAACTTCCTGACGCGAGCCCCTCGCCTTTCGGGTCGATGCGACCTGCCATCGGATGGCTACCGCGGGGAAGACGATGTCCAGAGGGCCGTAGAGAACCCCGGCCCCGTCACCGACAACGAGCACCATCCCCAAGGCTGAGTTCATCCGGACAACCTATCCGGGGAGACGGGGGGGTAGGGCCTTTCACAACGTGGTGTCCACGAAACGCCACGACCGAGGGAGCGCCCCACCAGATGATGGACGGGACAGGAAGGGGCGGGGGCGGAAAGTGGTACGGGACCTAGTCATCGACGCACGGGAGAGACGTCGGAAGGCGAGCGAGAGACATGAACGTGTCGTCAAGTTGATAGCCTCCCCGGCATGAGACTCGCTCCTCGCATCAGGCCTTGGTCGTGGCCCTTGTGGCGGCGCGGGAGCCTGCGCTGAGGTTGCCCGCCACCGCCTCTTCCTCGTCGGTTCCGACACAGGAAGGAAGCTCACGGGCATGCGCATCTTCTCTGGCATCCAACCCACGGGAGCCAAGCACTTCGGCAACTTCAGCGGTGGCTTCCGGCAGTACGCCTCGACCCAGAAGATGGGAGAGGCGTTCTTCTGCGTGGTCGACCTGCATTCGATCACGGTCGACTACGAGCCGGTAGACCTCCACGCTCGAACGCTCGATCTCGTAGCGATGCTGCTCGCGACCGGCATCGATCCGGAGCGCTCGGTTGTGTTCCTCCAGAACCATGTCCCAGCCCATGCCGAGGCTGCCTTGCTGCTCGCGGCCTCAACGACCTTCGGCGAACTTCGCCGCATGACGCAGTTCAAAGAGAAGGCTGAGACGCAGGCTCTCGTTTCGGCGGCGCTGTTCACCTACCCGGTGCTGATGGCTGCCGATGTGCTGCTCTATCAGACCGACACGGTGCCGATCGGCGATGATCAGCGACAGCACGTCGAGCTCATCCGTCGTGTCGCCGAGCGTTTCAATGCCAGGTTCGGCGCCACCTTCTCCGTTCCCGAGGGCGTCATCCCGGAGGTGGGTGCCAGGATCATGGACCTCCAAGACCCCGCCCGAAAGATGTCGACGACCGGTGGCAGCGAGCTTGGGACGCTGTTGATCCTCGATCCACCGGACGTCGTAGCCAAGAAGATCCGGTCTGCTGTAACAGACTCTGGAACAGAGGTCAGGTACGAACCGAGCGCCAAGCCGGGGGTTTCGAACCTCATCGAAATCCTCCACGTCGCCACCGGCGAGGGGATCGAGTCGATCGAGGGGCGCTACGCGGGGGGCGGCTACGGGGACTTCAAAAGTGAGGTCGCAGAGGCGGTGACCGAGCTCCTCGAGCCGGTACGGGAGCGCTTCCGAGAGGTCCGTGCGGACGAAGCGAACCTTCGGCGCGTTCTTGCCGTGGGCGCGGAACGGGCCCGAGCAGCGAGCATGCCGACCGTGGAGCGGATGTACGAAAGCATGGGGTTCGTTCGGCCAACCGCGCCCTGATTCGCCGCTGTACTGCTTCTCTGGAGCGCGCTGGGACACGAACTGCGATTCCTGAGCTGCCTATGGCCCAGCCCCTCACATGCAAGACCGAGCTGACTGCGCCGAATAACCCATCAACCTCCGCGTGGCTAGTCCGGCAGTCTCGACCCATTTCTGACTTCTCATCAGATGCAGGACTGGCTCCTCCCCTCGGATAACCGGTCCGGCACCCTCTCGAGCCGCCAAAAACGGACCTTATCCGTAGACCAGACCGGTCTCTCGAACGGAGCCCGAAGCTAGGCGACCTCGTCGCCGGACGGCATCCGGCGCTGCACCGGATCCGCGGCGACGTTGCCCGCCAGTACCACGAGGTTCACCGTGGCGAAGGCACATGAAACGTACTTACTCCTACGTCTCGGTCGGGGAAGAGGACGCCCCGATGTCGAGGGTTCGCGAATGTCCCTGGACAGAGGTTCAGACGGCCGGAGAAATGTGCCGTCGTCTGGCCACCACGTACGAGACCAGGGCGACACCGATAAGGACCGCGCCGAAGATCGCCAGCTGCCCCTTGAGCGCCGAGTTGTCGGAGCAGATCCCATAATCGGGCGACGGGTACACGCACTCGGAGGCGGGCACGAGCAGCGCCCAAACGAACAGACCCAGAGCGATCACGAGCATGGCCAGTTGAGCTATGGACGCTCCCTTGAGCTTGGCCATGAGGTAAGCATGTTCGACGTCAGCCGCGGTGTCCAGTCAGCTCGCACGAGGAACCATCACTCTCGTGTGTCCGAGGGAGTGGCGATGTAACTCGCCGTCACGCTGCTCGAATCGCTCTCCCAACGGCGCGCCCGATGACCCAGATGGCTCCAAGAACGAAGTCCACGACGATCAGCGCGAGAGGGATCAACGCTAGATCGAGCGAAACGAGGCACGCGTCTGGAGCCCCGCCTAGATCGCATCGCCACGCCGCAACAGCCACAACCACCAGCGCCACGACAGCTCCGGCGTTCACGCAGATGAACACCCACGCCGACATCCGGTCCCAATTGAGTCGAAGTGGCCGACCAGCCACTGCCATCGCCGCCGCGCTCACGACTGCCACATCGGCCGCGATCCACGTCACCCACCACCCAGGAGCGCCAGCTGGGTGCCGGAAGAGCAGACCCATGGCGGCGAACACGACGTTCAGGGCGAGCAACGCCCCAAGGTAGCGCCCGAGCATGCGGCTCCTCATCGCCTCCACGATCCATCACTCCTCACCGATATTTCGCCCAGAACTCGCGCCACTTAACGGCAATCATCCGGATACATGGTCAGGAAGTCGATGACGTCACGTGCCACTGCCGTCTCGACCTAGACTGAGCCAGCCATGGAAGTGCCGGTTCAGTATTTCCAGTCCGTGATCGCGATCGAACTCGCGGTCACTGGAGCCCTGCTCTGGCAGATTCGATACTTCGAGCCAAGAGACTCAAACCAGTCGGCAGAACATCTCACCGACCCTCGACTGAAGTTCGCCATCGCCGTGGTGTTGTCCGCGACCGTGTTCGGATCGTTGTGGGCGATGGCCGATGAGGGTCCGAAGTGGGCGGCGATCGCGGTGACGATCGGCCTTGCGCTTCACTCATCCCAATCATCCTCCGTGTCCTCCCGCCTCTAGCGCGGGACGCGAACACGAACGAGCGCGACCCGAACTTCGCGGTCACCGTTGCAGGGTTGCTCGTGTACACCGGCATCGTGGCGGGCATACTTGTCGTGCTCGACGTCGAATAGCCGTCGCCAACGAACAGATGCTCCTTAATGGAGTGACCCCTCGGCCTCCAACTCACCCAGCACTCTCGCAACCTGCCGCCGCTCCTCCGGATGCATCGTCAGCAGGTCGATGATGTCGGCCCAGTCGTCGCTTCTCCCGTCCCGGTAACGCCTTCAGCTGCGAGGCGCGATTGCGTCCCGGTCGGCTCAAGGACACTCGAACACACTCCGCACAGACCGCGAAGGTGACCGAACACGCACCGCGGGGCCGAAACACCTCGCGAAACTCGCTCGTGCCTCTCGGCGCAAGTGAGTCTCCTCGCTTGGCGCTCGGCCCCGCGGTTTCCGTGCCGCGGCATCTCGCCCCCCACGACCGGGCGTGGCAAGCGGGATCTTTGGCACGAAAAGTGGTCCCAGGCAACTTCACGACCGGCTTGGTTTCCTCGCGGTACCTCGGCTTTGGGGTCTCCCAGATTCCCCGCAGGCACAGGCAGTTGGCTTTCCCACCCATACCCACAGGTACTCCGAGTCGCCTTACGGCTCTA
>DATAPE010000114.1:0-8317 GCA_036265345.1 Actinomycetota bacterium
TTCGCGAGCTCGAACTCATCCTCCGTGAAGACAGCCTCTTCGCCGATGCGATAGATGTTCAGACAGCCCTTTACGGAATCTCGGGCGATCAAGGGGATCACCAGCAGGGACTCGGGGTCGTTATCCGTTCCCGCAATCACCTGAGTGCGTGGATCCAGCTGGGCTTGGTTGATAAGGAGTGGCTCTCGATGGGCTGCAGCGTATCCAGTCAGCCCCTGACCGAAATGCGACATCGAGTTCATGATCTCCGCGGCCCACTGATCGCGCGCCAGGACGGGCGTAAGGGTGCCCTCCGTCTCATTGGCCTCGTAGATAGTGAGGGTGTCGTAGGGAACGAGCTCCGAGATCGTGTCCGCGATCGTGTCCAGCAGGACACCCAGGCTCTGCTCCGATAGCACCTGATGGAATACCTCCGCTAACCGCTTGTAGGAGGAATCCACTCTTGTATCGCCGGAGCCGCCCTGGGCCGCGAGAGCCCGCTCTGTAGTCGTCACGTCTGCCCTTCGTCCATGTCTTGGTGATGGCCTGTTAGTAGGAATATCGACTACCTGGGCGGGACCTTGAACCCGGTCGTAGGAGTGAAAGCCAGGGCTAGCCAAACCTGCCCCCTTTTGTTTGTGCCCCCGACAGGATTCGAACGAAAGGGGCGTGCTGGTTCAGGGATCCTGTCGGTGGCCCGCGCTCCGCTGAGCAGCGGTCCTGTCGGTGGCCCGCGCTCCGCGCTCGGTGCCCCCGACAGGATTCGAACCTGCGCACCACGCTCCGGAGGCGTGTGCTCTATCCCCTGAGCTACGGGGGCCGCACCAGGGAGGTTAGAGCATCCGGGAAGTACGAGGGGCGTAGCATCCCCGCATGCCGGTGACCAAGAAACAGATCCTCATCTGCGATGACGACCCCGCGATCCTCAGGGTCCTGCAGGTCAACCTCGAGATCGAGGGCTACGACGTGCTGGCCGCCCAGAATGGTGAGGAGGCCCTCGAGCTGGCCACCAAGGAGATTCCCGATCTCGTGATCCTGGACATCATGATGCCGCGTCTCGACGGTTATCAGGCTTGCGAGAAGCTGAAAGCCAACGATTCCACCAAGGACATCCCGGTCGTGTTCCTCTCCGCCAAGGCGCAGCAGTCAGATATCCAGAGAGGCAAGGACTATGGAGTTGCCGAATATCTAACGAAGCCTTTCGACCCCATGGACCTGCTGGGCGTCGTAGAACGCCTCCTGACTTAATCGCGGCGTGATGGTCACCGACCGTCTCGCCGAGTTGGTCCGCAGCGCTCTCGAAACCGCGGCCTCAGACGGCGTCCTGCCCGACAACGGGACTGCCGTCAATTTCGAGCGTCCTCGCCGGCGGGAGCATGGGGACTGGTCCTCGAACGTGGCCCTCGTTGCAGCCGGCCCCCAGACCAACCCACGGGCGATAGCGGAAGCCCTCAAACAACGCCTCCCGCCCTCTCCGCTTATAGAGAAGGTGGAGGTGGCCGGACCCGGTTTCTTGAATTTCTACCTCTCGGCGGAATGGCTGCATGACGTCGTGCGCCGAGCGGCGGATCCGGAAGTTGCGTTCGGTAGGAGCGCCGCCGGCAACGGTGTCTCGGTCAATCTCGAGTACGTGTCGGCCAATCCGACGGGTCCCCTCAGCGTTGTCAGCGGGCGTCACGCCGCGGTGGGCGATGCGGTGGGCAACCTCCTGGAGGCTGTAGGGCATCAAGTGACGCGGGAGTTCTACATCAATGACGCCGGGGGCCAGGCGACGAAGTTCGGGCAGTCGATCGCAGCACGGTATCTGGAGCACTTCGGCCGCGACGCCGAGGTGCCCGAGGGCGGCTATCAAGGCGACTACATCCGGGATCTTGCGGATCAGCTTGCTGATCAACAGGGTGAGGCCCTGCTGACTGTGCCCGAGGACCAGCGTGTCGAGACGGCGCGCGACTTCGGGCTAGAGACGATGATGCGCGAGGTCACCGCGTCGCTGGAGCGGTTCGGAACGAAGTTCGACGTGTGGTCATCGGAGCAAGCGATGCATCGCGGCGGCGTCAAGGAAGGGATCGAGGAGCTCGTCCGCCTCGGTGTCACCGAGGAGAGGGACGGAGCCGTGTGGTTCCAGTCCAGCAGGTTCGGCGACGACAAAGACCGGGTCCTCGTGCGAAGTGATGGCCGCCCGACCTACCTGGCGTCAGACGTCGCTTACATGCGAGACAAGATCGGTCGCGGCTACGACCGCTTGATCTACCTGTTGGGATCGGATCACCACGGCACGATCTCCCGATTGTTCGCGCTCGCGGATGCGCTGGGGTTCGGGAGGGATCGCATCGAGATCCGGATCGTTCAGATCGTGACTCTGTCGCGGGCAGGCGAGAGAGTGAAGGCGTCGAAGCGCGCCGGCGTGCTTATCCCTCTCGATGAGCTCGTGGACGAAGTGGGTGTCGACGCCGCGCGTTACACGTTCCTTACCCGGTCGATGGATGCTCCTCTCGAGTTCGATATCGACCTCGTCAAGGAGCAGGCTCCCGAGAATCCGGTGTTCTACGTTCAATACGCGCACGCGCGGATCTGTTCGATCCTGAGGCGCGCGCAGGAGCAAGGTGTTGTGCCGCAGGTACCGGAGGCGCCCCTCGACCTTCTGGTGCATCCATCGGAACAAGAGTTGATGCGCAAGCTGGCTTCCTACGAGGAAGCGGTCCCCGAAGCGGCAGCGAACCGCGGCCCCCAGAAGATCTCTCGCTTCGTCGAGGAGCTGGCGTCGACCTTCACCGCCTTCTATCGCGATTGCAAGGTCGTGACCGAAGACGCCGAGCTGACACAAGCGCGGCTTGCGCTGTGCGTTGCGACCGCGCGGACGCTTGCGAATGGTCTGGGATTGCTGGGCGTGAGCGCTCCGGAAAGGATGTGGTCGTGATGGAGTTTTTCCAAGTGGATGTGTTTGCGGGCTCCGCCTACAGCGGCAATCCCCTTGCGGTATTCCCCAACGCAGATGGTCTCTCGTCGTCCCAGATGCAGCGCATCGCACTCGAGATGAATCTCTCCGAGACGACCTTTGTCACGGCGGTCGATGGAGATGCTTATTCGGTGAGGATCTTCACTCCGGGACAAGAATTGCCCTTTGCTGGTCATCCCACGGTTGGAACTGCGTGGCTGTTGCGTCATATCGAAAAGCTCGCTGGCGAGCGCTTCGTGCAGAGCAGTGCGGCCGGTGACACCGAGGTCAGCGTGGTTGGAGACGAACTGTGGTTCGAGAGAACGGGGCGAGCCGATCCCGATCTCGGCGGCGACGGTCCGGATGCCGGCGGATCCATCGCGGCCGCGCTCGGGCTCGAGGGAGGCGATATCGGGCTCGAGGCTGGCGCGCTCGGCGGAGCTGGACGGCTGAATCCCGCGGTCTCCGATGCCGGGGTCGCACAGTTGATGGTGCCGGTGCGTGACGACTCAACCCTGGCCCGGTGCTCGCCTCGATCCGAGTTGACGGGGGTCCACCCGATGGGCGTCTATTGCTTCACTTCCTTGGGCGAGGGCCGGTTGGGCGCCCGCGGCTTCTTTCCCGCAGTTGGAGTTGCGGAGGATCCCGCGACGGGTTCGGCCGCGGCTGGTCTCGGGCTGTATCTGGGTGACCGCATAGGTGGGGGAAGCTTCGCCATCGAGCAGGGCCGCGAGATGGGCAGGCCCTCCCGCATCCTTATGCGTTCGGAGCCCGGAAAGGTGTCGATCGGAGGCCGCTGCGAGCTGATCCTCAGGGGCCAGCTGGAGACGTTGCCCGCGTGACGTCGCGCCGGATCCGCGTCGGCCTGCTCGGCTGCGGAACCGTCGGGGGAGCTACCGCGCGGATACTGGCGGAACACGCGCCGGAGATCTCCAGACGAACAGGAGCCCCGGTGGAGCTGGCACGCGTAGCGGTGCGCGATCTGTCGAAGGCGCGGCCGCTAGAGCTGGCCGCCGATCTCTGGACCTCGGATGCGTCCTCGATCGTTGACGATCCCGGCATCGACGTCGTCGTCGAGACCATCGGGGGGATCGAACCCGCTCGTCAGCTGATCATGCAGTCGTTCGCCGCCGGAAAGGCGGTAGTGACAGCGAACAAGGAGCTGTTGTCCACGCATGGTCAGGAAGTGATGGATGCAGCCGACGAAGCTGGGGTCGATTTCCTGTTCGAAGCTTCGGTGGGCGGGGGGATACCGATAGTCCGTCCATTGAAGGAGTCGCTGGCGGGGGACCGCGTGGTACGGATCATGGGCATCCTCAACGGCACCACCAACTTCATCCTGACGCGCATGTCCGAGGCCGGAATGGAATTCGCCGACGCTCTGGCGGAGGCTGCAGCCCTCGGTTACGCCGAGCTCGACCCGAGCGCCGACATCGACGGCTTCGACGCAGCGGCGAAGCTGGCGATCCTGTCCTCCATCGCCTTCAACGCCCGCGTCGTGGCAACGGATGTCCACCGTGAAGGCATCTCTACCGTGTCCGCCCGCGACATCGGGGCCGCCCACGAGCTTGGTTACGAGATCAAGCTGCTGGGCGTCGCCGAGACTCAAGAGGGTGCAGTTACCGCCCGGGTCTATCCCGCGATGGTGCCCAAGACCCATCCCCTGGCAGCCGTGCGGGACGTCTTCAACGCGGTTTTCATTCAGGGTGAACAGGCCGGCGAGCTGATGTTCTTCGGCCGGGGGGCCGGTGGGGGACCTACCGGTTCGGCGGTGGTGGGAGACCTCGTCGAAGTCGCCCGCAACCTGGTCACCGGGGGCCGCTCGGTCGGGTGCACGTGCGACGGGGTCGCCAAACTTCGCCCTCAAGAAGAGATACCCGTGCGCTACTACGTCGTTCTGTCGGTCGCGGACCGCCCCGGCGTGTTGTCCGAAGTCGCCGGCGTATTCGCTCGTCACGAGATCTCTATCGCGTCGGTGAGGCAGGAAGGAAGTGGCGACGAAGCAACGCTGGTGGCGATCACCCACACCGCGAGCGAAGGCCAGCACCAGCAAACCTTCGGCGAGCTCAGCAACCTCGAAGCGGTTAAGAGCGTTGTCTCCACGCTGCGCGTCGAAGGGACCGACGAACGGTGACCGCGGGACCGCTGGCGATCGCCGGCAAGAGGGGAGTGATCCGGCGCTACTTCGATCAGCTCCCGGTGTCTGATGCAACTCCCATCGTCACACTCGACGAGGGTGACACGCCGCTCATCTACTCCGACCGCCTTTCAACCGAGGTCGGGGCAGAGGTATGGCTCAAGTACGAAGGGCTGAATCCCACCGGTTCCTTCAAGGACCGGGGGATGACGGTTGCGATATCGAAGGCCCTCGAGGAAGGCTCGCACGCAGTCGTGTGCGCGTCGACGGGGAACACGAGCGCATCCGCCGCCGCATACGCAGCACGCGCAGGGATGACCTGCGCGGTTCTGATCCCGCGAGGCAACGTGGCCCTCGGCAAGCTGGCGCAAGCTCTGGTGCATGGAGCGCGTGTGCTCGAGATAGCAGGCAACTTCGACAGGGCCCTCCAACTGACCACAGAGATGTCACAGAGCCATCCGATAACGCTCGTGAACTCGGTCAATCCCTATCGCGTCGAGGGCCAAAAGACCGCGGCCTTCGAGATCGTCGAAGCGCTCGGGCGGGCCCCCGACCTGCACGTGATGCCCGTGGGCAATGCAGGCAACATCACCGCGTACTGGCGCGGCTACACCCAGGCTCTCGCGGCGGGGTGGTGCACGACGCAGCCCAAGATGCTCGGCTTCCAGGCGGAAGGCGCCAACCCGATAGTTCGGGGGGAGATCGTTGCCGATCCCAAGACGATCGCCACCGCGATTCGCATCGGCAATCCTGCATCGTGGCAGGGCGCTCTCGATGCTGCGTCGTCCTCCGGCGGCGCTATCGATTGCGTGCGGGACAAAGAGATCCTCGAGGCCTATCGATCGCTCGCCCAGGAAGGGATCTTCGTCGAACTGGCGTCTGCGACGAGCGTTGCCGGGCTGCGCCAGCTCGCCGCCCGCAATGCCGTTCCCGCGGGCTCGACCGTCGTGTGCGTTCTGACAGGCCACGGTTTGAAGGACCCGGACTGGGCCATCGCGGGTGCCCCACGACCGAAACTGGTCCCGTCCGAGATCGGCCCGATCATGGAAGAGCTGCGGCTGGCCTAGCCGCGGACCCGGCCTTCGTGTCATCCTTTCGCAATGCCGGCTGCCGTTCGAGTTCGCATCCCCGCCACCGTGGCCAACTTGGGGCCGGGTTTCGACGCGCTCGGTGTCGCGGTGCGAATGCACCTCGAGATCGAGATCGAGCCGAGGCGCGACTCGGTGGAGATCCTCGTGGAGGGGGAGGGCGCAGACCAGCTCGCCGCCGACGAGACCAACCTCGTAGTTCACTGCATGAACGTCTTCTTCGACCATGTTGGACGGCGGCCCCCGGGCTATGCAGTGCGGATCAAGAACCCGATCCCCCTCGGCTCGGGGCTGGGATCGTCTGCCGCTGCGGTCGTGGGCGGTTTGTTCGCGGCGAGGGCGATCACGGGCCGCACCGTGCCCCAGGGGGAGATGGTGCAGATGGCGACCGGCGTCGAAGGACATCCCGACAACGTTCTTCCCGCGTTGCTCGGCGGTTTGGTGATCGCCTACCGCTCTGGCGCCGACGATCTGCGGTATTACCGGATCGAGCCGAGCGACCGGCTCGTTCCCGTTCTTGCGGTTCCCTCGGAAGGGTTCTCGACCGGAGCCGCGCGCAAGGACCTTCCCGATGAGGTCCCATTCGCCGATGCGCAGTTCACCGCGTCGCGCGCCGCGTTGCTGGTGGCGGCGATGATCTCGGGTGCCGGCGCCGACGTGCTTGCCGATGCCATGAGCGATCGCCTGCACGAGCCTCACCGCCTCAAGCTGATGCCGGAATCAGCAGCGGTGCACGCCGAGCTCCGGGATGCCGGGCTCCCCGTGGCGGTGGCCGGCGCAGGGCCCTCATTACTGATAGTCGTTCCGCGCCCTGAAGTCGCGATGAGGGCCGAGCAGATCAGACGCATCTGTCGCGAGCGCCATTCGGGATGGCGCGTGTTCGTCAGCGAGTGGGAGTCGGCGGGAGCGGCAGCCTCCGGCTAGGCCTAGGCCCGCGTATCACCTGTGGTCGAGGTAGTGGTGGAGGCCGAATCCTCGTCGACGCTTGGGTTCGGGCGCGGATACTCCGAGGTTTCTGCCGCCGCTCCTCCTGTGATCGGAGGTCCCGAAGACGCCGCTGACACTGTTTCTCCGTCGACAGATGAGCGGTCGTTGTCGGTACTGGCGGTTTCCACCGTACGGTCGGTCTCGTCCGCGCTCGTCGTGGCCACCGTGCCGCTGGTCACCGCCTCGCCATCCGTCACCGTCTCGTCATCGGTCCGCTCCTCGAGCGTGTGGCGCTCGAGCTTGGTGTGCCAGCGGGCTCCCAGCAGGCCCCCGATCGCACCGCCCAGGAACATCGCGATCAGCCCGCTGAGGCCGATCCACAGACTGGCGTCAAGAACTCTGCCGTTGAGTTGGTTATCGCTGATCGGCAGCCCGGGATTGAAGTGCGACAGTGACGGCAGGTTCAGGTTCGCCGTGGCGCCGAGAGCGGTGACGATCCCGCCGACGATCAGGGCAACGACGATCGCAGCCAGAGGAACCAGCAGCCCGTTGGCGAGCCCCGCTCCGCGAGCCATGCGGCCCGCCGTGTAGCCACCCCACAGATACGCAAGGAACATCGCAACGACCAGCGCGATCCCGGCCCCCACACCGACGGTGACCGTAGTGCTGGGGGTGTTGTTGATCCCGAGGGCAACGAGGACGCCACCGACGATCGCCGACAGGATGAAAGTGGCACCGAAGGCAACCACGACACCCGTGAAGATCGCGCCGGGCGATACGCCGCCGCGAGCATCGAAGGCGACGTCCTGGGATCTCGTTACCGTGCGGTCGCGACCGAACATCTGACCCTCCTTGGACGATTGGTGCTATACGGTTACCCCCAACGCCGTTGCCGTAACCCTTCCCTCCCCTCTGGAGCGACCCATCAGATACGTGGTCGTGGTCGATGGTGAGCACTATCCCTCGGTGATAGAGGCTGCTTTCGGCCGTCTCAGGGGCGGGGGGGCGGAGCTGGCGGGGGCCGTCCGGGCAGGGGGCCGGGAGAAACTGCCCGCTGGGGACCTGGACCAGGTGGCGGGCGTCACTATCCGGGACGGATCGAACGCCCCCCGGTTGCTGGCCGAGGCCCTCGAGGAGCTCGCTCCCGACGCCGTCCTCGATCTCTCCGACGATCCCGTGCTGGACTACCGGCGTCGCCACGAGCTTGCCGCGGTCGCGCTCCATCGAGGGGTCCCCTACGAGGGAGCCGGA
>DATAPE010000115.1:0-3855 GCA_036265345.1 Actinomycetota bacterium
GCCCGCGCTGCACTCGCTAGGAACTGTCCGGGCGTAAGGATATCGACCGCAACGGTGTTGCCTGGCTGCCCCCTCGACAGCGGTCACATCGCCAGCTTGGACCGCCGTAAGTGCAGGGACCGCTCAACGCTCCCGCGGCGATCGTGTCGCCGTCAATGAACCGAGCGGATCCCGCTAGACCCGGCCGCGCTCTTCCTTGGCCGAGGCAACGCTGAGCCCAGACAAAAGACCACTGACTGTTAGCACGGGCGTATCCCTCCGGAGCGACGTGGCCCGCAAGACGGTGATTTACTCCCCGGTCAATCGCGGCTTGGTCCTCGGCTTTCCTCCTGACTACCAGGTGCGGATTCCGCTTCAGAATGTTGATTATCGGGAGAGGGTCGCCGACGGGATGCCGATTGGCTTGGCGGTACAGCATCAGAGGATTGGCCTCGGTACCCGGCGGCAAGAAGGGTATTGGTTGTCGCTACGTCGCCGAGCTGGAATGCGATCAGCGCCGCAGCCAGCATCCAACGGGTTGCATTCGTTTCAGTTCGCTCCGGTTCTGCGAGCCCGCAGGGGTGTAACTCCCTTGCGTGAGACTCTCGCCTCGTCCGGCTCCCATTGTCCGGCCCCGTCCCTGCAAAGCGCCCAGTGGGCGAATAGCGATGGTTGTCGCCGCGCTACGCGAGCGATCCAGTGCGCCGTTTGCCGCCGATGACGTCGCAAGGACTTGAACTTCCGATGCGCCCATCGAGCCAGAATACGGTCGATGTGTCGCAGGGTCGGGTAGAGAGCCGACTTGTAGTACCGGCCGTAGTAGTTGATCCAACCCCGGATGTGGCTGTTGAACATCCGGGCTAGGTCGTCCAGCGACTTGTCGCTGCGCTCGTGAAGCTTCCAGCCTCGCACCGTCTGCCGGATCGTCTTGAGAGCTTTGTCGCTTGCCGCCGGGCTGAACACGACGCCGAAGGTACCCCGCCAGCGTCGCGACAGCCTCGGCCGGAAGGTATAGCCGAGGAAGTCGAACTTCTGGTTGGCATAATCTCTGCGCCGGTCATCATCCTTGCAGTAGACGATTTTCGTCTTCTCGGGATGAAGCGTCAGTCCGCAATCGGCGAACCGCCTCTCAAGCGATGCGCGCAATGCCTGTGCCTGATCTTCACTGCGGCAGTGGCAGATCGCATCATCGGCATAACGCTCGAACGGGATATCCGGATGGTTTCGCCGCATCCACCTGTCGAACGCGTAATGAAGAAAGAGGTTGGCCAGGAGGGGACTCACGACCCCTCCTTGCGGCGTTCCCCTTTCCCTGCTGATGAGGCTGCCGTCCGCCATCCGAACGGGCGCTCTCAACCATCTGTCGAGGTAAAGCAGCACCCACGGACAGTTCGCATGCTTGCGCACCGCCCGCATCAATAGCCCCCTGTCGATTTCCTCGAAGAAGGATTTGATGTCCAGATCGAGCACCCAGTCGTAACGCCAGCAACGCTGCCGCGCCGCGCCGACTGCATCGAGCGCCGATTTGCCGGGTCGATACCCGTATGAGTCGTCGTGGAAGTGTGGTTCCACGAGCGGCTCCAGGGCTCTTTTGACCACCATCTGGGCGACGCGATCGGCGACCGTGGGTATCCCCAGCGGCCGGGTTCGACCATCGTCCTTCGGTATGTCCACCCGTCGTACCGGCGGCGGAAAGTAGCTGCCAGACGACAGCCGATTCCACAGCTTGTAGAGGTTGTTCGAGAGATCAGCCTCAAAGTCCGCGATCGACTGTCCATCCACGCCAGCCGCACCTTGGTTGGCTCTCACGCTCTTGTACGCTTCCCAGACTTCCCGTTTCGGAATGTCAAACGGCTTTGCTCTACCCACGGGGTTCCTCCCGTCGCCGGTTGACCCCGGGCCAGAGCTGAACAATGCAACCCCTTCGGTCCGACCCCATTACAGAGCCCTCTTCCCTACTACGGGTCGCTCCGCCCCTGTGCCCCGCCTCGGTACTCTTATCCTCATGGGGGCCTCCCATTTGGACTTCTCCCTTCGCATCGGGGCGACAGGTTCCCACGTTCCATGCAAGAGCCCAGTTCAGAGTCACGCCGCCTTCATGCCGGATGCCATCTGGGCCGTAATCAGGACACCCCCCAGACTTGTCCCGGGTTAACGACTTCCCCCCGGTTTCGACATCGTCTATACGCTTTCGACACGTCATCAGCGGTTTGCTTGCGCTCGTCTCTCTGAGCCATACCTGACGGGATCACGTCCCGCCTTTTCCGCAACGTTCACCACCACGGCTCTTAACCGTCGCAGCTTGCGGTGGTTTGGAGCCTGCTCCTGACAGCCGACTCCGAGGGACCTACCCTCATCTCCTGCACAGCATCGCACCTCCTTCAGTGCGTTCGTGGCACACGATCGTCGGCATAGGTCACGATCCGACTGCCGAGGCTTTGCTGCAGCCCGAGCTTCTGCCATCCCAGCACGAACCGGCGCATGTAGAGATTCGCCAGCAGCGGTGAGATCGGTGAGCCTTGCGGAATGCCTCGCCGCTTATCGCGAGCTTCGGTCGTACGTGTCTTTCTTCCTCGATCGTCGGTTTCTTCCACGGAACACTCCAGCCACATCTTGATCAGATGCAGCACGCGCCGATCAACAATCCGGCGCGCCACCGATTTTAGAAGTTCGGCGTGCGGAATGCTCCCGAAGTAGTCCGCGAGGTCGGCGTCCACGACTTCCGAGTGACCTCGGAACACCAGCTCTCTAACCTCGACCACCGCTTGTTGGGCGTTTCGCCCAGGACGGTAGGCGTACTGCTCTGGTGGTAGGTCGGCTTCGAAGATCGGTTCCAGCACCAGCATCGCGGCTGTCATGCAGACCCGATCTCGCAAGGTCGAGATGCCCAGCGGCCTGAGTTTGCCGTTGGCCTTTGGTATGAACACTCGTCTGATGGGTTCCGGTCGGTAAGTCTCCTGCCTAAGCGCAAGCGCCAGTTCGCCTAGCCACCGCTGCACTCCGTATGCCTCGATGTCCGCGAATTCCTGACCGTCCACACCCGGTGCGCCTTTGTTGGAGCGGCACTGGGCATAAGCATGAGCCAGGATGTCGTCGTGGCTGATCTTGTCGTACAGCGCATAGAAGCGATAGCCGGCTTCTGCCTTCGCTTTCGCGTGCAACGCCGTCTGCAGTTTCTGAACACTCTTCGGAGTTGATAGGTTGCCCAATCTCCAGGTCCCGCACCGCGTCTTGCGTTCGTCTTGAACTGAGGTCCCTTCCCTCCACCGGCGTTACCCGGCTTCAACGGTACTGCGAACCTCTCCGCCACCCCAGGGCGCCCGGCCCGTCCCTCGCGGGCGTCCGGTTGACCATCCCTGACCACGCCGTGGGGCTTCCCGTGTTGCGTGCGCTTTCCTTGTGTACATGCTGTCGCCACTACCCCGGCGCAGCGGTTGGGCGTATTGCTTCGCTCATTCACCCCGCCGTATCAGCCTTCCCCGATAACCCTGTCGGGTCGGCCTGCGCGTCGTCCTTTTCGAGGTTTGCTCGGCGTTCACTTGCGTTACGGCCTGCACACTCGCGCTGTCACCGTATATCGTGACACGCTATCCGAAGGCTTCAGCCATTTCGTCACCTCCATGACTGCTCCGGTTGCTTCCGGCTGGAGCGATTGCCGGGTGGGATTTGCACCCACTGGAAAGCGCCGCCTTTCCACGGCGCACGGGTAAAGCGGGACAGCAGTCGCTTGAACGTTCAGCAATGGTAGAGGCTATAGCTCAGCTCACACGTGCTCTTCACCAGATCGCAGTTTTGCCCGACACGCCCGACTTGCGGAACGAAGAGATTAAGTTTCAGGTCGGCCTTACGAACGCTCTGATGCATACTAAAGGCTAC
>DATAPE010000116.1:0-14026 GCA_036265345.1 Actinomycetota bacterium
CGACAGCGCCGACGACCACCACGACAGCGCCGACGACCACCACGACGGCACCCACTACTACCACCACGGCGCCCACCACCACAACGACGATGCCGACCAGCACCACTTTCCCAACGAGCACCACGGCACCGACCAGCACCACGGTGCCCTCACACCCCACCACCACAGTGCACCCCGCCACCACGACGAGCGTGCAGAGCACCACGACCACGACGGTCCCCGAGCATCATCACCACCACTGCCATCACCATCACCACCACCATCACCACTGCCACTAGGTAGAACCAGCAACGACCGGCTCCGCGAATCCTTCGGATCCGACACGACCAAACGGTGATCTGACAGCGAGCCCATGGAGATCGTTCCCCATGGGCTTTCTGCTGTCTCGGTGCCGGGGGCGAGCTTTCTGCTGAAACCCGCGCTCCCGGAACCGGAGACGAGATTGCAGCTGCTCAGAGCCTCTGCAGCCGGCGTCCGTGCGGGCTGAGGGTGCCGGCCACCGATCCGAGGGCCAACGCCCGAATCCGGCCCAGGGAGCCGGCTCACGGATCAGGCCATAGCGACGGCTGGGGTAGCGGCTCACGACGGGGTGTGGTGCACTGCCACGGTGTCGGCGAGTAGAGTTTGCAACCCAGACAATGGGGAGAACGGGTGAAGTGAGAGACATCGAAATGGTGTCGGGGCTGCGCTCGCCCCGCCTGGGACGGCGTCGCGATTCGCCGGTTCGACCAAGCTTCTGTCGCCGGTCTCGGCCGTCGCCGGATGTGCCCAACTGCGCTGGAGGCGACAGAACACCTTGATCTACTTCGAGATCGGCGCCCTCATCCTTCTTATCGCGGTGATCTCTGTATCCGATCTGATCTATCGGCGCGTGATCAAGTCCGGTCAACGCCGGAGGGAATCCGGGGGCTTCCGCGGCGGAGGGCGGTTCGGGGCCCATCGTTCGCAACCAGGTTCGCCTTCCACCAACAGGCGCCCGGGTCCCGGAAGGAAAGCCTCTACAGCAGGCGGCCCGGTTCCCGGAGAGGGCGAATTCGTAAGGGTCAAGCTGCGGTCCGGGCGGGTCGTGGAAGGGTGGAGGGCCCCCGTTGACGACCCATCGGGGGGATCCACCGACGCATTCGACCTGGATGTCTCCAGCGCGTTCGATCCCAACGGCAACCCCATGAGCTTTCCAAGCGACTCCTTCATCGTGTTCACTTCCCAGGTCGAGAGCCTGGAGGTTCTGGACGCATCGCCCGAGAACAAGCGCAGTCACGAGCTCGCGGCGGAACGGCAGCGCAGCCTGGGGACCGTGACGACGCCGATCAGTGCAGTGCCCCCAGAGGTAAGGCCCCCTGCACCTCCCCGAGAAGAACCCGAACCGGCCGCGACCCCCTCTGCGGACGTTCCGCCGGAGGCCGCTCCATCTCCCGACGAGCCTGCTGAAACCCTGGGCCGGGTTATCCATCTGCCCGAGCACGAGGATGTGAACAGTCGACCGGCCGCAGTCCTGGCGCCGGCCCCCGAGCCCAGTACCGAAGACCGGCCGGTGGTTCCGCGTATCGACCGAGCGGCCGCCGACCACGAGCCGACCTCGAAGGGCGCCGCTTCCCCTCGTGGGAAAAGGCGCCCTCGTTCGTTGGTGTGGCTGGGAGGCATCGCTGCGCTCCTGCTTATTGCCCTGATCGTCGACGGCTTCTTTACCTTCTACAGCCTGTCGCACGCCCTCGATTCCGCCCGCGGTGATCTCAAGCGAGGAAGCAAGGCGCTGCTAGCCGGCCACTATCCCGCTGCCCAGGCGGAGTTTCAGAAAGCTGCTACCGCTTCGGGCACAGCTGACGGTCTGCAGGGGCACCCTGCCTTCTGGGTCGTCTCCCATCTCCCCCGGGTTAACCGGGATGCTGAGGCCCTGAGGGCGCTGGGCCAATCCTCCGACCTGGCCTCGCAAGCCGGGCTCGATGCCGTGCAAGCGATACGGGCGATGGGAGCTCCTGCCCAGGGACTGGCTGCGTCGATCTACAGGCACGGACAGATCAACCTGAACGCGTCACAGCGGGGTGAGCCCTTCTTCGTAGATATAGAGGACCTGCTGGGCCGGGCGTATACGAGCCTGCGGGCCGCTCCCCAACCAGTGTTCGGGGCAGTGCAATCGGCGCTATCTCTGGCCCTCGCCAAGATCGCCGAGGCCAAGGACGCTATCCACAAGACCCGTGCCTTGATCCAAGCCCTTCCTTCGCTCTTTGGCAGGGACCAGCCCCGCCACTACCTGTTGCTGTTCGACAACCCCAGCATCGCCAGAGGCTCCGGCGGCTCCATCGACTTCTTCGGCATCCTGACCGCAAAGTCCGGAGCCTTGACCGTGGGAGCCATCCGGCCCGTCGACGAGTTGCCTCAAGCAACCGCCTCGAGAGCCTCGACGCCATCCTGGTTCCGACACGCGTACGGGCCCGCCGGAGCCTTCACGAGCTGGGAGGAAGTCACCCAGTCACCGAGTTTCAACCAAGTGGGCCCCGTGGCCCAGGATCTCTACCAGACCGCCACCGGGTCGACGGTGGACGGTGTGATCGAGATGGACCCCGTCGCTCTGGGTCTGATGACCCGTGCAGTTGGGTCTCTTAGCCAACCCACCTATCCCGTCAAGGTGAATGCCAGCAACGCCGTGAGGGTGCTCACGCACGATGTGTATGTCCACTTCGGCACCGATCAGCATGCCCGCGACGTGTGGGTGGCAGGCTTGATCGAACAGGTGTGGAAGCGGGTAAGCAGGGGCGAGGCCACCGCGGCCGAGCTCACCACGGCGCTCGGAGATTCCGCAAAGGGCTCCCATTTCACGATGTACTCATCCATCAAGGCTGACGAACATGCCCTCAACCAGGTCGGGGTGGGTCAGACCTTCTCTACCTTCGAGCCCAACGTGCAGATGGCGGTAACGAACAACAGGACGTTCACGAGGCTGGGTTACTACGAACGCCGAGCCAGCTCGACCGTCGTGCGCCTCACTCGGAAAGGTCAGGCCTTCGTTACGACTACCTTCGAGCTGAGCAACAGGGCCACCAAGGGTCTGTCAAGAGTCCTCGTGCACAACGTGCCCTCGGGCGCAGACCACACGGATCTGAGCCTGGTCCTTCCGCTTCACGCTCAGATACAGAAGCTCTCCATCCAGGGCAAGACCCCGCCACACCAAGATGGTGTCGAGGGAGCCAACCCCCGGGTGACCATCCCGCTATCTGTGGCGCCGCGGGACTCGGTCCGAGTCGAGCTGTCGTACCTGATTCCCCATGCGCTCAACCTGAAGACTGACGGCGGCATCTTCCGATTCGCCACGGTTCCGCAGGCCACCGCCTTCCCCGACTCGAGCTCCGTCAGGGTGATCCCTCCCGACGGCTACGAAGTGGTCAAAGGTGGTTCGGTCGGCGGAGCGGTCGACGGAGATTCCTACGTGGCTGTCGATGCCGCCGGCGGGCCTGTGAGCCTGGAGGTCAAGCTGGCGCCTCCGGCCTAGAACGCGGGGCCCGTTGAGCCCTGCAGGTCCACGCTGGCGCCCACGGTGGAGGTCGGAGAGGCGGTACCGGCGAGCTCAGTTACGAGGTTCGGTCGCCAGCTGCTTCGCCAGCAGGAACACGAATCGAGGGTTGCGGTACAGGTAGCGCTTCCACAGCCTGCGAGGCTCGCTGCAGAGCCGGAACAGCCACTCCAGCCCCATCCGCTGCATAAGGTGCGGCGCCTGCTTCTTCTTGCCGGCGAGAAAATCGAAGGCGGCGCCAACGCCCACCATCACAGCAGGGACCTTGCCTCGGCGGGCGGCCATCCATTGCTCCTGCTTGGGAGTTCCCAGTCCAACGAAGATGATCCCGGCGCCAGATCCGATGATCTCCCGGTCGACCTGACTGTCTTCTTCCTCGGTGGGGGCCCTGAAGGGCGGGGCGAAGCGGTAGACGACCTGAAGATCGGGGAAGCGAGCCTTCAGATTGCTGATGAAGGATTCGAGCACCTCGGGAGTACCGCCATAGAACCCAACCGGGATACCGGCCGCAGCTGCCCGCTCGCACAGGATCGGCGTCAGGTCGGGTCCATACACCCGCGTGGCCTGACGCAAACCTAGAAGTCGCAAACTCCACACCAATGGCATCCCGTCCGATGTCACCAGGTCTGCAGCATTCATGATCTGACGAAAGGCTTCACTTCCACGCGACTCCATAACGTTGTTGACCGAGGCCACACATACGTAACGGGATTCATGCCGTTCGCCCCAGGAAACGATCCGTGCGGCCGCATCGTCGTAATCGGTCCTATCGACCCTCATCCCGACGATGTGACGCGATTCGAGCGTCGAAGATGGCTCCGAAAGGACGGTTAGTTGCGGGTGCGAAGGCACGACTGAAAGCGGATCCGGGGAGATGCTCAAGGCTTAGTACGCGCCCTTTCCACCAACTACGCAACCCAAGGTCTTGAACAGGATGTACAGGTCCAACGAAAGCGACCAGTTCTCGATGTAGAACGCGTCCATGCGCACCGCTTCTTCCGCGGCCACGTCACTCCTGCCGTTGATCTGCCACCATCCCGTGATACCGGAGCGGGTCTGATGGCGGGCTTCCATGAGCTGAGGATTGGCTGCCACTTGTTCGGCGGGCAACGGCCGGGGGCCGACCAGACTCATGTCGCCGATGATCACGTTCAACAGCTGGGGGATCTCGTCCAGGCTGAAGCGCCGGAGGATGCCACCTACCCTGGTGAGGCGCGGGTCCCGCTCCAGCTTGAAGAAGGCATCTTCAGTCTTCACCGGCATCTGGTCGGCATTGGGAACCATGGTCCTGAATTTGTACATAGTGAACAGCCGGCCGTCCTTCGTCACTCGCTTGTGACGGAACAGGACCGGACCCTTCGAAGAAACCGCGATCGCTAACGCAACCAGGATGCAGAGCGGGAGCATAAGGAGCGAGAGAACCGTCGCCGCGACGACGTCGAAGATCCTTTTCACCAAAGCTTGGGGGCCTGCGAGGCGTACAGGGCGCAGGGAGAGAGTCAGCAGAGAGCCCAGTGGCTGCACCGAGACCCGCGACGTCAGGATGTTGTTGAGGTTTGCCGTGACGCGCACGGCGACGCCTTCCTGACGTGCTGCCTGAACGGCGAGCACCATCTCCGACGAGCCGACCGCGGTCGAAGCAACGAAGATGCAATCGGCTGAGAATTCGCGTACCACCTCTCGCAGGTTCTCGATCGTGCCGACCACCGGGAGACCGTCCGGCGACGCGGCCGGGCCGGCGACGGTCACGAAACCAACGGGCAAGAAACCGAGACCGGGATTCTTGAGGAGATGCGCCAAGCGGCCGGCCTCGTGGTTGGTTCCAACGACAACGGTGCGCAACGCGAGCCTGCCGCTTACCCGAAGCTTCGCCAGGTACCAACGCCAGGCGCGGCGGGTCAGAAGCTCGCCAAACACCGCGAACCCCCACAGTAGCGCCACCCACTCGCGTGAAAAGGCGGTTCGGAGCCAGAAGCTGGTTGCGATGATTCCGAGGATGCCGACACTGGTAGCCCCCACGATCCGCTGGAGCTCGTCGACCGCTGAGATCCGGTGAGGCGAGTACAGCGAGAAAGCGCGGAAGATCAGGACCCAGAGCAGCGGGGCCGTGACGCCCAGCGCGATGTAGGGCCCGTGGATGGTTGCCTGGAAACGAACCAGGTAAGCCGCGATGAAAGCTACCGAAAGCGCGACGGCGTCAGAGACCACGAGGCCGGCGGTCACCCTCCGGTACTGGCGGCGTACGTCGGGGGAGGTTTGGGGCCCTTCGGGAGCGGGATCGAGCTGGATCGCGACCGGGTCGGCCTCTACTTCCTGGACGATCCGAAGGCCATCACCCACCGCGTTAGCGACGAAGCCCGGGTTGGGAGTCTCCATCTTCATCGCCGGCGTGATCCGTTGGTCAGGACGCCGTTCTCTAGCAAACCGTTCTGCATAGCGATCGCCGCAGCTTCGAGGCGGGAGTGAACATTCAACTTGCCAAGGATGTTCTGGATATGGGTTCGTGCCGTCTGGGGGCTGATCACTAAGGCCCGTGCAATGGCTTCATTGTCGGCGCCTTCGGCCAGCAACGCGAGCACTTCCTTCTCACGCTGAGTGAGTCGCAGGATGCGCTCGAAAGCAGCATCCTCCTGCTTGCGTTGCCGCATAAGGGTGCTGAGAAGGGGGCCCAACATGTGGCCCGGAACTACGGTTTCACCTCTCCTGAGCGCGCGTACCGCCCCGAGAAGACCTTGCAGCGGCGATTCCTTTGTAACGAATCCCTCGGCCCCCGCACGGGCCGCCCGTAGCACTGCAGAATGTCCACTGCTCTCCACGAGCATGAGGACTCGGCAGCCGGGGAGGGCCTGCTTGATTGCTCCGACGAGGCCGTCGTCCCCGTCCGCGATCTCACCATCGAGCACGACCAGATCGGGGCGGGAAGCGTCCAGCTGAGAGAGGATCTCGTCGCCTGAGGAAGCCTCGCCGACCACCTCGAACTCGCCTTCGCCTTCGAGGACGGCTCTTACCGCCTCGCGGAACAAGGCGTGGTCTTCTGCCAGGAGTATCGAGAATCTTCGGTTTTCCACTACAGACTCCAAGATGGGTAAAGCAGCTCAAGCAAGCTACTGCATTCAAGTTAGGTGTTCGACAGGCCGAAGGCACTCCTCCGCCGCAGTATTCGGCCTACTACAAACGTACGACGTTCACTCCGCGGCGGGAAGTGTTTCCGACAGGCATCCGGGCAGCAGTACCTTGAAAGACGCACCGCCCCCCGGGCGGTCTTCTACCCAGGCCCGTCCTCCCAATAACCTCGCGAATCTTTCGACGAGGGCCAGGCCTATGCCGGTGCCGGTCACGGAAGGGGACGCGGCTACCCGGACAAAGGGGTCGAATATGGCCTCTTTGGAACCTTCCTCCACCCCCGGGCCATCGTCGTCTACGTAGAGGATCAGGTCGTCCGCGCCGGCGGCTTCGAACCCGAGCCAGACCCGGCCCTCGGGCGTGGTGTAGCGCAGTGCGTTGTCGAGCAGGTTCACCACGATGCGCTCCAGGACCGCACGATCGATCTTCGCGACCAGGCCCGAAGGGCGAAGCTCCACCCCCCGCTGTCGCTGCGATTCCAGCTGGCTAAAAGCCTGCTTGCCGAGCTGATCCAGATCCACCACGTCGTCCATCGTCCCCAGATGGCCCCCGCGAAGACGGTCCAGATCGAGCAGATCGGTGAGCAGGGCCTTCATCTGGTAGGCGCTCTTCAGGATCCGGTGGAGAAGCTCGGTCATCTCCTCCCGATCGAGGTGGACGTCCTCTCGGACGAGGGTTTGTGCCAGTCCGATGACCGCGGCCAGAGGGCTTCGAAGGTCGTGCGAAACCGACTGAAGGAAGGTGTCCTTCAAAGTGTGCAGCATCTTCAGCCGGAGCTCGCTCTCCCGCAGCGCCTCGCGATTCCGGTTGCTCTGGGTGATGTCCCGCAGCAACCACCTGAGATTCCGCTGCGCGTTGGATCCGGTCGCCACTCCTCCGACCCGGATGGAGACCGCGACGCCGTCGCCCCGCTCAGGAACGATCTGGGCCTCCCACTCCTCTACGGTTCCAGGCGTGCGCAGCGCGGTTATCCGTTCGATCGCATGCCGTTTTCCGGACGGGGGGATGAATTGCAGGATGGGCGTCCCGGTCAGCCTGGCGGCGGGCATTGCGAAGAGCGCAGCGGCGGCATCGTTGGCTTCCAGGATCCGTCCGGTGAGGTCGGTGACCAGATACGGGTCCGGCGCGAGGTCGAACAGCCGCCGGTAATCGGCGATCTCCCCCGAGCTGCTCTGGCCGTTTGGTTCCATATCCCCTTCCCGGTTCTCTCCTCTGCCTTACCCTCCCCGGCGGCTTCCGCCCCAGAAAGTTGCACATTTCACAATAAGCTTCGAGGATCGAGAACAACGGTGCTCCCACAGCCACGGTCGTGGTGGTTGACGACGACGAGAATTTCCGGATCGCCCTCACGATGATGCTCGAGCTCGAGCGCTTCGAAGTGGTGGGAGAGGCCTCCGACGGCTTCGAGGCGGTCGAGGTGACGGAGCGGACCCAGCCGGCGTTCGTGATCATCGACCAGATGCTCCCCGGCCGGGATGGCGAAGAAGCCGCCGCACTCATCAGGGAGTGCGCCCCCGGATCAAGGATCGTCGCCTCGTCCGGCTTCCTTCGGTCCACGCCGCCGTGGGCCGATGCGTTCGCGGACAAGACTGATGTCGCTGCTATCCCCAAGCTGCTGCGGAGGCTATGGGACGATCCACCAGAGCTCCGGGGGCGGGACTCGAACCCGCAACCTACCGGTTAACAGCCGGTTGCTCTGCCAATTGAGCTACCCCGGATCGCCAGCGCCATATTAAGTGGGGTGCGATAAGCCGCAAAGGAAACCCGGAATACGATGCATCGACATACGAGCGAGCGTAGGAGGATCGACGATGAAGGGACGGATGGGCTTGTTCATAGGGATGGGGGCCGGGTATGTCCTCGGCGCCAAGGCGGGGCGTGAGCGATACGTTCAGCTGAAACGGCTCTATGACAACCTCACTTCATCCCCCACCTTCCGCAGAGCCAAAGCGAAGGCGAAAGAGGCAGCCGGAAGCGGCCTGGGGACGGCGAAGGACGCGGCAGGAGGCGGCGTGTCGAAGGTCGCCAGCGCAGTTAGGAGCCGCGGCGACGATCGTTCCGGGGGCCTGTCGGTAGCTCCCCCTCCAGAGTCCTAGCAGTACCACCGCGGTTTAGCCGCGGCCGCTCGTCACTCCAGGTAGTCGCGCAGCTTCTGGCTCCGTGACGGGTGCCTCAGCTTCGAGAGGGTCTTGGACTCGATCTGGCGGATGCGCTCCCGGGTAACCCCGAATTTCTTACCGACCTCCTCGAGGGTGCGCGGCTGACCATCCACCAAGCCGAAGCGAAGACGGATCACCTCTTTCTCTCGCCCGGTGAGCGTGTGGAGAACCGACTCGAGTTGCTCTTGCAGCAGCTTGAAGGAGGCTCTCTCCAACGGCACCACCGCTTCGTCGTCGGGGATGAAGTCCCCGAGATGAGAATCCTCTTCTTCGCCGATGGGCGTCTCGAGGGAGACCGGTTCCTGCGAGATCTTCTGGATCTCCCGCACTTTCTCTGGTGACAGCTCCATCTGCAGCCCGATCTCGTCGGCGGTGGGCTCGCGCCCGAAGTCCTGGAGCAGCTGCCGTTGGATCCGCACGAGCTTGTTGATCGTCTCCACCATGTGGACCGGGATCCTGATCGTGCGCGCCTGGTCGGCGATCGCACGGGTTATGGCCTGGCGGATCCACCAGGTGGCGTAGGTGGAGAACTTGTAGCCCTTGCGGTAATCGAATTTTTCGACCGCGCGGATCAGCCCCAGGTTGCCCTCCTGGATGAGATCCAAGAACGCCATCCCGCGGCCCACGTAGCGCTTCGCGATCGACACGACGAGCCGGAGGTTGGCTTCCACCAGATGACGCTTCGCCATAGCGCCATCACGCTCGAGCCACTCCACCTCCATCAACTTGTCGGCCGACAGCTTCTGGCGCTCCTTCTGGAGCTTCTCGGTCGCAAAGACTCCGGCTTCGATGCGCTTTGCAAGCCACACCTCTTCCTGGGCGGTCAGAAGAGCGACGCGGCCGATCTCTTTCAAATACATGCGGACCGGATCGTTAGTGGGGGCCTTTAAGGCCATCTCGACTTCCCGGCGCGCCCGCACGCGGTCTTCGTCGGGGTCGGGGATCTCCTGTTTAGCTTCCTTCTCTTCCTCTTCCGCGATGATGGCTTCGTCTTCGGCGACGTCCACGCCGAGGTCCATCAATCGCTGATACACGGCATCCGTATCGTCGGGAGTGAGATCCAGGACCGACAGCTTCTCGGCGAGGTCGGCGGCGGTCACCGATCCTTCGGCCTTGGCCGCTCGGATGATCCGGTCAACCTCCGCCTGGGTGGCGGTGACCTCCGTCGCCGTGCCCGTACCGCCGCCGTCCCGATCCGAGCCCGCAGGGTCGGCCATCATCTAGACCCCGCTCTCGATCCGGCGCAGCAGATCACGACGTTGTGCTTCGAGGCCCACGAGTCTCGTGAACAGATCGTCGTGACGTTGGGGCTCGTCCAGGGGGTTGATGTCCTGGAGGACATTCCGGCGCTGCTTGATCTCTCGCTCCAATCGGAAAACCTGCAGGCGCACGAACACTTCATCGGCGCGCTCTGGCCACTCATCCTCAGGCGTGGCTGCATCGGTCATGGCCAACTCGGTGAACAGCGTGCGGGCGTCGGGGCTGAGGCGCTCCGAGAGGTCGGCGCTCAACACACCGTCGTCCGAGGCGACCGCCTGCATGGCTTCCCTGAACAGCTCGCGGCGAGGAGGAGATGTGAAGTCCGTCTCCGTGATCTGGGTCGCCCACGGGGCGATGGCTCGTGTCCGCGTCAGCAACATCTGCAACGCCTCCCGTTCGACCTTTACGTGTCCGGGGAAACGCCGGTCTCGATCACGTTCGTTCATTCCCCCCGTTGCTCCGGAACCGCGTGGCGAGCGTTCGGCAAGAGCCCGTTGCACCGCCTCCGGTTCGACCCCGATCCGTTTTGCTGCGATGAAAACATACTGTCCGCGTGCTATCGGATCGGGATGCCACCCTAGCACTTCTACAGCTTCCCTCACGGCTCGAGAACGCGCTTCTGGCGTGTCGAGTGGCAGCTTCGCCAGCGTCTGTTCGAGTTTGAACTCGAGGATGGGTTGGGCATCATCGATGACCTTTCTGATTAATTCCGGACCGTTCTCTTGCACAACATCGGCGGGATCCTGATCGGAGGGCAGAGGTGCAACCAGCACCTCGAGCCCGATCCGATGATGCATCCCAAAACCTCTCTCCGTTGCCCCCTTTCCTGCTTCGTCGGCGTCGAACATCAACACCGCGCGCTCCGCGAAGCGTTTGAGCAACTCGAAGTGACTTTCTCCGAGAGCCACACCATTCGTTGCAACCGCCTCGTCGATGCCTGCTTCGTGCAGAGCGATAACGTCCGTATATCCCTCGACGACCAATGCGGTGCTGGTGCGCGCCATCGATCTCTTGGCACGGTTAAGGCCGTACATCACTCGTGATTTGGAGAACACAGGTGTTTCGGCGGAGTTCAGGTACTTGGGCTGCTGATCGCCGAGCGCTCTCGCTCCGAATCCCACCACATCGCCATTGAGGTTCCAGGTGGGGAACGTGATCCGTTCGCGAAACGTGTCGTACAGCTTGCCGTCCCGCTCGCTCTTCCTGACGAGGTCGGCCTGAAGTAGCTCCTGATCCGAGAAACCCCTGGTCAGGAGGTATCTACACAGAAGATCCCGGCCCGGCGCATATCCGAGCTTCCATCGCTCGGCGGTCTCCCGCCCGAACCCCCGGCCCTCCAGGTAGCGCCGCGCCGGGAGCGCCGCGTCCGACTGGAACAGGCTCCGGTGGAAGAACTCCGCGGCCGCGTTGTTGGCCTCGATCAGCCGTGCCTTCTGTCCGCGTCGTTGCGTCTCACCGGGGCGTGACTCCTCGTAGTGGATCTCGTATCCGGTCTTGCGCGCGAGCCACTCCACGGCTTCGGGGAACGGCAACGCTTCGACCTTTTGGATGAACTGATAGATGTTGCCGCTCTCTCCACAACCGAAGCAGTGATACAGACCTCGGCCCACATCGACGGTGAAGGACGGCGTCTTTTCGGAGTGGAAGGGACAAAGACCCTTGAAGGTTTGCCCGCCCGACTTCTTCAGGTGCGTGTAGCCGGAGACGATGTCAACGATGTTCGCGCGTTCGCGCAATCCATCGATGTCTTCCTCTTTGATCTTCGCCACTACCGCCTCTTGTTCGTGCGCGTCAACCGAGCCTCGTGGGGAAGTGGCGTCATCCTAGCCCTGCCGTGAGGTCAGGTGGGGGCACTCCCACCACGGCTTCAAATGTCTTGATGGCGAAGCGATCGGTCATGCCCGAGACGTAATCCACGGCGGACAGCTTGCTTGCTTGATCCGGTGAGCTGGGATCATCCGGAACCCCGTGTTTCGAGAAATGCTCTAGCAAGCGCTCCACCACGCGATGCACGGCCTCGCGTGTCGAGGCCGCCACGAGACCGAGGTAAACGCGCTCGAATAGGAAGTCTCTCGTCACGCCCATCGCGTTCATGACCTCGTCGGTCATGCGGATACCATCCTGGTCGTACGAAGCGTCGACGATGTCGTTCACCATGGTGGCGATGCGCCTGGTCTTGCCGACACCGAGGACCGAGCGCGTGACTTCCGGCAGATCGCTTTCTGCGAGGATCCCGGCTCGGATGGCATCTTCGATGTCGTGGTTGATATAGGCGATGCGATCGGCGTACCTCGCGATCTGACCCTCGAGAGTGGTGGGCATCGCCATCGACCAGGTGTGATTGGCGATGCCGTCACGCACCTCCTTGGTCAGGTTCATCGGCTCGAGGACCTCGACGATCCGCACCGACTGGAGGTTGTGGCGGAACCCCGGCTGGAACTCGGCCACCATCTCCTCGCCGAGGTGGCCGAAGGGGGTGTGGCCGAGGTCGTGACCCAAGCAGATGGCCTCGACGAGATCCTCGTTCAGGGCCAGAGCCCGGGCGATCGTGCGTGCCACCTGGCTCACCTCGAGGGTGTGCGTCAGGCGCACCCGGTAGTGGTCGCCTTCGGGGGCCAGAAAGACCTGGGTCTTGTGGGCGAGCCGCCGGAAGGGCTTGGAATGGATGATGCGATCCCGGTCCTGCTGGAAGAGGGTCCGGATCGGATCGTCGGGCTCGGATACGTCTCGGCCCCGCGAGTCTGCGACCAGCTGCGCCCGTTTGGAGAGGGTCTGGCGCTCTATCTCCTCGGTTCGCTGCCGATAACCTTCGCGCTGCAAGACGCCGCTCAGCCGATCGGGGGTGCGGGGGCCGGCCTGCCGGCAAGGAGGGGGAAACGGGCCATCATTCCCATGGTAATGCGGGGCGGGCGAGCGGGAGTGGCAGGTGACACAGCCTGAGGGCAAGGAGGCGTAGATGGAACTAACGGACGTGCGGCTGCTGGTGCACGACTTTCGTGGCTGTCTGGAGTTCTACCGGGATGTGCTCGGCCTGAACGTGAGGATGGAGGTGCCCAACGACGTCTACGCCGAGCTCGAGGCCGGCGGGGTCCACGTATCGCTCTATCCCCACGACCTCATGCGCAAAGCGGTTCCCTCATTGCAGGGGGCCGAAAGCAGCGATCGTTTCTTACTCAACCTGCGGGTCGACGACACCGACGCCAGTTACCGGCAGCTGCGAGACCGGGGAGTGGCGTTCATGACCGAACCTCACGACAAGGAGGAGTGGGGCATCCGCGTGGCCCACTTCCGGGACCCCGACGGAAACCTGATCGAGATCTACTCCCCGATCGAGCAGGCCGGCACGGGGTGACTTCTCCGATTTCGCGGTCGTAGAGTACCCAGGCTCGCACAGAATGGTGCTTCTCTATTTGGAGCTGGAGCTGGCGGCTCCCATCACCGCTTGGGCGGCTGCCAGCCGGGCCGTCGGAACCCGGAACGGAGAGCACGAGACGTAGTCCAGCCCGAGGCGGTCGCAGAAGCCGACCGAGTCCGGATCCCCGCCATGCTCGCCGCAGATCCCCAGGTGCATCGAAGGGTTTGTCTCACGGCCACGAGCCACCGCGATCTCCATGAGTGCCCCCACGCCGGGCTCGTCGATCGTCACAAACGGGTTCGCAGGCACCAGCTTTCGCTCTTCGTACATCGCCAGAAACTTGCCGATGTCGTCGCGTGAGAACCCAAAGGCGGTCTGCGACAGATCGTTCGTGCCGAACGAGAAGAAATCGGCATGGGCGGCGATCCCATCTGCGGCCATGCATGCCCGGGGGAGCTCGATCATCGTGCCGAACTCGATCGGCAGGTCAACCTTGGCCTTCTCGAGTATCCGCTGGGCGACCGGCTCGAGCTCCTCGCGCATCTGACGCAGCTCTTCGGCGGTCGCAACGAGCGGGATCATGATCTCCGGCCGGGGATCCTTCCCCTTCTTCTTGAGCTTGAC
>DATAPE010000117.1:0-26645 GCA_036265345.1 Actinomycetota bacterium
GGGCGATGAGAAGATCGGCTCGACGAAAGCGTGCCGAACCACCATCCGATGAAAGGAGTCAGATCATGTTGGGAGATAGCCCCGCATACAGCGGCTTCGCGGTGGACGACCTCGCGAAGGCCAAGGAGTTCTACGGTGAGACGCTGGGAGTGAAGACGTCAGTTCTGGACGAGGCCACCGGCCTGATGACCCTCCACCTCGGTGGGGGCCGAAACACGCTCGTCTATGTGAGGCCGGATCACGAACCGGCTGCGTACACGATCTTGAACTTCCCGGTCGACGACATCGACCAGGTTGTGGACGAGCTTGCTTCGCGCGGCGTGAAGTTCGAGAAGTACGAGGGCTTCGATCAGGACGACAAGGGCATAGCTCGGGGCCAGGGACCAAACATCGCGTGGTTCAAGGATCCGGCGGGCAACATCCTGTCCGTCCTAAAGGAGTAGTAGAGAGGCCATCAGCTGGCGGGCACGAGCTCTGCTAAAAGGGCCTTCACGCGGAGATCGATCTCGTCGCGGATGGGCCGAACCTGCTCGACTGGCTTGCCGGCGGGGTCCTCCACCTCCCAGTCGACGTAACGCTTGCCCGGATAGACAGGGCAAGAGTCGCCGCAGCCCATCGTGACGACCACATCCGCCGTCCGCACGAGCTCGTCGCTCAGCGGTTTGGGGGATGCATCGCTCATATCGATCCCGATCTCAGCCATCGCCTGGCGAACCCCTGGGTGGATCTCGTCGCCCGGGGTTGATCCTGCAGACCGGATGTGGAGCTTTCCGTTCGCCGCGCGATCGAGTAAGGCAGCAGCCATCTGGGACCGACCCGCGTTATGAACGCATAGGAAGAGAATCGCGGGAGCTTCCTTGCCGCCGGCGAGCTGCTTGGCCGGGTGCTCCGGATCTGTCATTGCGGCCCGGGATGGACTATCCATTCCTCAACCGTCAGGTGTCGCGAGGGGCCTGGTGGCCTTGATCATCGCCGAGTGCATCCCGTCGGCGACCGGATGGGTGGGGGTGATCGAGACGTCCGCAAAACCGGCTGCGAGCAAGCCGGCCTCGTACTCGGAAAACGAAAGAGCACCGGCGATGCAGCCGACGTAGCTGCCCCGTTCGGCTCTGTCGGCCACTGAAAGCTCATCCGATGCAACAACATCGCTGATGCCCAGACGCCCACCTGGCTTCAACACCCTGAACGTCTCCGCAAACACTTTCGATTTGTCGGCCGCCAGATTGATGACGCAGTTGGAGATCACCACATCGATGACGGCGGCCGGCAGCGGGATCGATTCGATGTAGCCCTTCAGGAATTCCACGTTGGCGGCGCCGGCCTTGTCCTTGTTGTCCAACGCGAGAGCAAGCATCTCATCGGTCATATCCAGTCCATAGGCCTTGCCGGAAGGACCGACCCGCCGGGCCGACAGCAGCACATCGATGCCGGCCCCCGAACCCAGGTCGAGGACCGTCTCTCCGGGTTGGAGCTCTGCGACCGCAGTGGGGTTGCCGCAGCCCAGACTCGCGAGTATTGCCGATTCGGGCAGGGAGCTGCGGTCGGAGATCTCGTACAGCTCGGAGCCGAAGCTCGCGGTCGAGGATCCACAGCATCCGGTTGAGGTTTCCTGTGGCGACGAGGACAGCGTTTCCCCGCAGCATGGTGCGGAGGCGCCGGCGACGCTTTCGCCGCAGCATCCCGCGGTCTGTTCCAGGGTGGATCCGCCGAACGCGCGTGCAGCTTCGGCGTACCGGTCTCGGACTTGCTCGCGGATGTCACTCATCGGTACCTCCCATGGGTCTGGTTACATCGGCAAGGCGGCGGAGCGAATCGCGATCAATCGAGAAGTAAGCCCACGTGCCCCTTTGCTCTCTCCTTAACAGTCCGGCGGTCACGAGCTTCTTGAGGTGATGGCTCAGGGTGGGTTGACCGAGGTCGAAGTGCACATTCAGCTCGCACACGCAGACCGGCTCGGCGCTATTGGCGAGCATATTCACGAGCCGGACTCGAGTCGGATCGGCGAGCGCTTTGAACAGACTCGCGGTGCCATCCGCTTCCTCGGAAGAGATCGCCGGTCCCGCGAGGGGAGCGCAGCAGCCGGGGTCGGCATCGCTCGATCCGAGGGCCGGGGCATCCCTGATGAGCAGGTCCTTCATGGACTTCCCTTTCATTGACGTTCATCGATGTGTGGCTCCAGGGTCCCACATATATCGACAGTTGTCAATGTAGAGGGGACCGGCCCGGCTGGCGGTTTGAGCCAGCTCGGGCCGGTCCCTCTTTATTCAGTTGACGGCCGCAACTCTTTCATGCGGTCGGGAAGCCGGTCCCGCGGATCAATGGTGTGGAACCGGTTCGCCGGTGTCCGGATCGAGGATCAGTCTGCCTGCGCTGGACGACCTCCTGAACAGCCCGCCCAGGCTGCCCGCTTTGGCGTCGAAGGACTGGTCGCCTATCCGCCCGAGCCCCCAGTTGTCCTCGATGAATCTAAGGATGGAAGTCTGGTCCGTTACCGAGTGATCCACGCTGTTCCGCCTGGCATAGGGAGAGATGACCAGGAGCGGGAGGCGCGGGCCGTAGCCACACTGATCCTGATATGCGCCTGTCGCGATCTGGCCGCACAATCCCGGCCCGGTCAACGCGTCGTACGCAGGGTCGCTCGAGTGGTTGATGATCGGTGGCATCACGTGGTCGTACCAGCCATCGGAGTCGTCGTAAGCGATCACGATCGCCATGTGGCGCCATTCGGGCAGCTGTTGCAACCGGTTGATGGTCTCAACAAGGAAGCGCTGTTCATCGAGCGGATCCGAATACCCGGCATGACCGTTCTCGTACTTCGCTGCCTTTAGGAAACTGACCGACGGCAGTTTCCCCGAGTCTGCCGCGGTCCAGAAGTCGGCAAGATCGTATTGGTGATTGGCCTGATCCGTCTGGCCGATCATGTCCGGTGAGCTTGGCGGCAGGTGATGTGGGTTCGAAGTAGATGCGTAGTACTGGAATGCTTCGTGGTGTGCCGTGTAGTCGGTGACGTCTTTGCCTCCGATATTCACGTGCGAGGAGGCACAGTCGGCTACTCCATCGGTCGTGCTGGTCGGGGCAAAGCCACCCTGGAACCAACCCCACGTCACGCCATGGGCGTTGAGCAAGTCGCCAACGTTCAGGCCGGAGAGGGAGGCAGTGTCGCCGTTCGAGCAATCATCGAACGCGGGATTGATATCGCCGATGATGGTCCCGTTGCTCACGTCGCCCGGCGAGGTGTCCGGAGTTGCTCCGTGGGTCTGTCCGGAGATCAGATTGATCGCGCCCGGTGCGGAGGGGCCGAATACGGTTCCGAAGAAGTTGTCGCTCATGGCGAACCGCTTGGCGTAATTCCATAACGCCGTGACCGTGTTGCCGTCGAAGAATCCCATCGTCTGGTTTGGATCGCAGCCCTTACCCTTCGCTCCCGTGTTCTCTGGGAACTTGTCCATGAGACCGGCGTCGGCGGCAAGCTGTTCGGTCGTGTAACCGTGTCCGTTGTCACACGTGAGAGCTTGCGAGCGGTCCAGCCTGAACGGCTGGGCGCTGTTGGGGTTCGCTGTGAGTAGCGGCCCAGTTAAACCGTTCACGGTGGGAGTGTTGCGCTTCGCATGGAACGCAGGTTCCCCCGCGGGATTGGTAGCCACCGGATAGGTGCCGAAATAATGATCGAACGACACATTCTCTTGGTAGATGACAACCAAGTGGCGGATCGGAGTAGCGGTGTGCGGCCTGCGGACGGCAGCGACCGCAGGCTTGAGCGCGGGCGCAGTTGCCGCATCAGGGCGCGAGGTCTTTGTAGTGCGTCTTGCAGCCACGGCCCCCGATCCCAGTGGAACAAGCGCGCTCACCAGGGCGACGGCCAGAACAACTCTCAGCTTCATCTCTTTCCCCCTTCCTCGAGATTTGACTTGTTAGGCGTACACCCTTAGGGGGGACGTTGCCAGAGTAGAAAGACTCACCCGGCTGCTGTAATTCTCCGCAGACTTCGAGTGGAAGATCACGGCGCTAACCAAGGCAAGCAGTCTGGAACCCTCGATCCCCGTTCGAGGCACGGTGGAGAATGTCGATAGGTCGAACATGCGGCCACCAAGCTTTCTTGGTTGGCCACAGGTGGATTCGAGGGAGGTGTTGGGCCAGTGGCAGTCGATCAGGTTCCCCCAAGCGCCGGTTCGTTCCTGTCCCATCTGGAGCCCGTCGAACGGGACGCCTTGTCCGACCACAAGAGAAAGCGCCGCTTCAACCGGTCGACGACGTTGATGAATGCAGGGACGCTGTCGAACTCAGTTGTGGTCATCCTGGAGGGGCGCGTCAAGCTTTCGTTCTTCACCGACGAAGGACATGAAGTCGTGCTTGGTATCCGGGGGCCGGGCGACTTACTTGGCGAACTTTCGGCCCTTGACGGCCGGCCCCACTCGGCTACTGCAACGGCTCTGGAGCCGGTGGAGGCGATGATCGTCGCAACCCCCGACTTCCATGCATTTCTCCTCGACCATCCGCGCGTGAGTCTCATGCTTCTTCGCATGTTGACGGCGCGCCTTCGCGATGCGGACGAAAAGCGCATCGAGTTCGCGGCGTACGACAGCGTGGGGCGAGTCGCGCGAAGGTTGGTCGAAATGGCAGACCGGTTTGGGGACCAGCAGGACGACGGGTTGCTGATCACCTTGCCCCTGTCGCAAGAGGAGCTTGCCGGATGGACCGGATCGTCGCGCGAGGCGGTCAGCAAAGCGCTTCAAGCGCTGCGAGCGAGGGGACTCATCGACACTAAGCGCCGGGCGGTCACGATCCTTGATCTTCCGGGCCTGGAACGGCGAGCAATCTGAGCTAAGCGATTCAGCCTCTCTATCAATTCTCGGACTGACTACGCCGTACCGACCGGATGAACCGTGACACCACCTTCTGCTCGGGGGTTGCCGAGCTAGATGGCATAGGAAGCGTGGGGACATGGTCAAGCGGAGTCCAGACGAGCGCGAAAGTGTTTACCGGCCGGCTGATGCCCTTTACACTCCGTTCACCCATAGGACGGAATCCCCACTCGCGATGGTGCGAAACGAGTTCCGGGACGAGTCCGGAAACCAAGATCTGTCCGGCGTCCGCCAAGTCACACAACCTCTTCGCAACCACCACCGATAGCCCCCAGTAGTCGCCTTCGGCGATGCTTGCTTCGCACACGTTCATGCCGATGCGTAATCCAATGGGCAGAGACCCGCTCCGGTTTTCCCAGTGGACTGCCCGTTGCATGGTCGTTGCGGCGTCCAGTGCGGCAACAACGCTGCTAAAGGCGACTTCGATCCCGTCGCCGAAGTTCTTAACCTCTTGACCGCCGTAGGCTTTGGCGATCTCTCTGAGGCGGGAAAGATATCTCCGAAGCAGCTCCCGGCCCTCGTCTTCTCCGACTCGCTCCATCGTCTCGGTCGAATCGACAAGATCTGTGAACAGGATCGTGATTGTGCCCGTTCGCCGTTCAATGGGCACGGTTAGGTTCCTACGACCGGTCGAGGCTGGGGAACATGGGACGGGCCATTTCCTCCGTTGACGACCGGCCATCCGTTCTGCCACCGGATGCGGTCGAGCATCATGCGGCGCAAGTGATTGGGATCCGACCTATCCATCGCGTGGTAAAGGATGAAATACGCGCCCGATCCATCTTGGAAAACGGTCCCATGGCCCGGGGCGTTGAACTGATGATTGGCGGCGATGATGGGATTCGTTGCCGCCCGCTGGAATGGGCCCATCGCCGAACGTGAACGAGCGACCAGCACCGCGTAATGGGCTCGCTCCCCACAGCATCGGTTCCCCGAATAGAAGAGGAAGTAGAAGCCTCTGTGGCGGATGACGGAAACTCCTTCCACCAGACTGTCGTAGCTCGTCGCCGAGGATGGAGCCAGCACCGTCCGTGCACGGCCCACGGGACTGCGACCGTCCTTCGACAATCGCTGCACCCTGATAGGGGCCCCATCAGAGCCCCAATACAACAACAAGCGACCGTCTGTCTGCCTCAGAACGAAGGGGTCAATGTCGATGTATCCACCAGCTTTTTTAAGGGGTTCTCCGACCACGTGGAACGGTCCGTCAGGAGTGGTCGAGGTGGCGAGAGCGATTCCCATCGAGCCTGTCGCCTCTAGGCGCTCTGCGAAGTACATGTTGTAGCGGCCGTCGATGTGCAAGACATCCGGCGCCCAGGTGTCACCCGAGTGGGAACCATCGGCCCAGGGTGGCAGTTTGTTCAGTGCGTCGCCCAGGAACCCCCAAGCGATGAGATTTCTGGACACGAGGACAGGTATGTGGATCCGATGCACGTAGACCGTCTGAGTCGTGTATGCGTAAAAGAGCCCACCGGCGGCAATCACGGATGGATCCGGGGCGGGGTAAGCAACGATCGGATTCTTGTAATTCCTCGCGGTAGGAGACCTATTTATCTGAGCGGTCGGCAAGGGCTGACCCAGCCGAGCTATTGGGGGAGATTTCTTCGGAGCTCTGGGTGAGATGGAAGGTGTGTCGAACAGCCGCACCACCAGCAGAGTGGTCCCGACGATCGCGATGGCCAACAGGCTGACGAGCAGGACCGATCTACGCGAGCCCGTGTGGGCGGGTTCAACCGTTGTGCCGGGCCGGCCGACCGCTTCGGCGCCTAGAGCGCTTCTTGCGGCGATCGCCAGCCCACCCGCGGTGCTGTAGCGCTGCTGGGGAGCTTTAGCCAGTGCCTGGGCGAGTACCCCATCTAGCGCCCTCGGCAACTCGGGTCGCCTATCAGTGATCCGTGGGACGGGTTGGTTCAGATGTGCCCACAGGATCGCGACGTCGCTGTCCAGATCGAAGGGACGGGACCCCGTGAGGCACTGGTAGAGCACGCAGCCGAGGGAGTAGACGTCTGTACGACCATCGAGGGGTTTGCCTTCGATCTGTTCCGGCGCGACGTAACCAACTGTGCCCATGAGCTCACCCGACCTCGTCGTGCCGGCCATATTGGGGCGTTTGGTAAGCCCAAAGTCGGACAGGAAGATGTGATCGAGCTCACCTTGGTCCTCGGTCGCGAGGATGTTTTCAGGCTTGACGTCCCTATGAACCAAACCGGCCGCGTGCGCGACGTCCAGTGCAGCTGCGATCTGATCGATCACATACAACGTGACTGAAGGAGGCAAACGGCCATGCCGCTCGAGAAACTCCGCCAGGGTGCAGCCCTGGACGAAGCGCATGGCGATGTAGAGCAGGCCTTCGGCTTCTCCGGCGTCGTAGATGGGGATGATGTTGGGATGCTCCAGGCTGGCTGCAAGCCGCGACTCCCTGACGAAACGCTTGCGGAAGCGTTCATCTTGGGACAGCTCGGGCGCCAGCAGCTTGAGAGCCACTTTGCGGTCGAGGTGCTCGTGCTGCGCTCGGTAGACGACGCTCATTCCTCCACGGCCAACAAGCGCTTCGAGCTTGTAGCCCGCAATCTGAGCACCGACATAGGGGTCGACCCCGGGAAAGAGCTCCATCTGAACTCGACTATCCCCCCGACCGCGACGATCCGCCTCTTAGGATTCTCAGGCTAACCAGGGCAGGTTGCTCCGTCCAGCACAAAGTGCGGGTCGGGGGCGCAGTCGCTAGCCGTTCCTCTGGTGGTCGGCCAGGACCTCCTGGATCACATGAAGCCCGTTGGTCGCCATCACCGCGTTCGTTTCTCGGTAGTACGAAAGCGCGCCGAGCCCCATCGACAGCGCCCAGCCCCGGCCGCGGGCCCAGGTCGCATCATCCGCCCCGAGGGCAGCTCGGAAGGCGCTCCGTGCGCTCGGCGGCAAAAGATTCCACGCCACGATCAAGTCACACGCGGGATCGCCCACGCCTGAGGCCGCGAAGTCGATGACCCCAATCAACCGGCCCTTGGACAGCAGTAGGTTTCCGGGTAACAGGTCTGAATGGACCCAAACCGGCGGCCGCCTCCACGCCGGCGCCTGCAGACTTTTCTCCCACACGTCCATCACTGCATCGGTGTCGACGGCACCTTGCAAGTTCCTGATCCACGTGCGCACCTCGCCGTCGCGCGTTATCAGAGAACCACCCCGGTACGCCGGGGGGGCCCCGATGGTGTCGATCTGGCGCAACGCGGCAATGAATCCCGCTACGTCCGTAGCCAAAAGCTCTGGAGCCACGAGGTCTTCGGGGGTGGGATTGTCGCCCTCGATCCAACCGAAGACGGACCATGGCAAGGGATAACCCTCACCGGGAGTCCCCTGCCCCAGCAAGGAAGGGATGGCCACCGGGAGCAGCGGGGACAGGCGGGGGATCCACTCGTGCTCGTGCTCCACACCTCCCTTGGCGCGCTCGACCCGCGGGAGCCGCACCACCATGTCGTCCCCTAGCCGATACAGGGCGTTGACGGTTCCAGCCGAGACCACCGGCGTAAGGGTCAACTTCGCCCATCGAGGAAACTGCGCCATCATCAATCGGCGCACGAGATCGCCGTCGATATCTAGCTCGTCGACGTGCATCTTTGGTCCCGGCAGTGACCCTCCCTTCCCGCGGACCATTCTGGCGGCTCGCGTCCTCGTGACGGCGGCCTCGGGCTCCATAGCAGAGGGAGGCCCCTGGCACCAGGGGCCTCCCTCGTCTCGCGATGCGAGCTCAGACTCGAAGATTCTGAATCAGGTTCTGAGGCTCACGATCTTCACAGCGGAATCATGCTTGTCGAACTTCGAGGACTCGACTCTGGCTGAGATCTTTGCCGGCCCCGGGCGAAAGGCTCGTCCGCTGCCGAACGTCGCACGCCACTTCACCAAGCCATGGCACTGCAAGCTACGTGAGAAGTAGCTCGAGATGACGTGCTCGCCGACGACCTGCTTTATGGAAGCGTTCAGATACACGTTGGAAGAGCGGTTGCACCGCAGCGTGCCCTTGACGATGGCTTCACCCGTCACGCTGCTGGCCCGCCCACGGTTCGCGATGTGCAACCGCACATGGAAGGGACGAGGCGCGTCCTTCACCCTGAGTACCAGGTTGCCTCCATGCCTACGAGCACTGACCATGATGAGGTAACGCTTGCCTGCTTTGACGCTTACCCGCACCCTCGACTGCTCCGAGCGAGCCGCGTTGTCGTTACACACGACGCTGGTCAGCACTCCCTTTGCCTTTGTGTAGACCGACAGTGACGTGTCGTAGTCGCTCTTCAGAGTGTCGATCTGAAGGCGCCTGGCCTTCTGTCGCCGGATCGAGTACCAGACCGAGGCTCTTCTCCCTCCACACTGAGGGTCCGTGGTTGCGAAGGTCGCCTCGCTAGTGTCGATCTCACTCTTGAAGGGAAGCTGGCGGCCGATCTTCTTGGCATCCGACCGTTGGTCGTTTGCGGGCGGAGGCGGAGCCAGGCGAGCGGCAAGCGACAGGATCCCACCCTCTCCCTCTCCGCTGCTAACGAGGATGTGATAGGTCTGACCAGCCGTGGCGTTGAATCGCATGGCCCCCGGTCCGGCACAGCCCACCTGCTGCAGGGATCCTCGCTGCCCGGTCCATATCGACAGATACGTGTAGTAGTCGCTCCCTGACGTGTCCAGCTCGACGCGCCTGTCCTGCGACGGCGTGAAGGAGAACCAAACCGTGTTCGTTCCGGCACAGTCCGTGGGATCGTCGCTGGCCTGCGTAGCGTCGGACGTATCGATCTCGGTGTTGAAGGGAAGCCCGGAGATGTTCGTAGCATTGTCGAAGTCGTCGTTTCCCGGGACGGCGGCGTAGGCAGGCAACGTCGCCAAACTCAAACCGGTCATGATGCACAGCAGAATGACCAATCCTCTCCACGTCCTCGCCGGCCGCGGCTTGCCTGGTCTTGTTTGGATCCTCACAAGCTTTCTAGCGGCCACTCCTTGATTCAGAGATTTCGAATACATCTGGATCTACCTCCTCATGGTCGGGTCTTGTCCCCCAAGGCTGACTGCACCGCCGGGCAAGGTCGCTGCCAAACTGCTCGGCCACTCTGTGCAATTCGGCACTCTCGGGCCAGGCTGTAGAAGCGACAGCCTGTTCGCTGTGACGCGCGTGCAGCAGCGGTCTAGCCCGCGCTGGGCTCACTTTCAGCGAGCCATCGATAACCGATCCCTGGTTCAGTCCCGATCCAGCGGGGGTCGGTTGAGTCGTCGTCCAGCTTCTTTCTGAGTTGCCGGACGAAGACTCGCAAGTAATGAGCCTCGTCCTCATAACCCGGCCCCCATACATGGTTGAGGAGCCATCTGTGGGTGAGCAACTTGCCGGGACGCGCGGCCATGGCCTCGAGGAGCCGGTATTCGGTAGGTGTCAGATGAAGCGTGCCGCCGTTCAGCAGCACGAGGTGGCGGGAGAGGTCCACCTCGAGTTCTCCGAAGGAGAGGATAGGCGGAGAGGCATCGGGAGCCGAACGGCGCTGAACGGCCCTCATCCTGGCGACTAGCTCGCCGGCTGCAAATGGCTTCGTTATGTAATCGTCGGCTCCAGCCTCCAAAGCTTGCACCTTGTCGGCTTGTGCATCGCGTACGGAGAGCACCAACACCGGTACCTCAGACCACGTTCGCAATCTTTGGATGACCTCCTGTCCCCCTATCCCCGGCAAGCCGAGATCGAGCAGGACCAGATCCCAGACGTCCTCTTTCAACATGTTCAGAGCGGTCTCTCCACTGGACGCAGTTGCTACGGAGTATCCACGGGCAAGCAGAGTCGTCCGAACGGCGCGAAGGATCTGGGAGTCGTCATCGACCACGAGAACCCGGGGCTCCGCCATCTAACTGTCGTGGGTCTCGGAGGGCAATTCAAATGCGACGGCGGTACCTCCGGCCGGAGCATCGTCCATCCAGATCCGACCACCATGAGCTACGACAATGGCCTTTGCGATCGCGAGGCCGAGCCCGGTGCCGCCTACAGTCTCGCCTTCACCTCTTTCAAACGGTTCGAACAGGCGATCCCTCTCTTCTCTTCTAACCCTGTGACCCAAGTTCGCCACGCGTACCCTTATGCCACCCTCCCAGCCCGACGCGGATACCGAGATCGGTGACTCCGGAAGGCTGAACTTGACCGCGTTCTCGATCAAGTTAGTGACTACTTGATCGATCTGAACGACATCCATCGGCACGTCTGGCACATCCTCCTTGATGTCTACCCTGAGCTCTCGATCAACCAGCTGTGTTCGCAGCCGTCTGAGTACGCTCTCGATCACTTCATCGATGGAACCCTCGACCTTCGATGGTACGAGCGCACCTGCTCGCAGTCTCGATAAGTCGAGAAGATTGCCGACGAGGCGATTCAGTCTCTCCGCTTCTTCCTGGATCGTTTCCAGATGCTCAGTGCGCTGCTCATTCGTAAAGGTGCCTTCTGGATCGAGGAGGCTGGTAACGGCGGTTGTGATTGACCCCAGCGGCGTGCGTAGGTCGTGGGTGACGGACGAGAAGAGTGCAGCTCGCAGCCTCGTCGCCTCGATCTCCAGCTGCGTCTTGCGAGCCTCTTCGCTCAACCGAATACCTTCGAGAGCCACCGCCATCTGCCGAGCGAACGCCTCGGCGGCCTCCCGTTGCTGCAGCGACAAAGCCGGACCTTTGGCGATGATGGTAAGCGCACCGATGTTGCGGCCGGTGGCGATTATCGGCTGGGTAAGTTGCTCGCCTGATCGTCTGGTTGCATCCGTGGTCGCGGTTACCGGTTCGGCAACGATCGTCTCGATGCGACAGGACGCAAGATCGAATAATTCAACGAGTGAACGTGCGAATCGCAGAAGTTCCTGCTCGATGGGGTCACCGGAAAGTAGGTGGGTCGATAGGCGAGTCATCAACCTGGCCTCCAACTCACGATGCTGCATCCGGTCGCGGCTCGAGAGGGCCAACGACAACAGGGTTCCGACGGTCACGGCAACAACGAGGAAGACGACCAGCGCGAATAGGTCTTCGGTCTTGTCGACTGCGAACGTATAGCGAGGGGGGGTGAAGAAGAAGTTCAGCGCGAGAAAGGAAAGGGGAGCAGACACTAGCCCGGCAATCTGACCGCCAATCGCAGTTGCCCCCACCACAGCGAGTACATAGACCAGCGCAGCGACTGCGGTCGAGATCCCGGGCACCAATCGAAGCAGTGTTGCCGCTCCGACCGCGCTGACGACGGCGAGCGTCACGCGCAACGGCGATCTTTGCTGGGTATCAACAGCCCAGTCCGGCCTCATTGCAACGACGCTATTCCTCCCACCCCCGGCTGGAGGCGAAATCTTTACAGAATCCTTATGTGCGATGGGCCTTTCTTGATGAGTCGTTTACGTCGCTGGTCAGACGCTTGTGACTACGACGAGCTCAAGGAGACTCGAAATGGTTCAGTGGATCGCCCCATTGCTGATCGGTATCTACCTCGGCATCTTGATCGACCCCTGGCTGCGGGCATGGATCACACAGAACGATTGGGCGCGGCAGACTCGGCACCTCGAGGACCGAAACGCTATGGAAAAGGATGCCGGGGAAAGTGACCACGACCGGTCGACGAACAAGGGGCAGATCGCACCTCGGATGCGGCCGCAGAAAGATCCGCTGTGAGGGCTCCAGAGCCCTTACCCCCAGAGACTCGAGTCCCACAGGGACCGAGAACCGCTTCGGCTCCTTCGAGGAGCTCCCTGTTGAAGCGGTTGGTGCTCGGAAGGCCGATCGCGACCGCACGTCTGGAGCACGAGCGTCTAGGGAAGCCAACCGCGCTTGCGATCTTCTCCTCCGACAACATGTCCTCAGTCGCTTATGCGACAGAGGAGATCCTGAGAGTACTGATACCCGCTGCCGGCGTAACGGCCTTTGCGTTGGTGCTGCCTATCTCTGCGGTGATCGTTTTGATCGAAGCGATCCTGATCTTTTCCTACCGTCAGACAATCAAGGCCTACCCCACAGCAGGCGGCGCCTACATAGTCACGAAGGAGAACTTCGGGCTGCTACCGGCCCAGGTTGCCGGGGTCGCGTTGCTCACCGACTACGTGCTGACGGTGGCGGTTTCCGTTGCGGCCGGTGTTCAGGCCATCACCTCCGTGGCCCCCGGCCTGTTCCCCTACCGGATCCTTTTGTCGTTGGTTTTCATCTGGTTGATCGCCTACGGGAACCTTCTGGGAGTCCGGGAGTCTGGAAGGATCTTCGCTTTCCCCACCTATATCTTCATCGTCAGCCTCTACCTGACCGTCGCCGTGGGCCTTTACGACGTGCTGTCGGGCCACCTTCGGCCCTTCCCCCTGCAAGGCCAGATCCACGATCAGCCCCACACCTTGACGTTGGGCGCGGGCGCCGTCGGGATCTTCATCGTGATGCGTGCCTTCGCTTCGGGGGGTGCCGCGGTGACCGGAGTAGAAGCGATCTCCAACGGGGTCCCGGCCTTCAAGAAGCCGGAGTGGAAGAACGCGCAAACGACCCTCGTCTATATGGGCCTGGTTCTCGGGGGAAGTTTCCTAGGGGTCTCCTACTTGGTGCACCGGCTGCACGTCATCCCCATCGCGGACGAGAGCAAGTCGGTCCTTGCCCAACTTGGACAGGCGATCTATGGGTCGCACGGATTTGGAGGGATCCTCTACCTCCTTTTGCAGGTCTCGACGACCTTGATACTCATCCTCGCCGCGAATACCTCATTTGCGGACTTCCCTCGTCTCGCCAGTTTCCATGCAGGCGACGCTTTTCTGCCGCGTCAGTTCACCAAGCGAGGCCACAAGCTCGTGTTCTCGAATGGGATCCTCGCTTTGGCGGGAGCGGCGACTGTCGTTGTGATCGTGTTCAAAGCCAGTGTCACTAATCTGATTCCGTTGTACGCGTTGGGGGTTTTCACATCCTTCACGTTGTCTCAGGCAGGTATGGCTCGACGCCACCTAAGGCTGCGCGAGCCAGGGTGGCGAGCCGGTCTCTTGGTAAACGGACTAGGCGCGATATCGACTGCGGTGGTCGACGTGATCATCGCTATCGTGAAGTTCTCAGAGGGCGCCTGGATGGTCATGCTGGCGGTCCCGATCTTGGTCGCGGTTCTAGTGCGCGTGAATCGGATCTACGAGGCTGAAGATCACGATCTACTCGAAGGCATCGATGCGCTCGCTACTACGGAGATTCGACCAAACGTCGCGATCGTTCTTGTCGACGCGATGGACCAGAGAGCAATAGATGCTGTCAACTACGCGCTTACGATCCGCCCAGACCGGATCCGCGCAGTCAACATCGCCTCGGTAGAGACGGAGGCAGCGCGCATCAAACGGGACTGGGCCAAAGACGGGCCGCTCGTCCCCTTGGATCAGATCGTCTGCCCCGATGGAGACCGGCGGCGATGCCTGCGCGATTACGTCGCCGGATGCGCAACGAAGGATGTCGACATCACCGTTATCTTCTCGGCCCCCCCACGGATCGGCGCGCTCCATCGCATCCTGCATGGCCGGAGCTGGTCGGAAACGGCTGCAGCCCTTCGAGGCTTCGAGAATGTGATGGTTGTTGCCATCCGAAGCTCACCCGACAGGTCGGAAGCCGCCGAAGGCCGGATGCGGATGACGCTCCATCCCCGGCACCGGGTTGTCATCCTCGTGGGCAGGTTGGATCGGAGCGTCATCAAGGCGATCCGGTACGCGAGGAGCGTGGATGCCCTCGATGTCACCGCGTTGCACGTGGGCGTGGATCCCGAGCACGCTCATCGACTGCTCGAGGATTGGTGGAAGTTCGGCAGAGCCCTTGAGACCCCGCTTGAGATCCACGAGTGTCTCGACCGCGACATCCCGAGAGCGGTCGGCGAATACATCCGGCAGCTTCGCGCCTCGGCGTCGGATGTAACCGTGGTACTCCCCCGCACCGACTATGCGGGCCTCTTTCAGCGGCTTCTCCACGACAGAACCAGCCGCGGGATCACGGAGGCTCTTCGTGATGAGCCCGGAGTACATGTTGTCGTGGTGCCCTACCAGCTTTCCTCAGAGGCCCGCTCTCGCCATCTAGCCGCCCCCGAGCCGGAAGCGATAAGTCCCTGATCCTTGCGCGTACGAATGAGCTAGCGTGATAGCCCAACCATCGTCTGGGCAGTAGAGAGCTCGGAGGATCAGCCATGAGTTACCGCGCCGACCCTCGTGTCGATGCTTACATCGATGCCCTCCCGGGTTGGCAGCAGGACATCTGCCGTCAGGTGCGCAAACTTGTCCACACCGCAGATCCTGAAGTCGAGGAGACGATCAAGCGCACCGTCCAGCCGTACTTTGTGCTTGAGGGAAACATCTGTGCCCTGTTGGCCGCTCGTGACCACGTCAACGTGTTCCTTTACGACGGAGGCATGGTCCCCGATCCCGCAGGCATCATCACCGGTGGCCATGGCAACAAGACGGGACGCACGGTGGCGATCAAGGAAGGTGAAAAGGTGAACGCCCGCGCCCTGCGGACGATGTTCCAGCAGATCATCGCCAACAACCGGGCCGGTGGCTGGCGCAAGCTCAAAGACCGTCGCTGATGCAGGCTGCCGGGAAAGGCGCCTGAGAATCCCTCCTCGGCAATCTCGGTCGTCGTGCATGCGCGTGCTGGGGGGAGCGAAGCTGAAAGACCGAGGGATCGGTTCGTGGATCGAACGCCGCGCGAGGATCGGGCCCAACCGCATTGCAAAGGTCTCTGACAGGCGGGGTCTAGCTAGGTCCAGCATCCACGTTGGCGCCTGGCTTCGCCAACGCCACAAGAACTTTCTCGAGAGTCGCTTGGTCGCGCTCTGCTGCCTCGCGGCGCGGCACGCGGCTGAAGATCTCTCGGGCTCCTTGATGGAAGCTATCCGGCAACGACACAGACTTGAAAGTGGCGGCGACCTCCTCCATCTCACCAACCCAGCGCCAGCCTTTGATGCAAGCCGCCCTAGCGGCGCGCAGGGAGTCATCGGGCAGATCCGGTAACGATGTGCGCCATTCGTCGAGAAGTGCAGCCTCGACCCCCTCAGTGCGGGCGAGGGCGCGGATCGCGAGCAGCAGCGCCGCGGTTCCCTTCGTCCACGCGGCGTATGCCATCTTCAGTGCGGACGCGGCCCCGAGCTCCTCCGAGATGACCCGCGTGTCCACGGTGCTGCCGGCGAAGAGCGCGGCGGCCCGTCGCGCCAGAGGACCGGATAGGTAGAGCCTCGTCGTCCCTGGCGATCGGGGTGGAGGGCCTACTACTCCGCCGTCGACACACCGGCCCCCGCCGTTCTCGACGATGGCCGCGATCGTTCGGGCCGTCGCCGGGGACACCGCATTGACGTCAACGAACATCCCGTCGAAGCCGTTGATGGATCTGGCCACCTCGATCGCTGCATGTGGTGGGCAGACGGATACGATCGCGTCGCTTTGGCGCAACAGTTCCTGGACGGACCCCGCGTCATGCAGCCCGGCCAGCTCGGCGCGACGTGTCGTTTCCGAGCTGCGACCGGATGACGCCCACAGCACCACCGTCCCACGGTTACGCAGGGCCGAGCCGAGGGCCGCCCCCATCTCGCCGGGATGCATGAGCCCAACCGTCACCTCATCCATACCCACCTCCAGCCATGTGCTCTCGCGGCTCGACCTCGATCGCATCCAAGCCGGGCCGCGCCCTGCCTTGAGAGCCCGATCCCGGGAATCCAGGAGAGCCCTGCCCGCTCTTCGGTGAAAGCTAGCGCTTGAAGGTCCGCCCGCTGAAACGAACACTTCTACCTGAGGTGGAGCAGTACCGTGCGCAGGATGGTCACCATCGACGAGGTCGCCCAGATGGCTCTCGACCTGCCTCTGGTCACCGAAGGAGAGCGCCATGGCAACCGCACGTGGTCCGTTGCGGGCAAGGCGTTCGCCTGGGATCGGCCCTTCAGCAAGGCAGATATCAAGCGGTTTGGCGACGCGACCCCGCCGGCGGGTCCCATCGTCGCGGTCCGTGTGGTGGACCTTGAAGAAAAGGAGGCGGTGATCGCGACCCATCCCAAGGCTTTCTTCACTATTCCGCACTTCGACGGGTACCCGGCCGTTCTCATCCAGCTAAAGACCGTTACCAAGAAGGCGCTTCGAGAGGCGATCGTTGACGGCTGGCTGGCCTGTGCGCCGCCCGCGCTGGCGGAGGATTACTTGCACCGCTAACCTCCAGAATGATGTACCCTTCCACTAACTGCTTAGTGGAAGGGTAGAAGGATGATCGAGTTTCAACTCGACAGCGGTTCCGGTGTCGCCACCTATCTGCAGTTGGTTCAGCAGGTTCATCAGGCCCTGCAGCTGGGTCTCCTCGAGCCCGGTGACCAGCTGCCGACGGCCCAGCAGGTGGTCGCCAAGCTAGCGATCAATCCCAACACGGTTCTCAAGGCCTACCGCGATCTCGAGCGGGAAGGCCTGGTGCGGGCTAGGCCGGGTCTAGGGACGTTCGTGGTGGCCTCGCTTCCGCGCACCGACCCTGCTGCGCAATCCCGGTTCCTCGCCTCCATGACCAGCTGGCTGCACAAGGCGCGCGCCGCCGGTCTCGGGCCGGACGATATCGAGGCGATCTACCGGACGGCGTTCCGTAACTGCTTCGCGGAGGGCGTGGCATGACTGCGGCTCTGGAAACCAACGGACTCGGCAAGCGGTATGGGCGACGCTGGGCGCTGCAAGACTGCAACCTGTCCATCCCCGAAGGAAGAGTCGTCGGGCTCGTCGGTCCGAACGGAGCGGGCAAGACCACGTTGTTGCATCTGGCCGTGGGGATGCTCGCGCCGACGGTGGGCACGATCTCGGTGCTCGGCAACCGTCCTGCCGACGGTCCGGCCCAGCTCGCAAGAGTTGGTTTCGTCGCCCAGGAAACACCCGTGTATCCGCGGCTGACCGTGGCCCAGCATCTCCGCATGGCTGGGTGGCTCAATCCGAATTGGGACGCTGAGCTCGCGGAGAGCCGCATCGGCCGCCTGGACCTCGATCCCGGGCAGCGGGCTGGGTCGCTGTCAGGTGGTCAGCGAGCTCAGCTCGTCCTCACTCTGGCCATAGCGAAACGGCCGGAGCTCCTCATCCTCGACGAGCCGGTGGCCAGCTTGGACCCCCTCGCCCGACGTGAATTCCTCCAGGACCTCATGGAGGTTGTCGCAGTGCAAGGGGTCAGCGTCGTGCTGTCGTCCCATCTGGTCTCCGATCTCGAAAGGGTTTGCGATTTCCTGGTCGTGCTTACCGCCTCCCACGTGCAGCTTGCCGGCGAGGCTTCGGATCTACTGGCCTCACACCATCATCTGTCGGGTCCGCGCTTGGTTGGCACGCTTCCGTCGGGTATCGAAGTCATCGAACAGACCCATACGGACAAGCAGAGCGTGCTGCTGGTGCGCTCAGAGGGTTCGTTGCCGTTCCTCGACCCGATGTGGAGTGTCAAGCCGGTCACCATGGATGACTTGGTGCTTGCCTACATGCGACAAGCGCGCGGGGTCGAGCTTCCTGCCCGATCACCACTGGAGGTCCTCCGATGATCCGCTTCGCCTGGCTCCAAGCCCGCACTCAAACCGCGATCGCTTTCGCAGGGCTCGCGCTGGTTGCCATCATCGTGGCCCTCACCGGGCCGCACTTGGTCCATCTTTATGATGCCAACGTTGCCACCTGCGCAGCGCACGGCGACTGCTCGACGGCCACCGACGCGTTCCTGAGAAACGACAAGACCCTGGGAGTATGGCTCGGCATCCTCGTGATTGCGATCCCCGGCCTCATCGGTCTCTTCTGGGGGGCGCCGCTCATCGCTCGCGAGCTGGAGTCGGGTACCTACCGGCTCGCTTGGACCCAAAGCGTCACCCGCACCCGCTGGTTGGTTATCAAGGTTGCAGTCGTGGGCGTGGCCGCCATGGTCGTGGCGGGGCTGCTAAGCCTCATGGTTACCTGGTGGGCCAGCCCGATCGATACGGCGAGCGCGAACCGATTCTCGATGCCGCTCTTTGACGAGAGAGGCATCGTTGTGATCGGCTACGCCGCCTTTGCCGTCGCTCTTGGCGTCGCGGTGGGCTTGCTTATCCGACGGACCGTCCCAGCCATGGCAACGACGCTGGCCGCCTTCGTCGTTGTAAGGGTAGCCACGATCTTTTGGATACGGCGACGCTACATTGCGCCGCTGCATCGAGTCTCCGCGCTCGATCCCCAAACCATCGGCCTTCGCACCGGCAATCTCGGCTTCAGCTTGTTGCCGCCCACCCCGAACATTCCGAATGCATGGATCTACTCGACTCACTTCGCCGATAAATCCGGGCAGCCTCTAGCCCATAGCGTCGTCGCGCGCCTGTGCCCTCACCTTGGTGGGGCGTTGGGAGGACCCCCTCCGTCCGGTAGCGTTACGAAGGCACCGCGGCACCTCGACAGTGTGCTGCACGACTGTGTTGCGAAAGTGGCGTTTAGGTACCACACAGTCACGACCTACCAACCGGCCAGTCACTACTGGACGTTCCAATGGATCGAGCTTGGGGTTTTTCTCGGCGCCGCGCTGATCCTGAGCGCGTTCTGCATCTGGTGGATCCGCCGCGGTCTCGCGTAAGGGCTGGCGCGCCTCAGTGGCTGCTCAGCAGAAATTGAGGGGTGAGACAGGGCGTCACCCGAAGCTAACGCGGATGGCTGCTACTCAGAAAGAGGGTCCTCTACCCATCGCAACATGAAGCAGGTGGCGGTTGAGTGCTTCTCTCGCCTTGGGCTCCGACCGGTGCTTGGACTCCCAGCCGCAGTCACAGGAGGCGCACCAGTAGGCGAAGTGGAGACGCCCAACCTTCCATCTCACGGTCAACTGTTCGATGTCGCCGTGATGGACTCCCGTAGCCTCTCGACGTCTTAGATGCATCGCCGATGACACCCCAAGTTCGAGCTTTCCCCCCGAGCTCAGTTCAACGTCAGACCGAGCCCCTGCTGCTGATTTTAGCCCTCCTGCCTTGCCTCAAACCTGGCCGTCAAGGATTGTGCGGCTGTGTCCCGGATGCTCCCTTTGTCCCAATGTGAAACTCGCCCCGAAAGAGCATCAACGTTCAAGCCAGGGTTCGCCCTCGCGTGGAAACGTGCCTTTGAAGATATCGACGGCGAGGGGGCACGATGCGGCGAACCTTCGGTTTGGTCGAGTTCAGGAACTACCGGATCAGGGAAGGCCGGGCCAGTGAATTCGCTCGATACTTCGACGGGCAAGGCTTTCCAGAGGCGTTACAGAAGTGCGGTGTGGCCGTCCTGGGCCAGTTCGAAGTGGTGGATCATCCCGATCGTTTCGTCTGGATCAGAGCGTTCGAGCGAGGAAGCGAACGGGGGCCAAGTCTTGACGCCTTCTATAGCAGCCAGTTCTGGAAATCACGAAGGTTCGAAACCAACCAGCTCTTGCTCGAATATGACAACGTCTTCTTGTTGCGCCCGGATCCTTCTTGGCTCGGAGCCAACCGAACCGAAAGAACGCCTGCGGCCCAAGACGATCGTGTCGTCCTTGCTGTGATCCTGTATCTATCAGCTATCGATGAGTTGACCCCCCAGCAATCTGACATCCTGGATTCGCTCATTGCGATGGATCCCACCCGTGAGCTGGCTCGGCTGGTGTCGGCGGAGGTGGACAACGATTACCCCAGGTTGCCGCTGCGCGAGGAACCTGTCTTCGTGTGGTTGGTGAGCGTGCCGGGTCCCGAACAGGCTCGCACTCTCGAGAAACGAGTCGTCCGGGAGCTTGGCGATCATGTCGAAGTGATGATGCTTCGACCCACCGCCAACTCATTGTTGAGGTGATCGCGCCTCTGGCAAATGGTGACCGACGGGTTGGTTTGACTTTCTGGAGAGTCGAGGCGGTGCTGCGCTCGGATGATCTCGAAGCACGCTGCGCAGAGCCGAGGGTGTGTACCCGAGTTTCCGTCTCATGGTGCGGGTGAGATGAGCGTGATCGGAGAAGCCCTCCTCGGCAGCGATCCAGGCGAGGTTGCGATCTCCTTCATGAACGCGTCTCAGAGCGTTTGCGACCCGAAGGCTGATGCGATAGCTCGCCAGGGTTTGTCCCGTGAGCTGAGCGAATAGGCGACTGAGGTGATGCGGCGAGACCGCCAGCAGCTCGGCCAACTGGATCAAGCTCAGGTTGACATCGTGACTGAGAGCCTCTCGGGCCCCCTCGACGATCCGCCGTCGAGCCTTTGCAGTGGAAGGCCGTCCCGAGGTCAGCCTGGTCGGCTCGATGCGTGCGATGACGCTTCCGACGACGTGCACCATCTGCTCGATAGGTTCCACGCCGCGGGTCAGCAGGAGCCGGTGAGCAAGCATCGTGTCGGGACCGATGAATACTGGGGTTTCCGGCACATCTACATTCCCTCCCCACATCGATGCAAGGAAGCTAGAAGTGAAGCTGAGTGCTGTGCAGCGGTCTTCCCTTCCAGGGAGATGGGCGACCTGCTGTTCCTGTCCGGCTTTCTCGAAGTAGGCCACCGCGGGATCCATCACTGCTTCGACCGCGTTCGATCGGCGTACGAATGCGCCTTGCTGGATGAAGACGAGACCGAAGCCGCTGGATCGCTCTGGCGGCGACCATGATCGCGACTCTTGTCCGACACAGGAAACGTCATGCACCGCGCAACCATCTCTTGCGAAGATGGCCCGTTTTACGAGTGTTGCCATTTCTGAATCCTAGTGTTCGTATGGCTCGGCCCACCACCATGAACGAGGCAGGGCTGCTCCCCAACCCAGCATCAATCTTCTAGCCATCATGCTGACAGGCGCGCATCATGCCCGTCGGTATTCGTCCGGTGGACAGACTCGTGCTGGGAGGCATCCATGACAGGCGACACGGTAGCGATCGATCGAGCGGCCGACGCTCTCTTCGCGGAGGCTCCTTTCCCAGGCCTGGAAGATGAATTGATGTTGTTCGGACAGTTTGTCGGAACGTGGGCGATCGATTGGCGAGGACAGGATGGGGAAGGCAATTGGCGTCGAGCCCAAGGCGAGTGGCATTTCGCCTGGGTCCTGGAGGGCCGCGCCGTCCAGGACATCTGGATCGTCCCATCCCGTCTCGAGCGAGAGCAATATGGTCATACTGAAGGGGAGTACGGCACGACCCTGCGCGTCTACGATCCCAACGCCAACGCCTGGAACGTCACGTGGAACGGACCTGTCTACGCGAGCGTGCGTTCCTTTGTAGCACGCCGAGAAGGCGCCGAGATCGTCATGCGTGGAACTGACGCAGAGGGACATCCATGCACTGGATATTTTCCGACATCACTCCAGAGAGCTTCCATTGGCGCAGCGTGCGTTCGACCGATGACGGTGAAACGTGGGAGATGCGCGAGGAGATGTTCGTACACCGCGTGTAGCTGTAAGCCACCGGGACCGAGGAAGGCTGAGTAGGTAAAAGGATGCCTTCGCCGCGGTGTAAATCACTGTTCAACCCATCCCTCCATGCATAGCGTCTGAAGAGAAAATCGGCGGTACAGAGGGGGGTCCGATGAACAACCGTATGAAACGCTCGCTGTTGACTCTGCTGTGCTTCGCCTTGATTCTCCCTTGGGGCGTCGCGTTTCTCTGGTCGGCAAGTCCGGCTCACGCGTCGTTTCGAGGAGGCAACCGAGGGTTTGTGTTCACGTCCTTCAAGCAGCCCTCCGGAGTGACCTCAAGCTTCCTCGAGACGATCAACCGTGATGGCACAGCTCGTCGGGTACTTGAGAAGTGCGATTACGGGTGTGATTACGGAGCAGGTGACTGGTCGCCCGACGGTCACCGTCTGGCGTACGTCGACGCCAACTGTCCGATCGAGTGTGGTTTTGGTACGAAAATCGCTACCGTGCGGGCAGATGGGTCACACAGAAAAGTCTTGTTCCGTCCCGGGCAGGATTGTTGTGTGTGGTCCCCCGCGTGGTCGCCAGACGGTCGCCGGATAGCATTCATCAAGTCGCGCTACTTCTATGGGCCCGGCCGAGGAAACGTTTTCATCGTTCATCGCGACGGGACTCACCTAGAGCGGATCAACACCAAGCACCGCGCTGAGTACACGCTGGATTGGTCAAGCCGGAACCGATTGGTCGTGGGGGCGCGCCTGCATAAGCAAAATGACCTTTTCATCATGGGACCGCATGGAGGCTACCGGCGCCGGCTTACCAACAACCATGCAACCGAGGGACAAGTCGATTGGGCTCCAGGAGGGCGAAGGCTGGTCTTCGTGCGCGGGCCCGAGGTGGGCGATCTCCTGTCGGCCGGTGAGATCTGGAAGATAGGGGCCATGGGTCAGAGGCCTTCCTTGGTGACTGCGGGCCGCAGCCCAGCGTGGGCACCGAACGGTTCACTCATCGCGTTCGTGGTCGGCAATCACGACATTCACACCGTCCGGCCCTCACGCAAGCACGACACCTTGTTGAGCCGTCCGCCCCACACTGGTCAGATCACGGAGCTTGATTGGCGACCGCGCTTGTGATCTGAAGCTCTTGCCGTGAGGCGACGGTGTCCCTTGACCGTTTGGCTGTCGAATTGGAGGACAAGCGGGGTTAGCTGCGGTTGAGGATTCCTCGTACGAAGGCTGCCTGACCCGCATGCTGAAGATCGTCTGCTACCACGCTCACAAGCCGTACACCGAGCGAAACCGGAGGATCCCACGACTCGTCGATGATGCGCTCCAGGTCGGCCTCGGAGAGCTGCTTGACGTACGCAATCGTCTGACTGTGCACTGCGTCGTGATACTCGGTGAGCAGCTCCGGCGACTCAACCCGGACTGCCGCGACGTCCTCCGGCGAGTGCCCATATCCCGTATCGGACCCACGCAATGGAAGAGCAAAGCGCGTCGCCCATCCATCGGACGTCCAAACTTGCTCCGTACCTGCCGCATCTGCAACATGGTCGTCCTGGATCCGAGTCAAGTGCCAAACGAGCCAGGCGATCGAGTTAGCTTCGCTGTCGAGGCGAAACGCAAGCTGCTCGGCCGTCAGGTCCTCAACCACGCGATGAACGATGCGTTGGATCCTGCCGAAAGCATCCACAAGAAGGTCTGCAGGACTCACGGAACCTCTTTCTACTATGAGCAGCCCGACCTCAGGGGAGACCCCTGGAATTAGCAGCCCCGATCATGCCGTACCAGATCTATCCACGAGTCGGAATGTCATGAGTGCGGAACGAAGTCGACGAGATCCATTTCTTCTACCCGAGGCGGTGGTGGAGCTTCCGTCACGCCGATCCTGGACAGAACCGTGGCCACCGCCGGGCGAACAGAAGTTTGCTGAAAGCGCTCCCAATCTTCCTTTGACTCCCACACGTTGAAGTGGCGCAGTCCACCCTCGCGTCGCTTCTCCACCAGCTGAAGGATGAGCCCCTCGGGCTGCTCGTTCCCGATCTCGGCTTTCACCTGTCCGTAAACGCGCTCGTCACCAGGCACGTCGTAGAAAAACGCATATGCCACGAAATCCTCCTCCCCCAACCCCAGTTGGGTATAGTAGACACTATTCGATAGAGGAGTCTCTACTCAATGGCTCAAGCTGTCAAGCCCGCCCACAGATATGACTCGGCCCTGCGACGGGAGCAGGCCAAATTGACGCGGCGATCCGTCCTGGACGCTGCCCGGAGGCTGTTCCTGGCTCGCGGGTACCCCGGAACCACCATCGCCGCGGTGGCCGAGGCGGGGGGAGTGTCGGTAGCAACCGTCTACAAACTGTTCGGAAACAAGGCTCGGCTTCTCAAAGGCGTCTTTGACGTTGCGATCGTCGGCGACGACGAGCCGATACCGATGCTTCAGCGTGAGTTAGTCGCCATCATCCACGGTGAGCCCGACCCGAGGCGAAAGCTGCGCATCTACGGCGAACACCTGGCGTCAGCTGGCCCTCGTGCTGGAACCTTGCAGCTCCTTATCAGGTCAGCCGCAGCCAGTCACGAGGATGCCGCCGCAGTTTGGGAACAGATGGTGGGCGAGCGCCTCGCGGGCATGATGGGGTTTGCTCAGCACTTGCACCAAGGTGGTCATCTACGACCCGACATTTCACTCGAGGAGGCAGGTGAAGTGTTGTGGACCTACAACTCAGTGGAGCTTTACGACCTTTTGGTGGTCCAGCGAGGATGGGAGCCCGAACGATACGGCCGTTGGATTGCGGACGCGCTGATCGCCGCGCTGCTTCCTCCGATTGCAAGCTAGCGTGGCACAGTGAGTCATGGTCCTGCGGGTGGCTCGCGGAGCCCCAGGCAGGACCTTTCTTTTATGTTCCCCGAGCATGCCTGCACACCGCACAAGACCGCGGGAAGCAGCTCCCAAATATCCGGCGCTCGGTTTGAGTCAGTGCGCTTCCGGGCGGTCCCCTCGAGGCTCGTGGGCTTTGTCGTGGGTGGAGTTCCCAGGGCCAATCTTAGGTTGACCCCCGGCCGCGAGGCAGGCGGATCTGGATCCAGCCGGCGTTGCGCTCTTGTTAGCCGCCACCGAGCGCACGAGCGCGCCGTGAGCCGCCCCTTTGAGGCGACAGTGCGCGGCAGCGGAAACCGCGGCGCCATGACTCCTGGTGTTCTTGGCCGCATCGTCGTGCTTGCTTTCGACGGTTTTCGAGGCGGACCGTGTCGAGCCGGATAGTGCGTACGCAACCCCGACGCCAGCCGGGAGGATCGCGAGCCCGATCAGGACCGCTGCTAGCCTCAACCTCACAATCTCACCTCTCTGTGAACGCCTAGGAACTCAGCTGCGGCATGGCTCGCTCATTTTCTAACTATCGGACATGCTCATTTCAAAGAACATGGCTAACTCGGATGGTCTTGGAGACGAGATGCAGCTGGCCCGCGAGCGCCGAACGGAAGCGGTCGCCCGCGCTGCGCGCTCCGTGCCCCCGGCAGGATTCGAACGAAAGGGGCGACCGACTCTGCATGCCCCAGTCGTTCTTCCAGGCTTCTTGCTTCCTCTGAAAGGGTTATATGTAGATCCTGGTTGAGTCACTGAGTCTGAAAGGTTGCAGGCATCAAAGGGACCTGCAAAGCTCAGAATTATGTGCCAGCTGCTGGGAGTTGCCGCCAATAGACCAGTGAACATCGCCTTTTCTTTCAAGGAATGGCGGCATCGTGCGGCGGAGAACCCAGACGGCTATGGGTTCGCGTTCTGGCCCCGGGGGCAGCTCGAGATCGTCAAGGACGCTCAGGATCTGATGGGCGCTCCTTCTTCAGCGATCGAGCGGGTTAAGACAGTGCAAAGTCCAATCTTTGTCTGCCACGTTCGGTATGCCAACGTCGGCCCACGTGATGGAACCAACACTCATCCCTTTCGCGATGTTCGTGGAGCACAGGAGTATGCCTTCGCACACAACGGAACTGTTCGGGGGATCTTCGAGATGGCCGTGAGCCGGCCCGCGAAAGGGAAGACTGATTCCGAGCACGCTTTCCTTTGGCTGATGGATCAGGTGTCGGATGCGGATGACGAAGAGTTCCCTCACGCACTTAGGGGCGCCGCCGAGCGGGTTCGGCCATTAGGGAGATTCAATTTCTTGCTCAGCGATGGAACGACGTTGTGGGCCTACGCGGATGACTCCCTCTACTACCTTGAAAGGAGCCCCCCGTTCGGAGGCCGCCTGGTGAGTCTGGAGCAGGAGGGATACTCGATCGGCTTGGACGAGATCAAGGCTCCAGATGAACGGGCAACCTTGGTGGCGACCGAGCTTCTTTCAGATGAGGCTGGCTGGATCCGCCTCGCGAAAGGATCTCTTCTGGTCGTTCGAGATGGCCTCGTCGACGCGATCATCTCGTAGCTGCCCCCCACGCTGCAGCCGCGGCGCGGTCTGACTCATATTAGGAGCCGGTCTTTCAGGCAGGGAGAACTGGCTCCTAGAATCGCAAGCAC